>DAHXLB010000016.1:0-5589 GCA_027371855.1 bacterium
ATGTCTAAAGGAGAAATATCTTGGATGTCTCAATTAAAATTAGCATCCTCATTAACTGGGATTTTTGTTACTTATGCTATAAAACAGATTGTGTTAGGTAATAAATTAAATAATAAAATATTTTTAAATTTAGAAGAAATAGTAAAATAAAGCGTATAAAAAATTTATTGTGTTAGATCTTATTTTTCTCAATAAATTTATTAATCAGATCTAAGCCTTTTTTAATATTTTTTATTGAAGTGTTCCCTATAGATATTCTGATATAATTTTCCATTCCAAAATAAATTCCTGGAGTAACAATCACTCCATATTCTTTTGCTAGTTTAATCGAAAATTCTTCTGATTTATATTTTATATCTTTAAGTTTTGGAAATAAATATATAGTATTGCCATATGTATTTAAAACTAAATTTTTTGATTTTTTAATTTCTTTTATTGCTACCGCAAGTTTTTTTCCAATGTCTTCGATATTTCTTTTATGTTTTTTTACATCATGTAATTCATTTAAAAGACATGTTTGTATGAATTCAGGAACATTCGATACAGTTTCTGATATAAGTGATACAATCTTTTCTATAAATTCATTATTTGATATCAAATATCCTATTCTAAATCCAGACATCCCATAATTTTTACTAGCTGAGTTTATAATTACAATGTTTTTTAAATCTTTTGAAACATCTAGCATTCCATAATATTTTGTAGGAGAAAAAACTATATCAGAATACACTTCATCTGATATTATGGTAAGTTTATATTTTTTAGATATTTTTATTATATCTTGTAACTCTTTTTTAGAGAAAACTTTTCCAGATGGATTATTAGGGTTGTTAATAACAATTGCTTTTGGTTTTTTTAGTTTTTTTATGAAACTATCTAAATTTTTAGATTGAAAATTTAATTTGTTATCTAGTTTGAATATTCTTGGTACTATGCCTTCAATATTGGATTGAGTTTTATAGACTGGCCAGTATGGAGCCATTATTACTATTTCATCATCTGTATTAAATAAAATTTTCAGGGTTAGATAAAATAGACTTGATGCTCCGTTACCAATAGCTATATTATCTCTAGATACATTATTAATTGTGGCTAATTTTTCTAAAAGTTCTCTATTTCCTTTGGAGGATGAATATTTATATTCTCCGTTAATTAAGCTCCTTGTTAATTTTTTTATAGAATCTGAGGATATGAGCATATCTGTATCTCCACGTCCAAAGTCTATAATTTCTGTATCCTTTTTAGAATTACCTATAGCTTGACTAATCTTTATTGTTTCTTTTATTGATAAGTATTTGGTACTGTCAGAATAATTCATTTTATTCCATTTTAATGTATGATATATTATATCATAACATATACACTATTTATGTATAACAATAATGAATTCAGAAAAAAATTAGAAGATTTTTTTAACACAGATGTTGAAGATGAAATTAAATTTTTCATTAATACTAACAAAAATGATTTAGTAAAAAAAAGTCAAGAAAATGTACTTAAAGGCTTTCATCAATATGCTCCCAAAATAAAAGGCTATATGAAGTTTTTAAAAGAGAGGAGTATAAATATAGATAATATCAGGACAATCAATGATTTTGAAAAACTACCTATAACTACAAAAGATAATTATATATTGAAATATAATTTTGAAGATTTAGTAACCGATCTAGCCTATGTTTCATCAATTACATCTAGTACTGGTTCAACGGGTAATCCAATATATTGGCCCAGAGGTACGGTTAAAGATATAGACCTTGCTAAAGAATATGAATTTTTATTCCATTTAAATTATGGAATAAAAAATAAGAAAACTCTTATTATTGTTTCTCTAGGTATGGGTGTATGGAATAGTGCAAATATTACAATTGCAGCAAGTATCCTAATAGGGTATAAAGGTTATGAATCTACATTAATAACTCCTGGACTAAATATGGAAGAGAATATAAAAATTATTAAAAAATTTATACATAGTGAATATGACCAGATAATATTCATTGCATACCCAGGGTTTGTTAAAGATATTTTTAGAGAATGTATTATCAATGGAATAGATATAACAAAAAAAGATATTTTTGTTCTGGTTGGAGGAGAATCTATAACTGAAGAATGGAGACAATATATATATAACCAACTTGATAAAGAGAATGATGGGAAGAGAGTTGTTTCTTTAATAGGATCTTCTGAAGGAGGTATTGTTGCAATTGAGACACAATATACTAACTTATTAAAAATGTATTTACAGAAACATCCTGAAAAAATAAATGATGTTTTTGCTACAAAAACAATGCCAACAGTTACCCAATATAATCCGTTGGTGAAATACTTGGAAGAGTCAAATAACAATGTAATTCTTACCTATTTTGGAGTATTTCCTGCTATAAGATATGATACCAGAGATTCTGGAGGAATTTATTTTAAAGAAGAAATAGAGAAAAGGTTGGGTCGTAAATTTGATGTGAAGGATGAATTAAATCTACCAATTGTTTATATAAAAGGTAGGTCTGATGTTGCCCTTACAATATATTCAGTAAATATTTACATAGATAATATAAAACACATTACCTATTCTTTAGATTTGTTAAAATTTATAACAGGAAGATTTCAAGCTTATATTGAATATGATAAAGAAGAGAATCAGATATTTTATATTAAATTAGAACTGAATAGTGGAATAGATGAAAATACTCTAGATAAAAATTATATCCTAGAATATATTATTTCTAACTTAAGGAAATTAAACAGTGAATATAATAAATTATATGCTTCATTAGGTAAAAAGGTTTCTCCTATTATCTCATATGAAGAGTATGTAGAAGGTGGTTTGTTCTCACATGATAAACCTATTTATAAAAAAATAAAAAAATAAAAAAATGAATATTATAATTATCCTTACTTATTTATCATCTATACTAGTACTTTTTTTGGGGTTTCTAGTCTTCTATAATGGTACAAAGATATATAAAAATATAACATTTTTTTTAGTTGCGCTATTTTTCTTTTTTGTTACAATAATAAATTATTATTCATATCATCAGTCGAGTAATTACTTCACACTTCTTTTTATAAGACTTACGGTATTTTTTGCACTATCTGAAGTCACGACTTTCTATTTTTTTACGAGATCTTTTTTGAATGAATACAATAGTAGTGAGATAAAAAAGGTTTTATATTTTTCTACTTATTTTCTTGTTATATCAATAATAATATTATCTCCAATAACATTTGAAAGTGTTAAACTATATCCTACTATTACTCCAATTGTAGGACCAGGGATATTATTTTTTCTTATCTCCATGTTGGCTTTTATATTCTTATCAATAAGAAATTTATATATAAAATATAAGTCTAGCGTGGAATATGATAGATTACAGATAAAATATATATTGATAGGCTTTATGGCATTATTTCTACTAGTTATTATTTTTAATGTTATACTACCAATATTTCTTAAAAATACTATAATTTCATCTACTTTAACTAATTTTTATCCTTTAATTATTTTTTCTCTAGTATCATATTCTATTATAGAAAAAAGATTATTTAATATTACGGTTGCCGTAAGAGCTTTAAGTATATATATCTCAAGTTTCATACTCCTTATTTTATTTGATCTTTTAGTAGATTATGTTATAGCTTTTCAACTTACTTTAATAGAAATATTTATTGAAATATTATTTTCTACTTTAATAGTTATACTATTTCCTCTATTTCATGAATTATCGCAACAAATTTTAGATAAGATTATATTTAAGAGGATAAGTAATATAAATGAAGAGATTAACTATCTACTTGAATCTATTAATACAAATATAGACATAGATAAATTTTTTTCTATATTTAGTGAGTCTATAGAAAAAATATTTGGTATATCTAAAATAGCTTTTATAATTGTATCCTCAGATGGGTCATTAGATATTCATTCGATAGGTATTGACGATAAGCTTATTCAAGATAAAATTGATATTTTATCCAAGTTGGATGATGTATTTTTATTAAGTGAATCTAGAGATGAAGATTTTGAAGGATTGATTATAGAGGATGTAGACCTTATATTGCCAATAAAATCAGGGAATAATCTAATGTGCTTAATACTTCTTGGTAGAAAGCAATCTGGAGATCCGTATTACACAAATGATGTGAAAATATTACTTCAATTGAGGGTACAGATTGCAATTTTTATAACTAATTTGAGATTATACAAAGAAGTATTAAATTTTAATAATGAACTTGAAGGTAAAGTAAAAGTTGCAACTACAGAGTTAAATAAAAAAAATACTGAGCTTAAGAAGGCCAATGAGGATCTTGCTAGTCTAGATAAACTTAAAGATGATTTACTATCTATTGCATCCCATGAATTAAGAACGCCAGCAACAATAGTAAAAGGTAATGCCTATATGGCTAAATCTCTTGTAGATGAGCTCAAATTGAAATTAAAAGGGAAAGAATATAGGGATGATATGGAAAGATTGGATAGATATACTTCTAGGACTGTAGAAAGTATAGAGAATGAAATAAGAATAGTTAATACCCTTCTTGAAGCATCAAGATTAGGTAAAACTGATATAACAATATTACCAGAATATATAGATATATCTGCAATGATAGAATCACAGCTTATAGGATTTGGCAGAGATGCAGACTCTAAAGGTTTGAAGATAGAATATAAGGATAGTGGTGTAAAACATCAGGTTTTTGCTGATAAAACAAGAATTGAAGAGGTCTTGGGGAACCTTATATCAAATGCAATAAAATATTCAGATCAGGGAACTATTGTTATATCAATTGATGAAAATGACAAAGAATTAACAGTACATATTAAAGATCAAGGGATAGGTATAGCAAATGATGATATACCAAAATTATTTCAAAAATTCCATAGACTGAATAATTATACTGGAGATCCTAACGATCCACGATATTTACTTGTAAGGCCTGGAGGGACAGGGTTAGGCTTGTATGTTGTTAAAGGAATAATAGAAAAACATGGAGGTAGAGTATGGGTAGATTCAAAAGAGGGTGGAGGATCAACATTTTCTTTTACATTACCTGTATCAAAAGGAGAAAAGGCTCAAAAGCAAGATGATACTAAAGATATGTTCAAAAAGTTAGGTTTAAAGAGGGAATAAAATAACAATTAGGTATTAAAATAAGCCATACTTACGATAGAATATGCCAAGCTCTTTCAATAATAAAAGATTTGATGTACAATAAGGTATAATATTCAATCTTTAACAGGAGAGTTTATTAGGCAATTTTAAAATTAATGTATATGTATTTGTAAATACAAGAACCCTCAAGACTTATTGATCCACATTTAGTATTAATTATGTAATTGGTTATAATAATATTTATTATGGTCTATAGGTTTAAAGGATCTTATGTAAAGGAATTGCTAACCTTTATTATATATGGATATTTTGAAATAGTTAGTTTTATTTTATTTTTTTAAAGATCATGGCAAAGAATTTATTTGTTGGTAAGCTCCCATATAGCATCACAGATGCAGAGCTTGAAGAAGTTTTTGCTAAAGTTGGAAAAGTTGTTTCAGCTAAAGTAATAATGGATAAAGTTACAGGACAAGGCAAAGGC
>DAHXLB010000005.1:0-5117 GCA_027371855.1 bacterium
CTAAATTAGAAGAGGTAGAGATATATGGAGATTCTCATGATACAGGAATTATATCTTTTAATATCCCAGGGATACATCCTCATGATATTGCTACATTTCTAGACGAAGATAATATCGCTATAAGAGCAGGACATCATTGTGCTCAAGTTTTGATGAGAAAATTTAATGTTCCTGCCTTGTCACGTGTAAGCTTATATATATATAATGATAAATCAGATATCAATGCCTTTGTTAAATCATTATCCAGAATAATAGATTATTATAAATAAATCATGAATGACCAGATGGTTAGAGCATATTTAATGGATTTATATAAAAATCCAAAAAATTATGGAAAAATAAAAGACTATAACTTAGTACTTCAAGGTGATAATCCTTTGTGTGGGGATATGATAACTTTATATATAAAAAAAGATAAAGATAAAATCATAGATATATCATTTGAGTGTGAAGGCTGCATTATATCAAAGGCATCGACCTCTATCCTTACAGATAAAATTAAAGGTAAAAGAATTAATGATATAGATAAAGATTTTTTTAATGAAGTGAAAGAGGAACTGGTGATTGAATTATCTTTGTCAAGAATTAAATGCGCTGAATTATCATATAGTATAATTGAAAAAAATAAAGAAAAATTTTAGAAATTTACTTGGATCTAGATTCTTGGAGCTAGATCCTTCTAGAAGTTACCTGTAGCGATGAAGGTTACAGTATCTGAATATGGACCAGATGGAGTTATATTTGAAATTGATGCAAGATAATTGACTGATATACTTGCTGCATTTACAACTGTTGTAGATGAGCATAATGTTGACGAGGATGTAGACATTAATGCTCCAACAGCATTACCAGTTCTGTTATATGGATATTGGATTGTAATACCTGAATATGTAGTTGATGAGTTGATACCATATCCTTCAGATCCCGAAGATAATGTTGTTGTACTAGATACTATCTTATGACTATCCGCAATATTATATAAACCAGCATTAGTATCTATTACAGATATATTAGATCCATTACTTGCATTTGATGATAAAGTTAGTGTATTTGAGGCTGATGACACTGCTGTTGGAGATAAAGTCCCTATATTTAAAGAATTTGAACTTATAGAAAAAGTAATAAAAGGATTTACTCCAACAGAAAGTTGGAGCTGATTATTTGTTAGATTTGATACTGCTGTCCCTATTGTTGTTGTAGGCTCTGGAGAAGTATATTGCCTGTTACGTATCCATTGAAATGAAATTGAAGAATTAGGGGAGTCATTATATTCTCCTATAGATATATATATGGGATTAGGTATTGTATATACCGAAAAAGCTCCAGGAGTGGATATATAGTTTTTATACCATTCTTGGGAGGTATTTGATATCCAAGTACCTCCCATAATACCAGTTGATATCTGTAAATTTGGGTTATTGCTGTTTGAAAACCCTCCCTGCATACTTCCACTTGCAACACTCCCTCCCCAAAAATTAAATCCATAACCTCCAGCCGTTGGAGTATTACCACTCTGTAGCATAAACCCTGCGGCTATTCCACTAACAGCTGTAACGTCTCCTTCAAAAATAAAAGGTGTAGAAAACCCAGTATTATATATTAACCCTCCATTGGAGGCACTTGATGTAGATATAGTAATCCCATTGTTTTGATTGATTGATGCACCAGAAGGTAGTACTTGAGTATAATTTGGTGATATAGTAGTACCATTAAAATTATCATAAAAATTAAATACACTACTTCCATTATCATATTCTCCATAAGTTGAAGATAGAGTTGGAGACTCACCCATATACGAATTAAATGTAGCAGTTGTAGATCCATAATATAGATATATTATATCGTTTGAAGATGCAGGAATAGATGGAACCTTTACCCATATTATAGTGTTTGTTGTATTGCATCCAGACTCCAACCAAGCGTAAAGCAATGTACTTTGATTGGAATCTGTAAAACGTATGTCACTACAATTGCTATTCATCTGGCCTCCGGATATCAAAGATTGTGTATTGAGAGTAACTTTTATCTGATAGTTAGTAAGTGTACTTGTGTTATTTGTATTATTAATTGTAATAGGAACTTCATATTTTGTACCAGAAGGCCCAGAACCATATGTTGATGATGATACTATAACAACTCCCACTGATGCTTGATCTCCTCCTGAATCTGATACTGTTATTATATATTGATTGGTTGTTGATGATACACTGCTTGGATTGGTAGCTACTACATTAGATATTGTAACGATAGTTCCTGCAGATACTGCAGTTGTTCCGTTTGTTACTGTTACCACATTACCTGAAACAGCAAATGTTGCTCCAGACATTGAAGATATTGCTGAAGTTATAGAAACATTAGTAAATCCAGATGGAAAAGTTAAAGTTATTGTTCCTGATGCTGGAATACCTGATATAGAATCAAATGAAAAATTATTTGTTGAAGATGCTGATATAGTTTGATTTGACATAGTATCAGACAAAGGTGTTATTAGTGCGGCGTCTATGTTAGTGAATATTGGGGGTATAGATAAAAATAACATCCCGAATATAGATAATATTACAACAAATTTTACTGAGTATTTTTTTACCATTTCTTTTGAAACAATAATTTTTTATTATGCCCCCTTTTTATTATATAAAGTAGTATGGCAATAATAATTAGTATAAGCACAATTAGATATATGTAATTAAAATAATAGAATGTACTAGAACTTTGAGTGTTTACAAAATGCCCAGGGTATCCATATGTTAAATTTAATGTTGCCGTGTATATACCAAATTGATTTATGAAATTTTTTAAATCAAAGTTTGTTTGATATAACCTCGTGCTTTTTGGTAAGTCTAAGGATTGTTTTTTATTGATTTCTATTACTTTGATTTTATTTCCAAATATATTTGAAATTGTGATGTATCCAAATGGAGCTAACTGTATATTCCCGGTATTTACAAATTTTAAATATAGATTTATTGGATTTTGAAAAAATATTTTGTGAGTTTCACTAAAACTTTGTATATATCCAGAAGATATGATTTTTCCATTTATAGTTATAATAAGTAGAGATCCTACAGATTCAACAATTTTTTCATTACCTGATTTTGTTATTGATATAATTATTGATAGAAAGTGACCACCAGGAGATGCATTTTGTGCTACATGTAGAGTGTATGGTATAACTATGGATTTATGTGGATACAATTCTACATTTTTTTGTATATCTATCCAGTGTATTGCTTGAGAGAGTTTGTTTATTTTATCTGAAAATTTTGGATGTTGAGTATCTCCAGATTGTCTAAATGCATATACTAAAACATTCGCATTAACTTTGGAATTGTTATTATATGTTACATATAATTTTCCATTATAAGTTTCTCCTTTGTTTAGGGTTACATTTGATATTACAGGTGATAAAGTAATTCCTTTATCAGGTGGAGTTTGTGCGTATATATTACTAACGAAAAAAACTGTTAGTACTGGCAGTAATAATAAGGTTATCTTAATAGAATTCTTCATAGATATATTGTATATATTTTATCATAATATATATACAAGGGACATACCAATAGGGGCTATTAAGTAGTGTGTTTTTAATGTAAAATAATCTTTATGACAAATATAATAGATCAAGATTCAAAAAGTCTAGACTCAAAGGGTTTGGACCCAAAGGGTCTGGACCCAAAAATACGTGTACAAGATTATGATTCAAATTCAGAGTATGATTATAGGAAATACTGGAAAGATAGAGAGTATGAAAATCAATCTGAAAGGAATGTACTATCTAAATTATTGAAAAAAAATAATTCTTTTGGATCTAGATCTGTAGGATCAAGATCCTTTATAGATATAGGTGGAGGATATGGAAGATTGACTGATTTATATCAAGATAAGTACGACTACTCTATACTTTTTGATTACTCACTTTCAAATTTAAAAAAAGCAGAAAATAAGGAGAGTGTTTTTAAAGTTTGTGGTGATATTTATAACATGCCATTTAAGGATAATTCAATTTCATCTGGTATGTTAGTTAGGGTTCTTCATCATATAGAGAGTTTTGATAAAGCAATCAGTGAGATATCAAGAGTTATCTCAGATAGTTTTATATTGGAATTTGCAAACAAAGACCATATATTATCTAGAATAAAACATTTTAAAGACAAGGAATTTAGAAAACAAGATATATATGCTTTGCCTCATAAAAACGATTCACAAGGATTTATAGATGATCAAATATTTTTAAATTTCTCTTATTCATATATTATAAAAAATGTTCAAAAAAATGGATTTGTAGTAAAAGAAGTTATTTCTGCATCTAATTTTAGACAAAAATATTTTAAAAAGCTACTGGGTGTAAAAACTCTTGTACTCTTAGATAATGTATTAAGATCATTTTTTTCAAAAGTATATTTTGGACCGAGTATTTTTTTATTATTAGAAAAGAAAAATAAAACTATGAAGGTATATTATGTAGATGATATTTTTCAATGTCCTAAATGTAGAGGCGATATAAAAAATGGAAAATGTCTAAAATGTAAAAAACAATATTTAAAAGATGGCATTTATAATTTTAAATAAAGTTTTTACTACAAACTATAAAATATCACTGTAATATAAATTTTTTATATGGCTACTTTTTAAAAGCAACTATTTGTTTCTCTGTGAGAGTATTTAAAATCTGTAGTAGGGTCTTAATCAGGAGGATCTAGATCCTAGATAAAGATTTAATCAAACTACTCAACACTTATTAACTTAATTATATTGATTGTTTCAATCAAAATTTTCTTCTATTTTTTTTGAGATTCTTTTGTATTTTGTGTAGTCTATGCAGATGATATATAAATATTAGTACAAGTATAAGTATCACTATATATAGAGTATCAAATGGTATATAGATAATAGTAAAATTTACATTTTTTGTTGTATTAGCACCAATATTTAAAAGTTTTACTTGTATATTATTTATACCAATATTCAAATTTTTTAAATTTATTGTGTTATATCTTCTCTGTCCAACAAGTATATTCTTTAATTCTATTTTACCAATATTTAACTTTGATAAACCTAGTATTGATGATGTATAGACAGTTGTTTTATATGCATTATTATATGGACCAGGATTATAT
>DAHXLB010000029.1:0-25403 GCA_027371855.1 bacterium
AATATGAGATTTACTATAACCAGTAAAGGAGACGAAGTTTTAAAAAGAGGTCTCATGAAAAATCTTGAGATTGAACAGTTTTAATTTAATAATACGTACATCAGGAGAAAGGAGGATATCTGATATAGGATGGTTTAACGGCAAAGGGACAGAGTTATATTTTGCACCTAAATATTTCCCAGATGTTAAAACAGATGATATTCTTGATGCTATATTAGATTTTTCAAAAAGAGAGAGAAGAATGGGTGGGAGGAAGTAACGGATTTTCTAATCTTTTTTTATATCTATGACTCCCGTTATATTTTTTATGGATCTTACAATAAGATCTGGTTTCTTGTAACCTTCTAAAGTCAGTTTTACGTGACTTGTGTATTCATCCTGCATCTTTATTTCCATATATTCTATTTTAAAATCCAGTCTTCGTATATAAGATATAATTCTTAGCAGTGTATTGCCTTGATCTATTATTGTAAGGGTATATTTATTTTTGGTCATTCTAGTCTTATTTCTCCTGTAGAAGCTCCTGGTTCTATCATAGGGAATACAGCTTCTTCTTTTAAAGTTTTAAATTCAACAATGTATGATCCGGGATATTTCCTTGCTCTTTCTATTGCATTATCTACATCATCTTTTGTGTTTGCCGTTTCTCCTTTTATTCCAAATGCTTCTCCTATTTTAATAAAATCTGGATTTACAAGTTCCACGTGTGATAGCTGTCCATCAAAAAATAAGTCTTGCCACTGTCTTACCATTCCAAGGTATCCGTTATTTATAATAGCTATTTTTACATTAATTTTTTCCTGTTTTATTACTGCAAGCTCCTGCATGGTCATTTGTATACCTCCATCTCCAACTATTATCCAACATTCTTTATCAACACTTGCTACTGCTACTCCAATACCTGCAGGAAGGGCAAATCCCATTGTTCCAGCACCTCCAGATGTGAAGAAAGAATTAGGAATTCTTGATTTATAGTATCGTGATGCAATCATTTGATTTTGTCCTACATCTGCAATAACGAGAGCTTTACCTTCTGTAATTTCAGAAAGTCTTTTTATAACATATGAGCATGTAAGTTCAGGATTTTCATTTTCTTTTTTTATTACCTTTATATTTTCTCTATCTTCCCATTCTTTTATTCTAAAAAACCATTCTTTTCTTTCTTTATGCTTAATATGGGGTTGTATCTTTTTGAAAAATTCTTTTAGATCAGAGTGTATACTGATATCTGGTTTAACATTCTTACCAATCTCATTATCATTAATATCAACATGGATAATTTTAGCTGATCTAGCATACCCATCTAATCTTCCAGTTACTCTATCATCAAATCTCATACCTAAAGCTATAATACAGTCAGCTTTTTCTGTTGCAATATTTGGAGCATAATTTCCATGCATCCCAAGCATCCCTATATATAAAGGATGGGATTCGTCTATTGAAGATAATCCATGCAGGGTACAGGCCACAGGTATATTACCAGTCTCTGCTAAAGAGAGTAGGTCTTTATAGGTTTGAGATATTCTGATTCCGTGCCCTGAAAGTATTAGAGGATTTTTGGAGTTATTAATAATTTCTGCCGCATCTTTAATATCAGTATCATTTATACTCTTTTTTCTATCCATTGGTATATGGTAAACAGTTTTTTTACTCTTAACTTCACTCGCTTGAGCATCCTTTGATATATCTATGAGTACTGGACCGGGTCTGTTGGATGTTGCTATTTTTATTGCCTCATATACAGCATCTTCTATAAGTTCTGGTTCTCTTATTAGAAAATTGTATTTTGTTGTAACTGCAGTTATTCCCACGATATCTGTTTCTTGAAAAGCATCAAGTCCTATAAGGTCTGAAAATACCTGTCCTGTTATGGCGATAATAGGGACTGAATCCATCATTGCATCCACTAGTCCAGTAACCAGATTAGTAGCCCCTGGTCCTGAGGTTGCAAAACATACACCAATAGTGTTTGTGTACCTTGCATATCCTTCAGCTGCATGGATAGCTCCTTGTTCGTGACGCACTAGAATATGTCTTAATTCTGGGGTTTTTGCGAGGGCATCATATATGGGCATGATGGCTCCACCTGGATATCCAAAAATTGTGTTGATGTTATTTTTTACTAAACTGTTAAGTAGAACTTGAGCGCCAGTCATTTGAATTTTATTATAACATTTTATCCACTATGTCACATTTCTATTTTTTAAGTTCTATGATTTTTGAGAAGAATCCGGTGAATATTGTTTGTATTGATAGTATAAATAGAGTTAATCCTAATATTAGATGTCCTGATTCAAGTAATGCTCCAAAATGATTTTCTTGCCATTTTATATATGTATATACAAATAGTATTACGCTTATAAAAAGTATAAACAGCCCAGAAAATAATATTTTCTCCAATGTCAGTTTTTTAACAAACCTGGTTATCCAGTCTGGTTTTGTGAATTCTTCTATAGAGGAGTATTGTTTTGTCAAAAGTCCGAACATTAATACATTATATCCTGCAATTGTTATCATTGATGCAATATATAGAACATGATAGTGGAGAACCCTTCCGAATATTTCAAATTGACCTGGAGCAAGAAGTATAAATATCAGTACTCCAAAGAGGAATATTAACGCTCCCGGGTATATGAACATATAATTTGTTCCTTGGGTTAGCATAAATGATAGATGTCTCCACCCATCTTGAAATGTATGAAGCTTTGCTTCTGACCCACGTCTTGGATATAGAGTTATAGGAACTTCTGAAATTTTTAATTTCAACTTTGATGCTTTTATTATCATCTCAGATGCAAATTCCATACCTGTTGTTTGGAGATTCAATCTCTTATATGTCTCATTTGAAATTCCTCTCATTCCGCATTGAGAATCAGAGATTTTGGTGTTATAAAAATGATTTAGTATGAATGTTAAAACTGGCACTCCAATCTTGTGAGATAGTGGAGTAGCACCTTTTTCTATTTTTCCTTTCTTATGTCTGTCTCCCATTACAAAGTCGTTTCCATCTTTTAGTTTTTTATAGAATTTAGGAATTTCTAAAAAATCGTATGTATCATCCCCGTCTCCCATTATCATGTATTTACCAGAGGCATGGTCAAATCCTTTTTTAAGAGCATTACCATATCCCTTTTCTTTTGCCCTTATAACCAAAGCTCCAGCTTTTTTTGCAATCTCTCTGGATTGATCCACAGATCCATTATCAGATACAATAACCTCTCCTTTTATTTTAAGAGTTTTTATGGACTTTAATGCCTTTTTTACACAGACACCTATTGTTTGTTCTTCATTAAGGCAGGGTATTACTACAGATAATTCCATATTACTTTGTATAATATGCGATTATATCATTTATTGAATAGTTAAGGATACAGTTTGATTATTACTTGTATTTTCAAATATAAACTGACCTCCATCTATATGAGATATTGCATAAGGGGTATTTTCTTGTATAGTTTTTGTATTTGTAGTAAATGGTGGAGCCAATCTTACTACAACATCAACATTACCAGTTTTTGGGTTAGTATCTACTTCAAGGTTGGATGTATATATTGGAACTTCTGTACTTGTTATTGCACTAACCATTTTTTCACCTTTTTGCTGAAAGAAATTAGCATCAGAACTACCCTTTGGAAGTTGTATTACTATTGTTGGAGCAACTGGGTTTGCGGTGTTTGGTATAACTACAGCTTCTCCAGGTTTTAACCCAGTGTTTAATACTTGTTGATAAGATACTCTTGAAATTGTGTTTGGTTTAGGTCCTTGTTCCGCTTCCGCAACTGCGCCAGCAACTGAGCCAGCTACTATAAGTCCTGCGAATCCTAACATTATTAGTCTTGCTGTACTTATTTTTTGTGGGTTAGATTTTTTTCTTCTGTTGTAAGGAGCACTATCTGCTCTAGAGTTATATTCTATATGTCTTCTTGGAGTATCCCTGTGTATAGCTGGAGGATTATTCCTCTTATCAAAACCATAAAGTCTTTCAAGATCTCTTGCTGATTTATATCTAGGTTCTCCTTCTTCTCTGCTCATAAAAGTATATAAATAATATTAATGAAAATATTATTACATAACTCATAGTTTTTGTCAACACGTTATTAAATTTGGGTAGAAAATATTGATTTTATAGCACAAATCTATTGTCTGTGTTTAAAAATGTAATCATATATTTATACCTATAGCTTTATGTAATTATGTTTTATTATTGATATTTATAAAATACTAACTTTTGAGAACTAACCTGTTAAAAATTGATTTTAAAATAATAATAATTTTATAATTGTTTTATAAATAATTGATTTAGATTTTTTATAAAAAGTATTCGTCTTGACAGAGAAGATAATGAATATTATAATAATCTTAATTATCTATAAGAAGACTTTAATTATATGACTGAACAATTTATAAACCGTGTCAAAGAGATGAAATGGCTACAAGAAGCATATCAAAAGGCTTCAGAATCAGGTCAGCTTTTAGTGCTTTATGGAAAGCGAAGAGTAGGAAAAACAGAGTTGGTGACACATTTTCTTAAAGATAAACCACACATCTATTATCTCGCAAACAGGACGACGAAAAGGGAGCAGTTACAATCTGTTACCTCGGTTTTTATGGCTGGTTTGGGTGATACTTATATAGCAGGATCGAGCTTTCCTAATTGGCGGGAATTTTTTGATTATTTAATTAAAAAAGTAGAGGAGCGGAAAGAATCAAATCAGCCTATCACGTTCGTTGTTGATGAGTTTCCGTACTTAGTAGAGGCAGATGGGGGAGTATCTTCATTTTTTCAATATGGATGGGATATGGGTCTCAAAGATAAAAGGGTACTTCTTATTATTATGGGATCGAGCATTTCCATGATGTACAAGCACGCTCTTGTTAAAAGTACTCCGCTTTATGGTAGACGTACTGGTCAATGGTTGCTTGAACCGTTTACCTTCCAAGAAACAAAGAGGTTTCACCCTGGTGCTTCATTTGAAAACATATTTTCTCTCTTTGCCATTTCCGGTGGTATTCCGGCGTATGCACGGGTATTTGATGGGAAAAAGACGTTAAGAAAAAACATTGAAGAAAGTGTCCTCCCCGAAGGTAAATACCTCTCTGTTGAACCTGAGCTACTTCTTTCGGAAGAATTTGACGATCCCAGATCATATCTTACTATCCTGCAAGCGATAGGGCTTGGAAGAACAAAGTTTTCAGAAATTCTTCAGCAAAGCCATCTTCCGGCCACAGCATTGCCTATTTATTTAAAAACTCTGATAGAACTTCGCTTAGTAAAAAAAGAAGTTCCGGTGACGGAGCCAATCCCAGAAAAAAGTAAAAAAGGTAGCTATTCGTTATTAGATCCATTCCTTCGTTTTTACTTTAGTTTTATTTTTCCCAACAATAGCCAGATTAAAGGCCATGCGTATGACGCACTGTTTACCCAACACGGACAAGTACTGACCCAATTAGTGGCTAAATCTTATGAAGATACGACTGTTGAATTTATCCAACAAGCAACATTGCAAGGTGCGCTACCTCGGTTTGAACAGCTAGGCAGATGGTGGGATAAAAATACGGAAATTGATCTTGTAGGACTTAATAAATATGACGATAGGATCCTTTTTGTTGAAACAAAATGGAACAATCAACCTATTGGGATAAATGTATTTAACAAGTTAAAGGAAAAATCTAAACAAGTAAAGTGGGGGAGTGAAAAAAGAAAAGAGTATTTTGCATTAGTTGCAAAAGGTGGATTTACAACAGAATTGATAGATCAAGCAAAAGAAGAAAATGTTTTGCTGATCCATGAAGACAGGAGTATTAAAGGGTAAGCGTATGATAAAAACTGTTATATCACGATAAGACTTTGTCTATTTTTTTTCTAAAACCTATTACAAGTAATAAAAATAATATTCCTAATAAAGATAACACTATGGCAATATTTACACTTTGTGGTTTGTACATGATAACTATTTTATTTACTCCTTTTTTTATATACATCCCATCAAAAATTCCATTTGATCTATATAATGGTATATTTTTTGAATTATCATAAGCTTTAAATCCAGGATAAAATAGTTCATTTACTAATAAAAATGCATTCTTGTTTTTTGTATTGGCAGTAAATGATATAGAGTTGCCCTTGATTTTGTAATTTGTGATTTTTACTGAAGAATTGTTTGTTGTATTTTTAAAAGGTGCATTTGTTATTGCCACTTTTGGTATATTGAGAGTCTGCATATCTTTTAATTGAGTATTTTCCGATGTTCCCTTTTTAAATATTATATTCTCTGGTGCATAGACAATAGGTACAGTATTTTGTAATTTGTATACACTAAACGGTGGAAGGTAAATTGAAAAAAGGTTTTTTTGTAGATCTAAATTTTTAAATTTTTTATATTCCTCTTCTCCTTTTATATATTTTGATACGAACTTCTCTAGATTTTCTTTGTTTTCTATATTTATATGATTATCTTGTATAAACGATGAAAAATTAATGCCAAGGTTATATAAAATTGCTAGATTTGTCTTTGATAGCATATTTATACTTTTAAGATATGATGTTGCTAATCTGTCAAATTTTATCTCTTGAGGATTTAGAATTTTGGTTCCTTTAATGTAAGTTTTGTTTTTAACAATTACATATTTTACTGAAGCTGTTTCTAGCCATTTGATACTTGAATTTGTTATATTATTTGGAAAGAAAAATATTATTAACTCATTCTTGCCAATGTTTTTATTATAGTTAAAATAACTATTTGGAGTTACAGGATCATATGATGCATATTCATTAAATCCTGATAAATCGTTAGTTTGCGGTACTGCATACATTTTAGTTGGAAGAACTCTGTATTCTGGGTTATTTTTAAAAAGTTGTATATAACTGTTTTTTGGGGATAAATATTTTTGATTATTTATATTTATATATGTCCAATAGGTTTGAAAATATGTAAATAGAGGAAAAATAGAGAATAGTCCTATTAGGATAATAACAAATAGGGCTGTATTAGACTCTCTTTTAATTACTTTTAGAATATATATAACAAAGGTTGAAAGTACAATCATCAGAATAAATAAAAGTCCTTCATGTAATACTGATGTGGTTGCAGATTGCCCTATATAGAGTAGTCTGATTTTAGAAAAAGAGTACAGTATGAGAAGATCAAGGAAGACAATGATAACACTAAATACAAAGGTATATTTAAAAAGTCTTGTGTATTCTTTATTTTTTATTAGGTGATATATAGAATCAAGTCCTATAAATATTAAAATCACGTATAATATAGGAATTACTCCATCTATTCTATGATGAAGGGTATCATTAAGATATGGAAGTTTAAATATGAGGTTAAAGATTGGAGTGTTTATTAATATTCCTACTATTATAAATATAAGTCCTAATATAAAAAAAGCTTTTTTTCTTGTTTCCTTTCTTATAAATGCAAAGATTCCTATAAAAAATGCAGGTAAACCTATAAAAAAGGATGTCTCATTAAAGTTTGATGCTATTAAACCTAAAGCCCCAGGTATATTTACTGATTGTGGTGGACCAAATATACCAGGGTATATAAATTTTAAAAGATATACTGGATTGATAGCATCGTATATTTTTGATGCTGCTCCAGATCTGGCTACGTAATAATATGAACGTAATAAGTCTACTATTGCAGGATAGGTTTGTATTGCTGAGATTAAAAATCCTAATAATGCTGCAAAAGATAGATATAACAATACCTTACTTTGTATTCTCTGTTGATCCCTTATTTGTATAAAAATAAGATAAAGGATAACAGGGACTAGTAAGATCAATGACATTTCTATGGTTCCTGCAAGTAATTCCATAGCACAAATTAAGGATCCGAATATTATAATTTTGGAAGGAGATAGTTTATCTTTCTTGGAATATGATTTTTCAATAAGCCAGAATATATATGGAAGCATCACTATTGCAGAAGACAATGGCCAATAAAGCCACAAAGATATGAATCCATTAAAAGCAAGGATTAAGGATCCTATTATTCTTACAGATGAGCGTTTTGTATACAGTGATGAAAGTAAATATCCTCCAAATGCAACAACCAGAATTTTTAAAAATACCTCTATTTGTAATGCTACTGCAGTACTTACAAAAAAGAAGAAAGGAAAAATTAGAGGATAAAATGCCTGGGATTGATCATTTCCCAGAAGTGGTAAGCCAGCAAGGTTATTAAATTGCCAAAGTGGAAGTGTAAAATTTTTAAAATCCTTTGATACTACACTTGCCCAAGGAAAGGTATTAAATAATACATCCTCATAATTTATTGTTTTAATATTTACTGAACTTGTAACATTATGATATAAAGGCATAATTTTGTATGCATATTTTGGAAACATCACTTTTGAAAACAAAACAGGGTAGAAGAATAACAATATGACTGTAAAAATTATTATAAGGTTACGAATGGCCTTGTTTTTTTTAAACTTATGCATAAATTGAATTATACAACAGATTCTTCAGAATATTTGTATGGCATAATGTGAGATTCAAATGGTGCAAGTTAGCGGGGAAGACAGTTTCAAAATGGTCTATGATGGGTTGTTCATTGAAAACCCGAAGTTGAATTTTTTATGATTGATGAAAACACACATTTTAAAAAAAATCTCTGAAGGATAAGAAAGATCAGTATCTATTCTTTTAGCTCAAAATAAACTATGATTTAGTCTATATGATTAAAGAATCTAAATTTGTATTTTTAAACATTGCTTTTATTCTTAGCATCATTTTATATATTCTATTATTCTTTGGTGTTTCATCATCTTTGATATTCTTCCTCATTATTATCATTATATGTTTATTCATATATATGGAAGATGGGAGCGTAAAAGATAGAATAGTAATGTTTATAAAATCATATATAGAGAGTATATATAAATATAACGGAGTGACACTTATCCCCATAATCTTTTTTATAGCATACTCAATTCATCCTCTATACTTTCTCCTATACCTTATATCATTAATACTATTAATTACTTTTCTAGTTCTATCTTTTTTCCGCTCTCGTGTAGTTGGAGGAGAAAGTATAAGGTTTGGGAGTGTAAAAGAAGAAAGTTCAGAAGAGTTTTTTCAGCGTTTGTCTATGTATGAGCCTTTCTCAATGCAGCTTGAAAGAAGCTCTGGAGAGGTTTTTGGAAATCTCATAGTTTCAAAATCAAAGCATCAATTTGTTCTAGATTTGATACATTCATTTTATCCAAATTTGAACTTACCTGGAACTAGTTCCCCTGGAACCAATTCCCCTGGAACCAATTCCCATGAAACCAGTTCCCATGAAACCAGTTCCATCGCAGATAGACCACTTAAAAAATATTTCAGGGTAAAAAGCAGAATGTTGGTTGATACAAGTAAGGAAAGTTTTACTAAAGTTATACCTGTACTATATGAAGAAAAAGATTTCAGAATAAGATTTAATGTTATTAACCCACTTATGTTCAAAAAGTCATCTTTCGGATATCTCACTATTGAGTCAGATGATGAAATTTTAATTGAGAGAATAAGGGCAATATATAAGATAGGGATTCCGCATCTAATTATTCAAAATAAAGATATCGGTAATGTGATGAATTTTATTAGAGAGGGAGGATATAAAAAAGATATAGATAAAGAAGAAGTTTCAATAATGCCAGACCAAATTTTCTTTAAACCTCATGGGTCTATGCTTGGATATTTTAAAGATGCATCTAGAAACATGAATAGAGAGGTATATATATCTGATGATATGAGATTGAATCATTCATACACTATTGGAAAGACAGGTGTTGGAAAATCTACTTTTCTTGTGAATCTTATTCTGCAGGATATATATAATGGGCATTCTGTTATAGTATTAGATCCCCACGATCTTGTTGATAGAATATTTAAGTTTTACCCAAATGATAAGAAAGGGGACTTATACTTAGTTGATTTTAAAAATCTGAAATATTCTTTTAATCCTCTTTTGAATTTAAATAATATGGATATCTCTTTGTTGGTGGATAGTATTGTTTCTGTGTTTCATAATTTATATAAAGATTTCTGGGGACCTCAAAGTGAAGATATACTACGTAGATCTTTATATGCATTAATTTTGTATAACGATTCTAATAAATCTGGTGATAGAGTAAATGTAAATTATTCTATACCAGATATAGAGGAGTTTTTGACGGATGAGCATTTTAGGTTGCAAGTGTTACAAAATATAGAGGATGTAGAGGTTAAATATTATTTCGATACTATATATAAAAGTTGGGACCAAAGATCAAGGAATGAGAAGATAGCGCCAATTTTAAATAAAATAGGGAGAATAAAATCGGATAGAATACTTAGAGAGTTTTTATCAGGGGCACATGAACAGTTAAATTTTAAAAAATCAATGTTACAGGAAAAGGTTATATTATTTGATCTTAAAAAAAGTGTCATAGGAGATGAGAATTCAAAATTTTTAGGATCATTGCTTGTATCCCAAATACAGAATGAGATCATCATAAAAAATGGGGGACCTGAGGTATATTTATATATTGATGAGTTCCAGAATTTTGTATCAGATAGTTTTCTGTTTCTTTTTTCAGAAAGTAGGAAATTTAAAGTTTCAATTAATATATCTAATCAATATCTAACGCAGATACCAAAATCTATAGCAGATGCGATAATAGAGAATTCTGGTATATTTTATATGTTTAAACAAGGAGAAAAATCAAGAGTTAGATTATCTAAATATTTTAATGTTGAGATAGAAGATATACCTAAATATTGTCTGTATGTGAAAATTTTGGATAATAATATTTTTACAATATCGTCTAATGGAAAATTTAAATAAAAATGATCTTGGAAAAATACTTGATTTTATAGATAGTCACCCATTTTTATCATCACAAAATATAGCCGATTATTTTAAGATTGATTTAAGAAAGGTGAGAAGTGTAGTGTCTGTACTGTATAAAGATAACCTTTTGGATTTTATAACTAAACCAGTATTCTTTGTAAATAGTAATGTAAGGTATTTTTATACTACAAAAAAAGGTCACTTGATTGTAGGATCCAAAGAATATGGATCTAAGGATAGATATATAAAAGCTGATAAGGATATTATAAAACTATATCTTAATCATAATGTAGAAGCTAATAATTTTTTTCTTAGATTAAAAAAATATTCTATTGATAATAATCTGGAGTTTGAAGATTGGGTATCAGATTTGAATTTGATATTTAAATTTAAATATAATAATAGATCATATACTTTAAAACCAGATGGTTTTTGTATACTTGGTCTCTATAATATATTTTTAGAACTTGATATGGCTACAGAGAGTTCTTTTCGTATATTTGAAAAGATAGATACTTATTCTGCTTTCTATCTTTCCTATGAGTACTTAAAGTATTTTAAGAAAAACCCATTTGTTATATTTCTAACTCCAGACTTATATAGAGAGAAATTTTTGAAAGATAAAGTGTCATATTTTATGGATACAAAAAAGTATAAAGAGGAACTAAATTTCTTTAAGTTTATAAATTTTAAAGATTTTCACAAAGATCCGTCTATAGTATTATAATATTGTCCAAATTTGTGCTAAAATACCAATTTATTATGCAAGAAGCAGTTCCACAACAAGTAGAACCTTTTAGGGAAGAATCTTTTTTAAGGTTTTTTAATTATCAGGATTTAGAGGAGGGTACATTAAAGTATCAAGAAGCTTTGGATATAGAAAGTATGATACAAGGAGGAATAGATACAATAGCACAGTTTCAAAAGTATGGAGCTCGTATTAAGGCTTTATCTAGAGATCCAAAATATAAAAGGGTTAAAAGTATACAAACATTAAGAAAATATGATGAAATGTCAGTTGCATATAGAGATCTTGGTCTGCTTTTAGAGGCATATTTTGGGGATTCCCCATCTGATTACTTTAGAAGTAAGATAGATAAAGATTCTAAATCAGCTAGTAGTTCATATCGAGATTCTATATATTTTGCTACCATAAATGAAGATAGTGAAGTTTTCACGCATAGAGTAGAAATAGAAGGGCATGGTATGTTTATGAAAGATTGGTTTAATAAGATGACTCCTCCAAGATTCAGATATAGGGTGGAAAGAATAAAAAAGGATGGACGTATTTTTAGAAATATTGATTTTTCAGAGATTAGGATGGACGTAAATTATTCTAATGATAATAATATTTTAGTATATGATCTAGGATATGATTATGGAAACTCTAGAGATAATCATGTAGGAATATTTTTTTCAGATATATCAGATATCTTAATATCTTATTATAATGGTGATATAGACATTGATGTTTCCGACTTTGTAACTGGCATATTTGAGACTCAGATTAAAGGAGCTGAGGGAATGACTGGGATTAAATTTAGTGAAAATCCAATTGTAATATTAAATTATATAAAAAATAATAGTAGATATCATATATCTACCAGCAAGAGTTATCCTCTACAATCAGGTTCTGCATATGGAATATTATTCAGACATATGAAAGATGTTGAATCAAGAGTTATTTCAGAGAAAAAAAGATTACATATTGAAGAAGAAAGGTCTAGAATAAAGAGAGATAGAGATAAATATTTTAAATCAAGAAGGCCTCAATGGGATGACGATGGATAATCATGTAGAAGGATTGACTACAGAACAAGATCAATCTTTTCTAAGGCTTTTTGATTATAGAGGTCTAGAGGAAGGGACATTAGAGTATGAAGAGGCTTTAGCCCTAGAGGGTATGATAGAAGGAGGTATTGATACTTTGGATATATTTTGTGCTTATGTAGATCATATTCAAGGACTTTTGGACTCAGGTAAGTATCATATTGGTAGATTGTCAAAATTGAGTAAATATACACTACAGTCTTCATTTAGAGATTTGAGGACTGTTATTGAAGCTTACTTTAGTGATACGCCTGAACAGTATCTACAAAGTAGGGCTATTGGGATTCATCAAACTGTCCATCCTAATTATAGAGGTGCTAGATATTTTGTTGTCATAAAGCCAGATGATGATCCTCTCACTTGTAGATTTGATACAGAAGTACATACAGCTTTAAAATCAGAGGTAGATGACAAAGTATTTCCACCAAGATTAAGATTCCAATTAACAAAAATGCAAAGGGTTAATGATCAGTTTATAAATGACAATATTGTTGAGATAAGAATGGATAGGAACTTGGAAGGTCTATTAGAGTATGATTTAAAATATACAGATTGTAAATATTCTCCACCTAATAAAGTGGGAACGCTATTTGCTAATATTTGTACTATACTTATTTCTCACTATTCTGGAGAGAGAAAAGATATAGATCCAGATGATTTTATAACAGGTATTTTTCTACATCAAGTTAAAAGTGCAGAAGTATTAACTGGGGTAAATTTTAGGGAGAATCCAATATTGATACTTGGTAATGTAAAGGATAATATTAGATATCATTTTAGTACGGGTAAAAAGTACCCATTGCAGACAAATACAGCGTATAATACATTAGCTACACATATTGATAGAGTTGATAAAACAATTGTTCAGGAACAATTAATGCCTATTAGAGGGAGAGGAAAACTTAAAAGAAGATCTAATAAAAGGGTTTAATATGCAAGATAAAGATATAAAAGTTCATACAATATCAAAATCAAAGGATCTGGACCCAAGAAAATTCTATTCGTCTTATGGAATGGGAGGATGTTTTTCTTGCTTTATATTTACTCTATTTATTTTGTTTATATTTATCTTAGGTGTAATATCCTTTATACATATTTTATTTAGTTTGTAGACTATAATTTTTGCAATTTTTAGATTTTTACTGTAACATATGCAGGTTAAGTATAATAATTATGAAAAGAAAAGCCGCAAGACTAATACTAAAAAGAAAAGCTAAGGAACAAAGAATTAGAATAAGAGAGCAAAAAAAAGCTAGAGCTCTGAAGGCTAAAGAATAATTCTTAAAAAATACCCCACTTTAGAAGATATTTTATATAACCTTCATAGAGAAGTAATTTTCTTTTTGGTCCCAATTTTTTTGTACTCTCCCCATATAGATGCATAACTTTTGTAGTACTAAGATAATATGTCTTGATATTATTTTTCCGCATTTTTTTAAAAAAATCTACATCATTAAAATATAAAGGGAATCTTTCGTCAAATAACCCATATTTTGATATAACATTTCCTCTTATAAGTATACATGTGGCTTGTGGTTGATCAATCTCTCTTGAATCTCTATGATCCCAATTTTTAAGTTTGTAATCATTAAATAATATATTATAAAAAGATGGAAATTTTCTGCATGATTTTTGTAGACTCAAATCTTTGTTTATAAGCTGAGGAGCTACTATCTGATAATCTTTGTTTTCATCTAAAAATCCTACAAGTGTCTCTATGGTATTATCTACAATTTTGGTATCAGAACCAAGGAGCATAATATATTCTCCTCGAGCCTTTATTACTCCTTGATTACAAGCTTTTGCAAAGTATAGATTTTTACTATTACTGATTAGTTTTAGATGTGGATTCTCTATACCAGAAATTCCAGAATTGTTCATTTCAAAATCAAAACTATTATCTATCAAAATTATTTCATATAGAAAAGGTAAACTTTTTATACTTTTTACTAAATTTATGACTAGATCTTTTGTATTCCAATTTACTATTATTATGGAGAGTTTTATCTTCATTAGTTATACTTTTCTTTTATTTTTCTTAGGGATACTAGGTATTCGAATATATCAGAGAATCTAAGTTTTGAAACTCCAAATTTACGATCTTTGAATTTTATTGGTATTTCTTTTATCTTGCGGTTTTTTATATAGAAAAAATATAGTATTTCAACCTGAAATAAATATCCGTTTGACCTAATATTTTTTATGAATTTTTGAGGAAGTATCTCTGATTTTATGATTTTAAACCCAGATGTACTGTCATGGTATGGCATTTTTAACATAATTTTTGTAAATAAATTTCCAAATTTTGAATTCATACGCCTTATGGGTCCCCATCCTTCGTCGATAGAACCACCTTTTATATATCTTGATCCAATTACTATGTCATATTTATCTTTATATTTTACAAGTTCTCTAATATATTTTGGGTCATGAGATAAGTCCGCATCCATTTGTATTATATATTTTGCATTCATTTTGAATATAGCGTATAAAAATCCCCTTTTATATGCGTCACCCAGACCTTTTTTTTGTCCTTTTATAAGATATATTCTTTTATTCTTTTTTTGTAATGACTCTATGTATTCTCCTGTCTTATCAGGCGAATTGTCATCAACAAAAAGAATTTTTATATTGGGTGCAAATTGAAATATTCTCTTTACCAAATTTGGAATATTCAATCTTTCATTATATGTAGGGATTATTATGACTATATCTTTGTAGTTTGTTGAGCTAACTCTAGAGTTAACCTTTTTAGATTCTTTCATGGGATGATTATACCAAAAAACATCGGAAAATTGCATTTTGATGTTATATATCCTAGTATAGATTAAACATTATGAACCCAAAGGATTTTTATAAACAAATTGAAGAGATTACTAAAAGTGGAAAATTTCCTTTAACTATTGAATCTGGACAGGGTCCATATTTAACAATCAACGGTGATAAAAAATTAAATTTCTGTTCTAATAATTACTTAGGCTTTGCTTCAAATAAAGATATAAAGAAAGCTGCAATAGATGCTATCAATACTTATGGAGTAGGAACTGCATCTGTAAGATCATTGTCTGGTACAAATACATTGCATTTAGAGCTTGAAGAAAAGCTTGCACAATTTAAAAAAGCGGAAGCTGTAATTGTCCTAACAGGTGGTTACATGGCTAATCTTTGTGCTGTTCAGACAATCCTTGATAAGGATGATGTTGTAGTTTCAGACGAACTTAATCATGCATCTATAATAGATGCAGTAAGACTGTCCCAGGTGCAGACTAAATTTGTTTACAAGCATAAAGACATAGATGATCTAAAATTAAAACTTAAAGAAGCAACAACACAAAAAAAGATAAAAAAAGAAAATGGGGAATATAAGAAGATTCTAATAATTACAGATGGGGTTTTCTCTATGGACGGAGACCTTGCACCATTACCAGAGATAGTATTGTTGGCAAAAGAATATGGGGCATTAGTGATGGTTGATGATGCTCATGGAGAAGGAGTGATAGGGACACATGGAAGAGGAATAGTTGATCATTTTAATCTACACGGTCAAGTTGATATAGAAGTTGGAACTTTATCTAAAGCATTTGGAGTTATAGGAGGATTTATAACGGGTAGAAAAGTTTTAATAGATTTTTATAGACAAAAATCAAGACAATTTCTATTTTCTAACGGTTTATCAATACCAGATACAGCAGCCTTAATAAAAGCTGTAGAGATACTTGAATCATCTGATGATCTTGTAAAAAGGTTGTGGGAGAATGGGGATTATCTAAAAAAAGAATTTATGAAACTAGGATTTGATATTGGGCATAGTGAAACTCCAATTACACCTTTAATGCTTAATGATGAGGATGTAGCAAAAAACTTTAGCAGTAAACTCTTAGATTATGGAGTTTTTGCTACCCCCATTTTATTTCCAATGGTAGCTAAAGGAAAAGCTCGTATAAGGGTCATGCCATCAGCAGTGCATACTAAAGAAGATTTAGATTTTGGTATAGAACAATTTTTGAAGGTTAAAAAAGAACTAAAGATATAGATTCAAAGATAATATGTATTTTTAAGGAAATAACCAATAACTAACTGGATAACAATTGAGGTATATCTTCTGCTAGATTTAAAATTTTGTATAATATATAATAATACCAATCAAGAGTGATGGGGAGAGAATTGGCTCAATGATCCATCCAGCAACCGAAAAGATCTAAAGAAATTTTGCGGTGCTACATCCAACCATGCGGAAAGATTTGATCTAATTATTTAGATAAACTATATTTTATAAGATTGAATCTCTCTTGGACTTAGATCCACATGGGAGATTTTTTTATTTTATACAATATAAATTATGAACAATTCTTCTTTTAAAAATTCCTCTGGACCCAAGTCCTCTGGACAAAAATCCTTATTTACCTCTGAATCGGTATGCTCTGGACACCCAGATAAAATTTGTGACCAGATTTCTGATGCCATCCTAGATCAGGCATTATCAAATGATCCAGAGGCTCATGTCGCCGTTGAAACTATGGTGACAAAGAATAAAGTAATAATAGTAGGTGAGGTAAGTACAAATACTAACATTGATTATGAAGGTATTGCAAGAAGAGAAATAAGGAGGTTAGGTTATATAGACAACTCTAATTTTTCAGATAAATCTGATGTAGAGGTATATATTTCTGAACAGTCTTTGGAAATTAAGAAAGGAGTAAATAATGACGGAGCGGGAGACCAAGGAATGATGTTTGGTTATGCATGTAGAGAAACCAAAGAATATATGCCGATTCCAATCATGATTGCACATGGCCTTGCAGAGAGTATTGATAAGGCAAGAGAAGATAAAAAACTGCCATACCTATATCCAGATGGGAAGACTCAGGTTAGTGTTGAATATAAAGATGGGAAACCATATAGGGTTAATAATATTGTAATAGCAGTTCCACATAGCAGAGATATAGATATATACAAAGTAAAAGATGATATATACAACCTTATAATAAAGGAGGTTTTAGACAGATATGGTTTTAGTGTTGATAAAAATGATGTAATTTTAAATGGTACGGGGGTATGGCATCAAGGAGGGCCATCTTCTGATGCTGGACTTACAGGTAGAAAGATTATAGTTGATACATATGGAGGATATGCTAGGGTTGGAGGAGGTTGTTTTAGTGGCAAGGATACAACCAAGGTAGATAGATCAGGGGCGTATGCCGCTCGTTTCATTGCAAAAAATATTGTAGCAAATAACTTGGCAGATAAGGCAGAAGTTAGGCTTGCCTATGTAATAGGTAAACCTCAGCCTTTAATGAAGGAGGTAGAAACATTCGGAACATCAAAAAAAAGTGATAAAGAGATCAAAGACTATATAGATTCTATTATAGATACCTCGGTTTTAGGAATTATCAATTGTTTTAACTTAAAGAGGCCTATATATCTTAAAACAGCTGCATATGGACATTTTGGAAGAGAGATATTTCCTTGGGAGAAAATTGTATAAAATTTATAATTCTGCTATTTTTAAATAGGTATATTTAATGCTATACTTTGGCCATAATTATTAGAAATTTTTTAAGGATATTGATCTAATGACTTTACCATCCATATTAAAAATTGGGAAAAATAGTCAATCTATGCTATCTATGAAGCAAAATACTATTGTAACTGCTGCTGTAGTTATAATGAGTGCTACTTTGATTGCGAAGATGTTAGGTCTTTTTAAACTTACACTTCTTGCAAATTTGTTTGGACTATCAAGACAACTTGATGTTTTTTATGCAGCTGACTCGATTCCTCAAATATTCTTTAATATTCTTGTGATAGGTACATTTAACACAGCTTTGATTCCTATAATAGGAGGAATGATAGCTAAAAATGATAAGAAAGAATTATGGTCTATTTTTAATTCCTTTCTAAATATATTCGCACTCATACTTCTTGTAATTGGAGTATTAGGCATAATATTTTCAAATGAGGTTGCTCACTTTTTTATATCCCTTTCATCATCATATAGAGCATCTCAAATTCCTAACTTGCAACCACAAGATATTCAGGAATTATCATCCATGATGAAGATACTTTTTATATCTCCTATTATCTTGGGTATAAGTTTCATATTTTCAGCATTGTTACAGGTTTATAAACGTTTTCTTGTTACACAAATTGCAGTAATATTGTACAATATAGGTTTTATAATAGGTATTATCTTCTTTACTCCGTTTTTAGGAATATATGGTCTTGCATGGGGGATAGTGCTTGGGAGTATTTTCCATCTTTTAGTTCAATTTCCAGTTGCAAAATACCTTGGGTTTTCATATAAGAATGCAATTTTAAACTTAAAAGATAAGTATATGAGAGAAATATTTACCCTGTCTCTTCCAAGGATTATAGGTGTATCTATATCACAGGTTGCATATTTTGTAGAATCTTTTATTGCTTTTGCACTTGTTCCAGGATCATTAACTGCATTTAATTGGGCAACAAGTTTGTATCTTTTTCCTGTTGCCATAGTAGGGTGGAGTTTTGCTCAGGCAGCATTTCCGACTCTGACTGAAGAAGCACATTTAAATGGTTATTTCGCTTTTAAAAAGACTTTATCTAAAACAATTCAACAAACTTTGTTTATCATAGTACCTTTATTTATAATATTCCTAGTATTAAGACTTCCTATTGTAAGACTTATACTTGGGCCAGGATCAAATAGTCAATTTGGTTGGAATGATACAGTACTGACAGCTTGGATATTACTATTTTTATCCTTATCAATTATAGGACAAGCTTTACTTGCAATATTAATTAGAGCTTTCTATTCACTTAAAGATACTAAGACTCCTGTTATAGTTGAATCGATAATGTTTGTGTTTAATATACTATTAGCGTTATATCTTGTTAGGGTTTTTGGAAATTTTCCTGTTATATCTCCAACGATAGGCAATCTTTTAAATATTAACAATTACATTCATTTTACGAGTCACTTTACATGGAAAGCTGTTGGAGGATTGGGTCTCGCTAGTGGTATTGCGGTAACACTCAATGTTATAATACTCCTTATAATTTTAAGTAAACGTATTAAAGGTTTCTCAATTCAAGATTTCTATTCACCTTTGTTAAAAAAAATTATTGAGGGTGTTTCTATGGGAGTTGTAATGTATTTTGTATATAAAATATTAGATTTTCTGCTAAATACAACAAAAACTGTAAATATTATATTTTTGTTTTTAATAACCACATATATAGGGGTAACAGTATATCTTGTAGTGGCATTCATTCTAAATGATGCAGAATTAGACCTTATATCAAAAAGTATTTTTTCAATAAGAGATTTAGTATACAGGAAGGGTAGGGTAAAAACTGTATCTACCGTGCCTGATGATATATCTCCAGATCAAGAACTATGAATTTAAATGATAAAGATGCAATAAATAAACTAGATAAGTCTAATGTTTTGGAGTCTGTTTTAAATATTCCAAAACAGATAAAGCAGGCATACAAAGAGACTAAGGATTTGAAATTCAGAGATACTGATATTGATGAAGTCCTGGTTTGTGGTATGGGAGGGTCATCTTTGGGGGCTCATTTTGTGGGCAGTTTATTTGAAGATAAAATAAAAGTTCCCTATATAATTTTGAATGGTTACAACTTGCCAAAATTTGTAAATAGTAAAACCCTGATCATACTATCTTCAAACTCAGGAAATACTGAAGAGACAATATCTTGTATGAGAGAAGCTTTAAAAAAGACAAAGAATGTTGTAGCTATAACCACAGGTGGAGTGTTGAAAGAAGAAGTCTTAAAAGGGAATATGGATGGTTATGTATTTGAGCAAACTTTTAATGTTGCACGTCAGCCAAGGCTTGCAACTTCATACACAATTATAGGTATAATGGCAATTTTAAAAAAGTTTAAACTACTAGATTATGATGATAAAAATATAGAAGCTGTAATAATATTTTTGGAGAACAAGAATGCGTTGTATAATATCAATATAGAAGATAAATTTAACTCAACCAAAGAATATGCATACAGAGTGTTTGATAAGATTCCTCTTATTGTAGGGTCGGAATTTCTTGAAGGTGTAAGTCATATATTTTCAAATCAGTTAAATGAAACTTCGAAAAATTTAGCCACGTATTTTTTAATACCAGAAATGAATCATCATCTTTTAGAAGGTCTCGGTCATCCAAGTATTGTCCAATCAGACTCAATATTTGTATTTATAAAATCTTCTTTGTACTTAAAGAGGAATAATTTAAGAATGGATATAACAAAAGAAATTCTTGATCAAAAGAAAATTGAGTATATGGATATAGCACTTTCAGGCTCGGATAAGATGACACAGGCATTTGAAATGTTACAACTTTCATCTTTTATAACATTCTATCTTGCAGTACTTTATAACCAGGATCCTTGTCCTATAGATACTGTAGATTTTTTTAAAAAAAAGCTTTCATAGATAAAACTTTGATAAAATAAAGATTTCTTAAATGTTGACAGATGGCGTTCTTTTCTGCTAATATGCAAGTGCTGAGAACATGGGCATATAAGTCCTAATGAATCCAAATATGATATTTTAGAAATTATAAATTATGAGTCAATCTAAATTAAAAATAAAACCATTAGGTAATAATGTAGTAGTAGAACCAATTAAAGATGATAAAGTAACAAAGTCGGGAATTGTAATTCCTGAGACTCTATCAGAAGAAACTCCGCAACAAGGAGTTATAGTATCATTAGGTGAAGGAAAATTATTGAAAGATGGTAAGAGATATGCTTTCAGTGTAAAGGTTGGAGATAGAGTTATTTTTAAAAAATATGCTCCAACAGAGTTTGAAATAGATGATACGAAATATCTCATTATTGAAGAAAAGGATATTTTAGGTATTTTAGATTAAAATTGTTGGATCAAGTTCCTAGGATTTAGATTCTTAGGGTTTTGATCATTTTAAATAATATTTTAGTAAATATATAGATATGGCAAAAAAAGTAATATTAAACGAAGAGGCAAGGATAGCAATGAAAAGAGGAATTGATATTCTAGCTGATTCTGTAAAAATAACATTAGGTCCAAAAGGAAGATTAGTTGCAATAGGCAAGAGTTATGGATCTCCGCAGGTAACTAAAGATGGAGTTACTGTAGCAAAAGAAATTGAACTTGAGGATGCTACTGAAAATGCAGGTGCAGCATTAATAAAAGAGGCTGCTGTGAAAACTGCTGATTTAGCTGGAGATGGAACTACTACTGCTACAATTTTAGCTCAAGCAATTATAAATGAAGGAACTAAAAATGTTGTAGCTGGAGCAAATCCTATGTCGTTAAAAAGAGGTATTGAAAAAGGAGTACAGAAAGTAGTTGAAGATCTAAAAAAACAATCTAAGGCAATTTCAAATACGAAAGAGGGTTATTCTCAAGTTGCAACAATATCAGCAAATAATGATAAAGAAATAGGTGATCTTATTGCAGATGCAATGGTAAAAGTTGGGAAAGATGGTGTTATTACTGTAGAAGATTCACAAACAATGAATAATGATATTGAACTTGTAGAGGGTATGAATTTTGATAGGGGATATATATCTCCATATTTTATAACAGATACTGAAAGACAAGAGGTTGTCTTGGAGAATCCATATATACTTATTGCTGATTTAAAAGTATCTGCTATAAAAGATCTTCTTCCTATAATAGAGAAAACTGTACAATCAGGGAAGAAAGAAATGCTTCTTATAGTAGAAGACCTTGATGGAGAAGCTTTAGCAACATTGGTTGTTAACAAGCTAAGGGGTGTATTCAATATTGCTGCTGTTAAAGCTCCAGGTTTTGGAGATAGAAAAAAAGAGATGTTAGAAGATATAGCAGTCCTTACAGGAGGAAATGTGATATCAGAAGAGCTTGGAAGAAAATTAGAAAATTGTGAGATTGAGGATTTGGGTAAAGCCAGAAGAGTTACAATTAAAAAAGATGATACTACTATAATAGACGGAGCTGGATCAAAAGTAGAGCTCAACGCAAGGGTTGATATGATAAAAAAACAATATGCTGAAGCAACTTCAGATTATGATAAAGAAAAACTTCAAGAAAGGGTTGCAAAGTTACAAGGTGGTGTTGCAGTTTTGAAAGTAGGCGCAGCAACAGAAATAGAGTTAAAAGAAAAGAAAGATAGAATAGAAGATGCTTTGGCTGCAACAAGAGCTGCAGTAGAGGAAGGTATTGTTGCAGGAGGTGGGTTAGCTTTGTTTAATGCATCAAAGGTATTAGATTCCATGCAATTTGGTGATGAAGATGAAAAAATTGGATCATTAATACTTAAAAGAGCACTTGCATACCCTGCAAAACAAATTGCTTTTAATGCAGGCGTTGAAGGAGAAGTAATTGTGAGTAAAATAGGTAAGGAGATAGGATATAATGCAGCAACTAATGATTATGTAAATATGATAGAAGCTGGGATTATAGATCCTGTTAAAGTTTCAAGACTTGCAGTAGAAAATGCTGCATCTGTAGCAGGAATGTATCTTACAATAAATGCTGTTGTTGTTGACTTACCAGAAAAGGAAGATAAAGCTCCAATGGGAGGAGGAATGGATGGTATGGGCGGAATGATGTAATTTTTTACATTTTAAAAAGGGGGGTATTTTTGCCCCCTTTTTTTATGCTGGCGCTTATTTTTTATGATATCATTAAGTATGATTTTAAATAAAAAACAAACAATACTCAATAAATGACCCTTGCATTTATTATAAAACCCTGGTAACATTACCAGTAGAAGGAGAACATATGAACACACAGTTATCTCACACAACTGAAAATCACAAGCGAACTATTGCATACCGTAACCGTTTACGTACTCAGGGTGTTAAGCGTATTGAGGTTAGAGTCTCTAGCCAAGATGTTCCTCTGGTTCACAGTATTGCCAGAATCCTCCGTACTGACGGGAATGAAGCTACTAGTTTGCGCGAGAAGATACAACAGGCCACAGGTGGCGGAGTAGATACATCAACGGGTAAAGACCTTGTGGCATTTTTACGCCATTCCCCACTGGCAGAGGTGTCCCTTAATTTAGAGCGAGACAAAGCAACAAGTCGCACCGTTACCTTTGAGTAAATGGTCTTATGAAGAAGTATTTGCTAGACACAAACGTTATTAGTGAGATTATTCGTCCTGAGCCCGATACAAACGTTATTGTTTGGCTTGAAAACCAAAAAGAAACTACCCTTTTTATATCAGCTGTCACTTTTGGAGAGTTGGCTAAGGGGATCGCTATGCTTGCGGACGGAAAACGAAAAGTACGTTTGTTACACTGGCTGAACACTGAAGTCAGCTACCGGTTTAACGGACGTATTCTACCGTTTGATGATCGAGCGGCTATGCTCTGGGGGGAGTGGAATGGTTCAGGTATTCAGGGCGGTCACTCATACCCCATTCTTGATAGTCAAATAGCCGCAATCGCAGCCCGCTTTGAATGTGTGCTTGTCACCAGAAATATAAAAGACATTGAGGGGCTACCAGTAGAAAGTCTTAATCCCTGGAATAAACAATAAGATTTGAGCTACTATACCATTCCATTATATAATAAAGATACAAAAGATTTTTTTCCTAAGTAATTTGTATTATCTTTAATGTATTATACATATATGAATAAAACTTTCTTTTGATACAGCTATTCATGAAATCCTAAATTGAATTGAGAGAGTAAAAACAATAGAAAAAAATGAATGCTAAAATTTCTACAAGAACCCATATTGGGGCACATGTTGACTCTGTTTCTTATTTTTTGTGATATCATTAAGTATGATTTTAAATAAAAAACAAGAAGCTGCTGTTAATAATTTGGATAGGCCTCTTGTTATTACAGCTGGTCCTGGATCTGGAAAGACAAGAGTTCTGATTGAAAAAATTAAATATCTAATACAATCTGGATATAAGGATAATGAGATATTAGCTTTAACTTTTTCAAAAAAAGCTGCAAGTGAGATAGAAGATAGATTATCTGATCATATTGGGTTTTTATCTTCTTTGGAAGTATCAACATTCCATTCATTCTGTGAGAGGATATTAAGAGAAAATGCGAATTTAGTTGGAGTATCAAAGGATTTTGTTTTGATGGATCAAATGGAGGCATTTGTTTTCATCAAAGAGCATATATTTGATTTTGAAATTAGTGACAGTTTAAGACCAGTATCAAATCCATATAGTATGATAGATAAAATCCTGACCTTTATATCAAAGCTTGAAGATGAGTATATATCCCCCTTGGAGTTTTCAAATTTTAATCTTAGTAAAATTGATGAAGATGAAAGACCTTTATATAGGGATTTACAGAATTTATACCAAGAATATTTTGATCTTAAAATAAAAAGTTCAAGATTAGAATTTAATGATGTTGTATTTCTTGTTGTAGATCTTTTTTCAAATAATAAACAAATATTGGAAAAATATCAGGAGATATATAAATATATTTTGGTTGATGAGTACCAAGATACTAATTATATTCAAAATCTCCTTATAACATATCTTGCATCAGAGCATAAGAGTATTACAGTTGTTGGTGATAGGAATCAGAGTATATATAAATTTAGAGGTGCAGCATTATCAAACTTTAATAGCTTTAAAAAGAATTTCCCTGATTTTCTAGAGCTAGATCTTGGATCAAACTATAGATCATACCAGGATGTATCTGATGTTGCTTTCTCATTGTTTAACCTTAAATCTATGGAAAGTTTGAAAGGATATAAAAAAGGAAGTATAGAGATTTTAAACTTTGAGAATGAGAA
>DAHXLB010000040.1:0-15956 GCA_027371855.1 bacterium
GGACTCGACCCAGGGAGAACCAAAAGTTTCTATAATAATACCATTCCGTGATCAAGCAGGGTATCTTAAAACATGTATAGATTCAATAAAAGAAAAAACTACATATAAAAATTATAAAATTATACTAGTAAATAATCAAAGCATAAAACAAGAAACACTTGATTATCTTAAAAATTTAGAGAGTAGAGATGATATAGATATACTAAATTACAATAGACCCTTTAATTATTCTCTGATTAATAATTTTGCTGTAAAAAAAATAGATAAAGAGCTGACTCCGTCGAATCTAGATTCTGATTTTGTTATATTTTTAAACAATGATACAAAAATTATTACACCTTCATGGATAGAGGAGATGTTACAGATAGCTCAAAGACAGGATGTAGGAGCAGTAGGGGGATTACTCTTATATAAAGATGGTACAGTTCAGCATGCAGGTATTGTGGTAGGTCTTGGAGGGGTCGCTGCACATGGACATAGAGGTTTTGATGGAGCATCTAATGGTCACGCAGGTTTATTAACTCTAACAAGAGATGTATCAGCTGTAACCGCGGCATGTTTAATGATAGAAAGATCTAAATTTTTGAAAGTTAAAGGCTTTGATGATAGGCTGAGGGTAGCATATAACGATGTAGATTTATGTTTAAGGTTAGGTAAAATAGGTCTAAAAAGTATATATACTCCATACATGAAGATGTATCACTTTGAGACAAAAACAAGAAAAAAAACAGTAGGAGAAAATACTAACGATACAGGTCTTTTTATAAGAAGATGGAAATACTTTTTGAAAAAAGGAGATCCTTTCTATAACCCTAATTTTACTTTATCAAAGGAAGATTATTCTCTAAGGAGGGTATAGGTTAACTGTATATAACTGAACTTAAGTTTGTAGCCTTAAGTAATATCAACCATCTAGAGGATTTGACAAAGGATATTAAAGTGGTATAATTATATTTTATTAAAATAAAAATGAATCAGATAGATATAAGTAAAATTCAAGTACCAATTAATAATAAAGTACGTAGGAAGGCCGAAAAAGTAGCGGAAGACTACGGCTTTAGTTCAGTACAAGAGGTTATTCGTATCTTTCTTAATGATTTTGTAGCAGGAAATATTAAACTTTCTTTTGTAAAAAACACTGATGAATATATTACTCCTGAATTTGAAGTTTACCTAAATGAGCAATTAAAGATAGCAGAAGAAGAAATAAAGAATGGAACAATTCGTGTTGCTCACTCAGCAGACGATATTAACAAAGCTGCAAAAAATCTCAAAGATGAATAAAGAGATACTTTATAGTAAAGAATTTCTTAAACATTATAAAGCACGTATACTATCAAATAAGGCTCTAGAATCCAAGTTTAGTGAAAGAGTTTCATTGTTTTTAATAAACAGAGCAAATCCTGTTTTACATGATCATCAATTGAATGGAAAGATGAAACAGTTTCGATCTTTTTCTATAAAAGGAGACTGTAGAGTTATATACAAGGTCATACAAGATGAAGTTATTTTTCTATTTGTTGACGTTGGAACTCATAATCAAGTTTATAAATAATAATAAACGTTGAAGCATGCTGGAAGAAAGTCCAAAGATTCCTGTTGTCATTACTTTACCAGAATGTTTAAATCCTTTAATCTTTCTTGTGCTTTTATTGCAAGTAATATTACTATTTTTATTGAATAAATTCTCTTTACTAATAGCAATAATATTTAGGAATTGTATTCAGACCCTATACCTATTTCTTTCTAGAACCCTATCTTTTTAGCAACTCTATCATTTGAAGAACTAGCTATGGTTGTGAGATAGTTTGATTTTCCTCAATTTGTAGAGCTGAATCTTCATATGCATAATCTTTATATTTTGATTATTTAAACTCTATTTGGTTTTAGTATATGTAGATATATGTGTATGTTATAATAACTTAGTTATTAATAAGTTACCATATTTGTTTAATAGTAAAATGAGTAAAGATAAGTATAAAAGCTTAGATGAACATACCTTAGGATATAGAAATATTATTCTCTAAAAGATTATGAAAAATATTGCAGTCATTATAGTCAATTATAATGGATTTAGATTTCTAGACAAATTATTTTATTCATTAAATAATCAAAGTTTAAGAATCTTTAAAGATTTTGATGTATATTTTTCTGATAATGGATCTGTTGATGATTCTGTTAGTTTTGTAAAAATTTTCTATCCAAAGGTAGTAGTTTATAAAAATAAAAAAAATTTGGGATTTGCAGAAGGAAATAATATTGTATTAAAAGATATATATAAAAAATATAAGTATGTTGTACTTTTAAATAATGATGTATACGTTGAGAAAAATTGGTTAAAAGAACTTATAAATACAGCTTTAAAATATAAAAATGTTGGTATTGTTGGATCTAAATTACTTTTTTATTATCCATTTCTAGACATTCAGTTAAGATCAAATAAGAATTATGTAGATGATAAAAATAGAAAAATATCTTTTAAGCTTAATTACATACAAGTTAATAATAATAAGTACAATAAGATAGTTTATAAGAAAGGTTTTTATAACCCGGAAAATGAGAATGGGGAGTTATTTATTCCATCTAGCCACATGTCTTCTGTATTTTTACCTTTCAATAAATCTTCTAGTTATAAATTATATATATCTTTATCAGGTGTTGGTAAATCAAAAAAACAAAAAGTTAGAGTATCGGTTGGGGAGGATTTTATAGGAGAGATTCACTTAGAAGATACATTCAAACAATATGTATTTAAAATAAATCAAAGTATAGTTAATAAAAATAAATTCTTTTTAATTAATAATGCATCATCTGTATACAATAAAGATGGTTATGGTAAGGATATAGGGTTTAAAGAGAAAGATACATTAAAGTATAATAAAAAAAAGAAGGTAAAAAGTGTTTGTGGTGCATCAATGCTAATTAATACTGCAGTTTTTGAGGATATAGGATTTCTGGATAAAGATTTTTTTATGTATTATGAAGATACAGATTTTTGTTGGAGGACAAATAATACTCGAAAGTGGAATATATATTACTCTCCAAAATCAGTAGTTAGACATATACATACTGGTAGCAGCCAGGAATGGTCTCCTTTGTTCACATTTTATGTAAAAAGGAATCGCTTATTAATGCTACTTAAAAATTCATCATTGACTATTTTTAAAAAGAACCTTAATTTAAGTTTAAAAGAAAGCAAAGTAATTATATTTTCTAAAGAACCTATTTCTAAAAGAATATTAGAGGTAAAAATTATAGCTAGCTTATTTTTTAATTTGCCTAAAATGTATATTAAAAGAATACACAAATGAAGATTCTAATTTATAACAAATACATGGCTACGATGGGAGGAGGGGAAAAGCATATAGGTGCAGTTATAGAGTATTTATCAAAAAATAATGAAGTAACTGTATTAGCTGATAAAATGTTTGATATAGAATCATTCAAAAATAGATTAAATATAGATTTATCAAGAATAAAAGTTACCATAAAAAAAACTGACAATAACTGGATAGTGTCTAGGGAATCTTATAACTATGATTTATTTATAAATTCAACGTATCAATCTACAGTAATAGGCTGTGCTAAAAAGAATATATCATTCCTTTTTTTTCCTATAAATGTTCACTCAAGAATAGATATCAAATACAAACTTTTATTTAGAAATTTTGTAGAGAATTTTTTACTGTTAGGATATAAATTTATATCACCAATGTACTCACTTGAAAGTTATAATGGCAAGTTAGGTAACTGGGTTGATCCAAATATGTTTATTTTTCTAAATCATAAATTAGCTATAAAAGAAATAAAATTTACATATATAAACGCATCAAATACTAAATTAGAAAATAGGATCAGCGGTGTTTACCTAAATAATAAAAGAATAGATTATCATATAGAAGATAATATTTTGATAATAAACATACCTCAAATAAGAGTAAAAAAAGACCTTTTATTAGTGATAAAAATGTCTAATTTTAAAAGCGAGAAACTTAGTAAATACAAAAATGTATCTAATCTAGGTGTGTTTTTAACAGATGTTACTTTGAAATATAACAAAAAGTTTTATCAAATAGCAAGGACATTTTTAGATATGAGATTTTCTAAACTGAATGTACTTACATATATATATCAAAGATATGAAAGATTAAATATTTTGGAGTTTATTAATCACTATGATTTATTTATAGCAAATTCTGATTACACTAAGTATTACACAAAGAAGTTTCTTGCAGTTGACTCCAAAGTTTTGTACCCTCCAATTGACACAAATATATTTTATCCATCCAAAAATAAAAAAAACTATATAATTAGTGTGGGTAGATTCTTTTTCGGTTCGCATAATAAAAAGCACTTAGAAATGATAAAAACTTTTAAAAAAATGTATGACTCCAATGAACAACTTTTTAAAGGATGGGAATATCATATATGTGGTGGGGTAGAAAAAAATAAAATTCACCAAATGTATTTTGAAAAAGTAAAAGAGGCTGCAGTGGGGTACCCAATATTTATACATGAAAATATAAGATTAAAAGATTTAATAAAACTATATTCTGAATCAAAAATCTTTTGGCATGCTGCAGGTTATATGGAAAACGAAGATGTATCACCTGAAAAATTTGAACATTTTGGAATTACTACAGTTGAAGCAATGTCAGCAGGTTGTGTACCTATAGTCATAAATAAAGCAGGACAAAAACAAATAATACAAAATGGAGAAAATGGAATTTTATGGGACAATGATAATGAATTAATTCAAAATACAATAACTCTAGTAAAAGATAAATATTTAATGGAGAAAATTTCAAAAAAAGCTATAACTACCAGCAAAAAATTCTCAAGGGAGAATTTTAATAATAGAACAGAAAACTTGATTGGGAAATTAAATTAGCTTAAATACAAGATAAGATAGTACTATTATTGATTTTTATGGTAGAACTATTTAATTTAGTATATAAATTTTTATTTGAATATTTTATATACATATTGTTGTTTTCTAAACAGGTACCAAATATATAATTTTTAGTAACTCCACTGTTATAATTTAATGTATTATTTTCTCTAAAAGGGATATAGAAATAGTATGTAGAGTTAGGATTAGTTTTAATCTGTAAATTTTTTGCTATAGAAATATTGAATGTTGTATTCCTACAATTTGGGTAGTTAACCTCATTATTTCTATTTAATTGTGGATTTATTATTTTTTTACACAATGTATAGTTGCTCAAAAGATCTTTTTTATTTGAGTGTAGATCTATTATAGAAGGGACAGATTGATTTGTTAATGTGAATATTTCACTAGGATAATAATTATATTCTTTTTTGTATTTTATTATTAAAGAATTTATGCTATTTATACTGTTTACCCTTAGATTATCCCTATATTGCTTGCCTTGGATACTTATATGTAATATAGCGATTGCCAGTATAATAGCAGAAAATATAATAATTACTGTTATAATAAAATCATTGGTATAATACTTTCTCATATAACAGTGATTATATAGTAATTTAAAAATAAAATAAAAATAATGTCTGTAATTATAATAATTTTTGTAACATTTATTGTCTTTAGTTTAATATCACTTATTTTTGGTTTTCCATTCTTATATTTTTTAAATAGAACATTACTAAAGAAATACCCGATATTGGCAATAGTTGTAGGTACATTATTTATAATATTACCTATATATCTTATATATATAATTAATTTTGCTCCAATTGGGTGGTGGCTTCTATTGATTATATTTATATTTTTTAATATATATATATTAAAAAAGGATAAAAAAATATTTTTAGTATTAACTCAAAAAGAATTTTATATTCCTTATTTTATAATGCTAATTATTTTTCTTATCTGCCTCTCACCTACGATCAAAGCTAACCTTATATCATTTCTAGCCTACAATACTGATTTGGTTGAACATATCAATACAGCCGTTTTGTATTCACAAGGGAAATATATATTTAGCGACTATCCTGGATACCACATACTGTTAGCCTTTTTTTATAGATTATCTCTTTCAACGAATATTGTGGCTTCATTTGTACTTTTTAACGCATATTTAGTTTCGCTTTTATTTGGAATTCTTTTCTTTTTGATAAATACTATTATAAAAATAAAGAATTCTAGATATACATATTTTATCTATTTCATACTTTTTATAATAACCTTATCTCCTCTTGTTATTTGGGCATCTGAAGATAATTTTGCCCCGCAGTTAATAGGTATTATAGCAACCCCAATGGTTGTTGCATTCTCTTTTTATATGGTTAAAAGTAAGTTTTCACTATCTTCAATATTCCTAACAGCTTTCTCAATTGATATAATACTCTATTCTTACCCTCCAGCAGCAATATCAATAGCTGGATTACTACTCATTTTTTATTTATTTCAGTTAAAAAATATAAAAAAATTAATTATTCTAACTTTATTTTTACTGATACTACTGGTACCTTTTTATAAAAGCACATCAGATTTTATTCTTGGAACTTCTTCTAGTGTTAGTAGTAAAATATCTATAAACCCCAATATAGCTGGAGGATTTTTTAGAAGAAATACGCTTCCATCTATAATAGGAATTATGCCCGTGTATAGGGTATATAACGGTCCAGATTTGAATAATCCTCCTAGATTAAGTGTTTTGTATAATAACAGTAATTTTAGATATCTCATAAACATAGTTTTCTTACTATTTATATTTTTTATCCCATTTGTAATATATATATTTAGAAAAAATTACAAAATCCTATCATTGATTATTGGTGATATTTTAATAAACATATTTGCATATTTCTATATATCTCCATATGGGGATTTTAAAATTATATCTTTTAATATCTTTGTATTGCCATTAATTTTAATTTTATCTATTTTATACTCTAATAAAAATAAATATATCTTAAATAAAATATTGAAAAATATATCTTTGATTCTGTTGATATTATTTTCATTCTTTTCTTTGTTAGCTAGTTTTTTAATTATAATTGATACAACTCATGTAGTAATCCAACAGCAACAGGTAAACTTATTGTATAATAAAATACAAACTTCTATCCCCAAGGAATCAAAAATATTATTTATTGATAATAATTTAAATACAGAGATAATATTTAAGTCTTTAATGCATAATTATAATGTTTTTGAATATAATAATTTTAATAATTCTACTAGTCAGCTAAAAAATTTTGGTTTAGGAAAGAATAGTATTATTAATAATTATATTACTGCAAATATCAATATATATAAAAATATTAATCAATATAAATATATTATTATAAATAGTAAATATATGGATAATTATCAACAATTGTTATTACCAGAAAATTTTATTTTTCAAAGTAATATTGCAGGTTATGATATTTTTAAAAATATATATAGTAATTATACATATATAAATTTAGATAAGGTCAATAATTTAGGTGTAAATCAACCATATATTGTAAATAAATCTTTAGTACTAAAAAAAATATTAAGTATAAAAAATACCAATAGCAATGATAATATAATAATATCCTTGATGTCTTTTGGTAGTAGTAATATTAAGGTAGGTGATAGGATTATTATATTACACAATGGATACAATATAGTAAAGTTAAATAGCTCTTATCTAAATAAGACCTTAACTTTTAATAACAAGAATCCTATCTTAATATATAACATATCGCTTCTTAGTAAAAATCAGCTAAACTTATTAAATTTATATACTAAGACAACTTTGAAGTTATATAAACATTTTATAATTCCTAACACTCTAAATAATAATTTAAATATTAAAGTGGGAGTTACATCTGATAGGGCTTATTTAGGCTGGTTTAGAAACATGCATTCATTTGGAGGAAATAGCACATATAGATTTTCTAAAATGAACTCAACCCTATCAGTTCCTATTGTTGGAAATTATTTAAATTTGAATCTTAATATTAATCTAGGAATGTTTGGGTTATCAAATAGATATACAGATATAGCATTTTCAACCAATAAATGTAAAAATATTTATTCATATCTATTAAACAGTAATGATAAAGTACAGAATATTAAATTCCCTATATCTAAAAATTGTGTGTCAAATAATTATTTAGAATTGTATTTCAACAATGTTAATTATGGAAATCAGGTTCTATTTACAAATATAGCTGTAAACAAAAATTATTAGAACTTATACGTAGTTAGGTCTTAATTAAAAAATACTTAATGCTGTTTCTGAGTAATGATAAAAAAAACAGGTCTTGTTTTTAGGGAGCTATAACTTTAGATTTAAATGAAATTATATTATCCAAAGTACTTGATTTAACTAATATATTAAAATACAATAAATATATGACAATATGTATAGCAACAATAGCTGATGATGGGAAATCACTTGTACTTGCAGCAGACAAGGAAATTACTTATAGCTTCCCTCTAAATATTGAGGTAGAAGATGGTAGCAAAAAAATAGTAAAAATCACAGATAAAATTTTTATATTAGCGGCAGGAATTGGAGAGTTTTGTGTAGAGATTACAAGTGAAGTAAAGCGAGAAAAACAAGGAGCAACCAGTGTTAAAGAAATTACTGAGTATACCTACAATGTATATACAAGGCTACGCGAGCAGAGATTGACTGAATTATACCTTAGGCCAAGAGGGTTTATAAGTGCTCAAGATTATATACAAAAACAACAACAATTAAATCTCCAAGTGGTAAATTTTCTTGATAATGTTCTGGCAAGCGATCCACAAGGAATGTTTAGTGTCGCTTTAATAATTGCTGGTATTGATACAACTGGAACATATATTTATACTATAACGCCTCCAGGAACAATCACTCCAATGAATCAGCAAGGATTTGCAACGATTGGAATTGGTGATATACACGCTAATAACTCACTTATTGGAAGTAGTTATAAAACTTCTAATACTTTAAAGGAGTCTTTATATTTGACATATGAAGCAAAGAAAAGGAGTGAAGTTGCTCCCGGAGTAGGTAAATCAACGGATATAATTACTGTAACAAACGAACAATACAACGAACTAACAGACAAAGAAATCATAGATTTAGATAAGATAGTGAAGGATGTAAAGAATTCTTTAGCGACAACTATCAAAACAAAATTATCTGAAGATAATTTATTTGCAAAGAAGAAAAAATAATTATTATGCTTGCAACAAAAAATAGTATATATTAGTATTCTAGCTGTCATACTAATATAATGTGTTTATACTTAACCTAACCAAGAAAATGTCAACTGCTAAGAATTCTCATGGAGGTATTATTTTAGAAAAAGGCATAATACAAGTAAGGTTATTTATATTTTCAGATAAACTCATTAAAATAGTCTTACAGGTATTCTCTTGGCATATGTATATGCGTTCCCTTGATGGAGCATTTTATCAAACTACAAAACCATTCAATGGTTTGAATTAAATAATCTTATTAACATACTTTTCTTTTGAGTGATTAATAATGTTGTGCTTGCATCTGAACTTAGCTAAGTTTCCTTATTAACAAAAAATACTAAATATATAAAAGAAGTAGGTATTGACATAAAATTAATATGTGATGCTTTACTTTATCAAATAAATAGGAATCAGATTCCATTATTTGATGCAATACAAGAACAAGGAAGAAATATATATTTGATAGCTTTAAGTTCAAAAGAAAAGATATCTAAAGATTTGGATAATCTAGCAGATAAGTTTTTGACCCTTGATTCTAAATTAGAGGAAATTTTTGAAGAAACGTAATTACACTGAGATATTTTTAGATTGATTTGTAATTTATTAAGTCAATTCTTTCATGGTTTACGAAATTTAACTATTGGATCTTCTATAAATTTATCATATCTACTAGTCCAAACGTAGATTCACGGAGTTTACGCCATGTGTAGTCTACTTAGGCTTTTATTGTCATTACTATCTATTTGGAGTAGTCGATTCTTCCTTATATTGTTTAATTCGAGAGTCGAACTTAGGATAAGCTATTGATAGTTGATCTAGTATCTTGTTTATAATATCAATACTATCATCTATTGTACTTGGCATTAATGGGAATTCAAAAACTGGTATACTATGATAACGATGTAATGGATTCATACATTTTTGATAGATAGATTCTCTAATAGCTCCCCAACTACCATGTATAAATCCTGAAGTATAGTTATAGTATTCATCATAAATATCTTTTAATCCGACCTCTTCACTCATTTTCCTCAAATCTAAAGAATCCCAATGTCCCACATTAATAGGAACAAATTCTATCCACTTGTTTTCGTTTGCTAACTCTCTTAATCTTTCAATCTCAATACAGTTAATTTTTTTGGTAGCTGTTTTTTGTTTTTGATAAATGAGATTTAGTTGGCCAGTCCCATATTGACGATAGGTATCCCAGACATTATTATCAACTTTCTCCTTTTTTAATAAATAGGCAAGTGTAATGTAAATTTCAATCAATGTACGTAGATTGATCCTTGATGTTATTGAAGAAGGAGTTTGATAAAGGATAACTTCACAAAATAAAGAGATTCCATAAAGTGCAAGACCAAAAACTCCCTCGAATCGAGGATCAATATCTGAAGTTTTTTCCTGATTCAAGAAGTAATCAATTAAATCATGCCAAACCTGAGCAGAATCTTTCAGATAGAAGTCTCTTTCTGTATGAAACTTATCTATCATTTTCTGACATTCTTCTTTTAAATTAGTATCTATAGTAATTTCTGGAAAGCATTCTGTTTGATCAAAAGAAACTTTCCAGAAATCCTCAGACCAGTTACTATTTATTTTTGAATATTCTAAAGTGATTTCCATAGCACGCATAAATGGCCTAACGGCTCTTAAATCTCCATAATTTGGATAGTTTACTATTTCTTTAATATTTTCCGAAGGACAATACAGTTTCCCTGCTACACATAAGGAGAACACTCGGAGCCATCTACAATCAGTTACTTTTTGAGACTGATGAAAGAAGATTTCATTTACAGCATTCGCTATCTTATTCCAATCTTCCTTTGGAACGGTACTACCTAATATTTCATGCCAATCAGAATAAGCCGGTAGTTGTTCAAATAGCATTAATGGTCGAAGTATAACCTTAATATCACTGTTGTATGATAATATATGTTTGATAAAATCCCTTCTTAGTGATTTGTTAACTGCACCTATTCCAGAAATGGTAATATCTGAGCAGTCATTATTTTTTGATACAAAGTCAGCAATATACCGAAAAAAGTCCAAAGCTTTTTCTCTATCCATTTCTCCCAAGATTAATCCTGCCCACAGCATTTCAGGAAGCCTATCATTAACCCACGAAGATGTCTTCATTGGTATTTGTGCCAGAGGAGGAATTAATGTCTTTCCATCTCTCTTATAGTCTTTAAGCTTTGTTTCATTATCACTCATATGTTTATTACATATTTAAATACTATATAGATTATATCACTCTTATGTTAATGAGTAGATACTTTCTTATATATTCACATATTAAATTTATGATATAATTTTATTAATATAAATGGAGAATCAAGCAAAATATAAAAAATTTCAAGAGAGACTGAATACACAGTGGTTTAGTTTTATAAGTAAAAGGAAAGAAATACTGACCCAAGGACAAAGATTTGGAAAATCTCCTGAAAAATTAACAGAAAATATATTAACTTCATTATTCACAGACCTACTTGACTGGGATATTAAGGATCTTAACTATCAAGTAGACTATGCTGATATAGAAATAACAAAATTAGGAATAAAAAGAATATTAATTGAAACAAAAAGACCTGGAGGAATATCATGGAATCACCTTCAAGTTCAAAAACATATAGAGCAAGCTTTGCGCTATGCATCTAAGCAAAAAGTATTTATGATAGGAATTTCTGATGGAGAAAAATTATATATATTAAATTTTAATGGAAGTTCTACTGAACCAAGAATATTTATATCTCTATCTAGTGATACTCCAGATGGAGATCTATATTATATAAGTATCAACGGTATTGATAAAAAGAAAAATACAGATGTAAATTTTAAAAAAACTAATTCAGAAAAACTTATGGATGGAAAAACTATCACAGATGAACTTTTAAATAAACAGTATAAACTCCCTTCACGTTGTTTTGCATATGTAGGAGATCCAAACAAACCTAATACGTGGAAATTACCATATCTTTTATATGATGGATCAGTAAATATATCTAGACTTCCAGGTGCTATAGGATGTATTGTTACAAACTTTAGGGGATTACAAGTAAAAGCAATACCATAAAAGGATATACCTCAAGTACTTATAAAACTTGCAAAGGCAGCAAAGAGTGTAGGTAAATTAGATCCGGAAAACCCTAAGATGGCAAATACATATAGGAAACTCTATGATTGCATAGTTCAATTAGATGCATTAAATAAAATATGAAAAAAGAAATGAATCCTCCATCATATATAAAAAATCTAGATTTTTCAATTGTAAAAAAATAATTATATTGATATATTTTTAGATTAATTTGTAATTTCTTGTAGATTATATTTTCTATATTCTACTTGACTCAAAGAAATCAGAACTTCTGTAAAGATGTAAAGAAGAAATTAGTCTTCCAATGTTTTAGTAAATACATATATAGTATAATCATGCTAATGGTATTTAAAGTTATATTCTACACAAAATGAAAATAAAGTATCCCTCAGATGAAACACAAAAAAGGTATAAAGACATTATTGTCTTATTAGCTAAAAAAGCAAAAGATGTCGATGAAAAGGAGTATATGAGTGCAAATCTATATTTTCAAGGAAAAATGCAAGTAAATTCAAGTTCTGATATAATCTCAGAGTTGGAAGATATGAGAAGAAGCATTATTAAAGCAACAGATATTCTTGACCAACAAAGTCAAATTAGTGAAAAAATGAAAATTAAGCTACGACTTCTTCTCTACTGTCATATTATAGAGGCATATCCACTTTATATTTATCTTTATAACCTTATTGAAATTGCAAATGGAAAATCTTACAACCTTTATATTTTTGGAGACCCAAAGATTCCTCTAAAGACAATTGATTTTGAGAAAGAATTAGAGCAGATAACTCTGGAAGGAGACAATAAGAAGAAATTAGATATGTTTAAGAAGTTGTCAAGTCGGATGCAAAGTCGCGAGATATCTATTTCTGACAAGATCAATATGATTTCATCAAAATCAAAGAAGCTTGGTATTGATTTAGCCTCAATTTTCAATGAATTTTATGATAAGGATTTACGGAATGCATTTGCACATAATACTTATGTTTTTGGTGATAATTTTATAAACTTAATTTTTGCTCAAAAGAAACTTTTAAGATCAGAACTTGTTGATAAACTTTCGCGTGGAATCTATTTTTACGATTGTTTATTTGATAATGCATACCAAGAACTTAGTTCATTATTTGATGAGCAAGAAAGGGTCTATAAAGGAAAAAATGGGACTCTAACTATTAAGTTAAGTAAAGATAAAAAATTAGAAAATTGTTACTACATTAGTATAAAATCATCTTCAACTGGAAGATTTCTTTAAATTATTCTTTTCGTTATAAAAAATTATTCTTGAATATTTTGAAATACTATTTTTCAGATTAACAGAAACTCAAAAATGAAACCTTAAACAAAGACTAGATCAAATTCCACTCTAGAATTTGCACTTGAATACTATATGTTGTCACAAAAATAAGATTAAAGAACAATCTATGTTATTTTAGGTAAACTGGGACCTTGAACAGACATTTGATCATTGTTCTCTCTTTTTTATTTACTTCAGTTGTGGTTAGATAGTATTAAGCGGGAACCAAACTAAGTTTTTGAGATATAATAGGGAATCTCTATATACACAACGTTATTCATCAAAGATAAGTCTGTTCTAATTCAATCTCTGTTAGGTGATTTAATAAAATATAAATAATTTTGATACTCAATATTGTTTTTTAATCTACGTTATTTAACATGACTTCACAAAAGTTATCTAAAAAGTTATTCAGATTCTTAAGATCAGCTTCTATTGTATTAATACCATTGAAAGTATAAAAATTGCCTTTAATGTCTCTACACATAATCATATCGTCACTTAACAAATTTTTATTTTCTTTATCATAAAGTTCAGCAAAAAATAATACTTCTCTATGTGCACCAGGATGCCTTTTTAATCTTAAATCTTTTAACCAGCTGCTCTGTTGAACTATTAACTTATACAATTTTAAATTTTTTATTTTTAATTTTTTCTTAAATTCCGAATGTCCCAATGAACATTTGAGATGATTTTTGCTATCATAAAATCCCAAATTATAATACAAGTCAATTATAGTGGCAATATTATCTAATAAACCTGTTAGAAGATAGTAAAAGTTATTTAAATGATAACTTGCAATAAAGGTGACGTTATTTTTTATATCACTATCATCTAATCTTACTTTTTGCATAATATAGTAGTTAAATTTATCTTTAGCATACATCAAAAAAATATAACGATTAAAAATCATACTTCGAAACTGATTATTTAAATTTGATTTCTTCTCCTCTTCAAGTTTATTCCATAACTTAACGAGTTTATGTAAATGTGGATCAGTTAAAGTGTAATATGATAAAGGAAAAGATAGATGACCTAAAGTTTCTTTGTAATATATATCATTTCCTTTTAGAAAAATGTCAATTGTTTCGCGAAGTTGCAGTGGATTTTGGAGAAACATTTTGAATTCTTTCTCTAGTTTTTTCTTTTCACCAATAAGTACTGCATTTGTAGTTAATATCACATCAACTTCATACTCGAAATACAAATCTATGAGATCCTGCACATTTCTCTCATATATTCCTTTTGCATCTTCATAAAGATTCCGATCTGTATTTTTTAATATCTCTAAAACTTGATCTTTTTGTATTTTAGATAAATCTAACTCTTTTAGATATTTTTTCTTTTTCTTTAATAAATAAGTCCTAACAGCTTTTGATTTTTGTTCTTTGATTAAATCTGAGAATTTATTAATTTTATTTACATTAATACAGTTCTCATTTACTACTGAAAGGTCTCGGAACTTGTGTATTGGAATGAATGATTCTGGGTTGAGATTGCTCTGTGTGGGCCAAAGATACTGAGGATATATTACTTTTATTATAATATTATTATTTGGTATCTCCTCTAACAAGTATTGTAATATACTTATATAAGTTTTGAGATTAATAAAATCTTCCCCTAATCCATTAGATTTTTCTTTCCAGATTGTTAATGGGTCTATGAGAATAGTAAGCATTTTTTTATTAGGATAGAGGTATAACAAGTTGTTCATTTTTCAATTTTTTATGTAATTTGTTATTTTTCTTCTTGTATGTTTTCTAATAAGACTTTAGCACTTTTGTTCCATTTAAAGTAATTCACTCTCCCCTCTCCTTTTTTTATTAAATCTTCTCTTAATTTACTATTTTTATAAATTGTATCCATTTTACTTGCAATATCCTCAATATCTAATGGATCAAAAAATAATCCTGCATTTTGTATAACTTCTGGTAATGAAGAAGTATTTGATGATAAAACTGTTGTTTGAGATGCCATTGCTTCTATTGGAGATAAACCAAATCCTTCAAATAAACTAGGTTGTATTAAGGAAATTGCTCCACTTAAAAGTGTAGCTAAATTTTTATTGTTAATATGTCCCAATCTTTTTATAGAAGAATTATATTTGTTATTCTTTATTTTATTCAAAAATTCAGATGTATTGTTTTTACCTGTTGTGGCATCAAAATCACCTACAAGTACTAATTTTATATTGTTATTTGTTTTATCTTTGAACAACAAATAATACTTTTTTCATTTAATTGATCCAATAAACATTATATCTTACTCTCAAACTTAAAAAATGTCTCTATATATCAAGTAAGTGTTCCACCATCAAATCTATTACAATATTTAAAACTTCCTACTGTTCTTAAAAGATTAAAACCTGATTTGCTCATAACAGATATATGGACATGTCCCATATTTTA
>DAHXLB010000011.1:0-81483 GCA_027371855.1 bacterium
ATACTGTGTAACTACTACAGATATTAATGTTAGAGCGATTGTACTATTTAAATCAGAATTAGCCGTTCTAAATATAGGAACAGTAATTCCAGCGTGTTTGAAATAGAAAGATATTATACCTACAAAAGGTAATATTTCAAACAGATTATTTAATGCTATAAGGATAAAAAAAGTTGCAACCCATGGAAAAAAAAGGTTTATTCTTTTTGTATCTCCTTGAGTCTGTTCTGACACTATACCTTTTATAGAATCAATGAGAACTTCAATAAAATTTTGAAATTTTGAAGGAACAACATCTAATTTAGATGATAAATAAAGTGCTACTATAATAATTAAAAGAGATACTATAGTTGCAGTTAGAACAGTATTTGTTAATGCAAATCCAAATATATTAGCTATTACTTGGGGGGCTCTTGGTACTATCATTGGATTTCGTATATTTTGATATTTAATTTATTAAATTCTTTTTTCATAATTTCTTTGCATGCTCTATATTTTATCTTATCAGTATCGGATGTATATATGAGTATGTTTTCTATATTATGTAATGCTTCTGCTATTTTTATATTATCAAATATTAGTGCATTTAGGAAATTTTTTCTATCTATTATTATGTCTAATATATTATTATCTAAAGATATACAGTCATATTGATTGTTGGCTTTAAAATTCCTATGTAAGTTAGTTTCATTAATTATTATACCCTTAGCGTTATGTCTTGTTATTATCTCTTCAGGATCCATATTTACAATCTTCTTAATCTTACCAGTCGTAATATCATACTCTGAGCCATCGAGTTTTCTTATTATGTATTTACCATCACCTAATTTCTCCTTACATATTCTAAGATCATTTTCTAATATCTTAGGACTAAAATTTTTACCATAAATACTTTTATATACTCCATAATTTTCATGTACCGATATAACCCTATTTTCTTTCTTTGGATCCAGATACTTTATTTTTATATATTCTAAAATTTTGCTATTCAAAAGTAATGCTTTTGCACCTCCTGCGAATGATAAGTTTTTATTATTTTTGAAGAATGCTTGAAATCTAAAGTCCATACATCCTATATCAATTTTACCAGTTCCCATATTTATTAAAGTTTAACGGATCATTATATATGTATTTATATGTTTTTTGCAACTTCATGTATAGGTATGTTGTTTATATGTTATTTATTATATAATCAAAGCTAATATATTATCGACAGTATCTTGTATATAAATAGAAAAAGGATTATAAAATTTGTTTTTTTAATTTTATCTTTTATTCTATTTTTTTTAGCCTATCTACACATATCTGCATCAATTCAGTATAACTCTGATAGCGCTGCTCCCATTCTTGAATCCTATGCTATACTACATGGGAATGCATCACTCCATTCTTGGTATTTATCTTCTGATAATTTCTATACAATAGATCTATTATTCTATGTTATCGCACAATATTTTTTTGGTTTTATACCACAACTTATGCAGTATGTCCAAATAGTTATATATATACTGATGGCATTTGTGTCACTTTATGTGGTTAATATTAATAAGGCAAAACTTCAATTATCAAGGTTTTTAATATATATTATTGCAATACCAATGCCATCATATTTTTTTCTTTCGAATGCTTTGAAATTACCTGATCATATTGGAACAATAATGTTTTCTTTGATAGGATTTTTACTAGTATATAAAATAGAAAATAAAAGAAAATTTAAATATTTATTAAGTATAATTCTATTTATAATAACAACATTAATAGTTTTCGGAGACCCTTTAGGTATCTGGATTGCTATTTTACCAATAATATTATCATCTTTAATCTATTTATTTATAAATAAAAAAGATAAAAAAGAAGATTTTCTAATTTTAGGAATAACGCTGCTTGCACTAATTGTAGGAGAAACCTTAAGATCCAATATTATAAAATTAGGAGGTTTTAGAATAGTTCACCTTGGGATGTATTTTGCATCCTTACAAAATTCTATTTTACATTTATATTATTTAATATATTCAATTTTAAAACTTAATGGTTCATATTTTTTCTCTCAAAATTTATTAAAACCTTCAACTATGGAAATTCTATTAAGACTTGTAATTACCATCGCTATATTTATACCTATTATATATATTTTTAAAAGTAATATAAAAAAAGTTGATCGAATAAATTTAATTCTTGCACTTGGAATGCTATTTGATATATTAGCTTTTGTGTTTGGGAATATTCTTATAAATACTGGTACTACAAGATATTTAATACCTTTTGTAATCTTTGGTGGAATACTACTAGCAAGGATAGCTCCTATATACATTGAAAAATCTAAAAAGATTCTAGTCTTAGTTATAATATATTCTGTCATCTTAATACTCTTCTTTATTCACTATACTATTTTTACCCCAGTCTATGTCCCTTATAAACAACAGAATATTATTTCATTCTTACATTCACATAAGCTTAAATATGGATATGCAACTTATTGGAATGCATCTATTTTAACTTTAGAAACGGAAGATTCCATTCAAGTTAGGGCAGTCACAAAAAATGGTAACTTATATACCCCTTATTTATGGTTAGACTCTAGTAACTGGTATAAACATAAAGCAAATTTTTTAATAATTAATAATATGAATAATAAAAAAATAGATACAAAACTAGCTGTACATACTTTTGGAAAGTTTAAATATCAATATAGTGAACCAGAATATACAATATTAGTTTGGAATAATAATATTTCAAATGTTTTATATTTAAATATTAAGTATAGACTTAATGGGTAGGATTAATTTCTATTATAGATTTTAATCATATTTATTAGACTTGATGCAATATATTGATCTCCTAAATTGTTTGGGTGTATACCATCTGAATTTAAGATTCCTTTCATATTTTGCATTGAAGATTCTGTGTTTATATATGGGATTCCATATTTATTTGCAAGTCCTTGTATAATATTGTTGAATTCTGAAAGCCTTCCAAATGATCCTGCAGAATAATTTATTCCACTGAAATTTGCTAAATATGGTATTGAAAAAATAAAAATAGTTCTACTTGGTCCTGGATTAATATCTTGTATAATTTGTTCTATATTATTTTTAAATTGTAATGGTGTAATATTTGGATTTTGTGCAGTTCCTAACCTAAGATCATTTGTACCTATCATTAAAGATACTAAATCAGGGTTTTGTTGATTTAATTCACTTTGTATTCTTGAAAGAAGATTATACGTAGTATTACCACCAACACCATCATTGTATGAGACTGTTTGTTCAGTAGTTTTTAGATAATTTGAAGTTAACTTATAATAAGATACTGTTGTTTCATAACCTTGAGTTATACTATCCCCAAATGCCGAATAAATAGAATATATCGGATGATTTACATCTACAGTCGGTGACTGATATGAATTAAATGTACTAACTGTGATTATATTTGATTTTGTAATTATATTACCATTTTTATCTAATGCATAGATTTGGTAAGTATATGTATATTGAGGTATTAGATCCGTATCTATGAAGCTGTGAATGTTGCTTGAAACTTTAGTAAAATATACTCCATTCCTTATAATATTGTATTGATAAATACCATTTGTATTTAAATCTCCCCACATTAGAGGTACAGTATTTTGCTGATATGTTGATTGAGGAACAGTACTAAGTTCAACTAGATTTCTTGTTTGTATTGATGCAGAGAATAATGTATGCATACTAGACATAAAAACTAGGATGATAGCAGCTACAAATACTGAAGATAAGAATGCATATCCTCTTACATAATTTATAGATTCTATGGGTTTAGTTATTTTTTTGTTATGCTTACTTTGCCTTACTTTATTCATAATTTATAATTGTTAGAATTATATCATTTTATTAATCTAAAATCTATACTTTTTACTGTTATTCTGCTAATATATTGATATGAATAATTTTTTTAAATTCTTAAGAAGAGTATATATATGGTTTTTATATAAAATAGAAATGCATCCTGATATGGATGTGAGGATTAGGAAACTTAAAGAATTAGGCTTTTCTATAGGTAAAAATGTTTTTATAGATAATGTTGAAATAGAAGATTTATATCCAGAATTTTTAAAAATAGAAGATGATGTAGTAATGGCTTATGGAACAAGGATTCTTGTCCATGATAGTTCTATGAATAATTTATTTGGAGATCCTATAAGATTTGGTAAAGTAACAGTAAAGAAAGGTGCATATATAGGGTCAAAATGTATAATTATGCCTGGGGTTACTATTGGAGAAGGTGCTCTTATAGGTGCAGGATCATTAGTTACCCATGATATTAGAGATCATTTTGTGGCTTTTGGAGAACCTGCAAAAGAATATATGAAAGTTTCAGAGTATAGAGAAAAATTTCTTAAAAATATTGATAAAGATAATTATTATTACTGGGATATTGCTCCTTTCTCAAAAAGAATATTGGAGGAAAATTGGTTAGAAAAAGAGAAAAAATCTTATAGAAACTTTATTAAAACAAAGGTTGATATGAAATAGATTTAGTGGTTATTTCATTATCAGTTGATATTATGAACTATACATTTCATGGACAGCTATCCATCCTGCCATAGTATTTATATCTATTACAGGACCTTTTCCTTTGAGACTTTTTTCCATAGCTTTTACAAAATAAGGGTCTTTGTATCTCAATCTTTGACTTTTTGTTTCTTCATCTTGTTGATATCCTTGAACTCTTAATAGATCTTGAGAATATTCTGGTTCATCAATTCTTTGTAATATCTTATTTCTAGCTCTAAAAAATTTACTAATTTCTTCAATTTCTTCATCTGTTAATTGATAGCCTTTATCTATAAGAATTCTTCTTAATTTTATATCTAATATATCCATATTAGTTCCTAAATTAGGGGTTGCCTTTATAGTTGCTCTTATAGCCATCTCTATTGTATGCCATTTTTCTTGTTTTATACCTAAACTGTTCGCAATACTATTTAATTCACAACTGCCTTCTTCTAATGTTGTTTCTATGTCAGGCCTAATGTGTACTTGGTAATTTTCATTTTTCAAGTTTATAGACATCAATCTTAGAGCATTTCCTACTCCTTCAAGGAATGCTAATGTTCCATAAGGTAGTTCACTAATAGCTTGTTCACTTATTGTTGGAGTTATATATATTAAACCTTTGGGTGTAGTATATTCGTTGTATAGTTGTAACCCTATGATTGAACTTAATGCCCTAGCAAATGATGGGTCATTATGGAATTGAGTGATTATTTGTTCTCTAGTTTGAGGGAATGTCATATCAAGAGTACCTTCTTTCTCCCACTCTGCTAGTGTATCTTTTTTTATAAGAAATATATTTTCGCTTTTAGGCTCTGCTTCAATTTTCATAATCTAGTTCTATTGTATTACATCCTATAGTTTTTGTCAAAAAGAAATTTGTTTTGTATTATATAATTCAAATTATAGTAATGTAAGCCAAATTCCTAATATTGCTAGGGCAAATGATAAAAGCCATAATCTCATTACAATTTTCTCTTCTGACCAACCGATTAATTCTAAGTGGTGGTGTAAAGGTGCCATCAAGAATACTTTTTTATGGAAGTATTTCTTTGATATCTTTTGAATAATAACACTTGTCGTTTCCATCAAGAATACTCCTCCAACAACTATCAGTATTAATTCCCTTTGAAGTATTATAGCTATTATCCCAAGTAAAGATCCCAGTGCTAATGTACCTATATCACCCATTTGTACTCTCGCAGGTTTTATATTGAAATATAAGTATGTAACTAAAGCTCCTACAACAGTGGCAATAAGAAGAACCATAGGTTCATTTCTCTGGGCCAACGCTATTGCAAAAAAAGCCATAAATGCTGCAACCATTACTCCAGCAGATAGTCCGTCAAGACCATCTGTTATGTTTACTGAATTTGCAGTTGCAATAATAATCAAAAGAATAAGAGGAATCATCCATATTCCAATGTTTATATAAGTGTTTCCACCTATCCATAAAGTATGCATACCTTTTTCAAAATAAATATAATATACAGCTATAGCTCCAGCTACCAACTGTATTAATATCCTTTCATGAGGGTAAAGACCTGTACCATATCTTGAACCTATTGGATTTATCAGACTTTTATAAAAACCCCAAGGTATTTCTATAAATAATATTACTCTTCTTGATAATTTTTTATGATGTAATGCTAATTTTAAGTGATGTTTAAAAGTTGTATGTTTTCTTTTTCTTTTGCCAAATATATTTAAAAGATCATCAATAGCTCCGAGTGCAGCACATATGATAAATATTATAATTGGAATTTGAGTATAACTGTTCCAATTAAAAGCTATGGTTACTAAAAGCACAGCAATTATTATGATAATACCTCCCATCATTGGGGTACCCAACTTATCTTTTCTTGCTTTTATCTTTTTTATAGAATCATCAGCACCCCTCATCCTAACAACTTTCATTTGATATAAAATATCAATAATAAAAGGTGCTATTAAAAATGAAATTAATGTTGATAATATTAGAAATGTAAATCCTGCTTGCATAATATTTTAGAAAAGTTTAAATTTTAATCTTCGTATACCATTACTATTTATTTTCTTTCTATATAAAGAATATGTTTGATACTTTGCATTAGGTATTTTTATCCATTCTTGTCCATCTAATCCTTTATTCTCATCTTTTATTGTAATTTCACCTTCACAAACCCCTATCCCTTCTGTTGAATGCCAATATTTAATTTTTGATACCTTAAACCCAGATTCCTTAGATCTCTTATATTCTACTTGAGATATTATTGCAATATGTCTACCCCCATTTATTTTAATTAAATCACCTGGTTTTGAATCTTTTATTGTGGAAATCTTTATAGTGTTTATATTATTGGTTAGAGTATAAGCATTCATTTTAGAGGTAGTAGGTTTTACTTTATATGCAAACATTCTTATTGGATTAATAGATCTCTTTTTTATAATTGTCCAAATATGCTTATTGAATTTTTTTTCTGCTCTTGAGTCCAATATATATGTTATAAATCCAGAGCAATCTATGCCTATACTATTTTTTCTTAAAATATCGAATCTTTCTTTTCCAGAAACCTTTTTATTATTTCCTGAAAGTTTGTTTACAAGTTTATCTATTTCTTCTGGTGATCCCTTCCCAACATATACTGGTTTTTTTAATTTTGCAGACCTTTTATTTATATAATAGGGGGTATTTAAAAACCTTTTATAAGTATTGATAACTTCTATCGGTAATTTTTTAATTTTGCCAGAAGTGATACTATTTTCTTTTTTTATGTCTTTTTTATTATTCAAAATATCTTTTGATTAAACATATATGGCGAATATTATAGGTCATTTACGCTGTCTTGTCAATCTATTATCCTTTCCATAAAGGACTATCAAAGGTTTTCAGTATTTTCTTCTTCTGGTCAAAAGAGTAAAGAGCATCTTTAATTAGATTATCAATCGTTTCACTAAATGGAATCCCTTTAGCCTCCCATAAATAGAAAGATAGAGATCCAGGAATAGTATTAATCTCTATTAGATAAAATTGATCATTATTTTGATCTATTAAAAAATCCAACCTTACTATACCTCTGGAATTAAGTATTTTATATGCATTAATTATTACTTTCCTAATTTTATCATCAAGATTATCCCCTATATTTGCTGGTATTATTTTGTTTGATGATGCCATACCTTCTTGATTTTGAATTTTTTTATTCCCTTTTAGATATTTCTCATCATAACTAAATAGTTTAATATCATCTTTTTTTATTTCTTCTGATTCTGATAATTCGTACTCTTTTATATTCTGCATCACAGAGTAGTTTATCTCACGCATATTCTCTCCAAATTTTTCAATAATGACATTATTATCATAGAGAAAATCTTCTGATATAGCATCTTCTAACTCTTCTTCATTTTCAACTTTTTTAACTCCAATACTAGAACCTAAAGATGATGGTTTTACTATGTATGGAAAATCTGAGATAGTTTTTATTTTTTTTATACACTCTCCAATATTACTATTCCATTCATCTATATTAATATAAGTCCAAGGTAATATAGAAATATTGTTTTCCTCCAATATATATTTCATAACTATCTTATCCATTCCATAAACAGATCCTTTAACTCCAGAACCTGTATAAGGAATATCAAGTATATCTAAAAATCCTTGTATTGTACCATTTTCTCCATATCCTCCATGAAATGCTAATAGACATATGTCTGGCAATTGCAAAGTTTTTAATTTACCTATTTTAAAAATAACTTTTTTGCTCTGAATTATTATTGTTAGATCTTGAATGCTTAGATTATTAAAATCTTTAAATGTGTCAAATTTTACAAAATCAGGTATATATTTAAATTTATTATTTTTATCCAAATAAATTGGATATATCGTATATTTATCTTTATTAATTTTTTTTAATATTTGTTTTGCTGTTATTATAGATATTTCATGCTCTGGAGATTCACCACCAAACATTAAATATAAATTGATTTTTGACATAGATTTTTATATATAATATAAATCAGTAATCTCATTTTGCATTAATACAATATCACCTTTTTTAAGTATACTCTCTTTCATATAATCAAATTCTTTGTAGTCCTTTATATATATTATCTTTTTTTTATTATTAATTCCATTTTCTATGTATTTTGTATATGGTGTGTTAAAAAGAAATATGACATTGATTTTGTTTAATAATTCTCCATAACTTTTATTAGCTGATTCAGTCTCCATACCTAGTTCTACTATACCACCTGTTAGAATAGCCGTCCTTGATCCCACCTTTTTAGATTTTAAAAACATTAAAACATTTAAAGCTTGCTCGGCAGACTCAATACCTATATTATATGTATCATCTATAAATAGAATGTCCTTTTTGTAATATGGATAGAGTCTTCTCTCTACAGGTTTTATCATTTGAAGCTTACCTTGAATATTAGAAATATCTAGCAACTTTGCTATATCTATTGCAATGGTAAGGTTAGATAACATAGCCTTTCCTAATAGGCTTGTATGATAAATTTTCTTATCTTTTCTAAAATATGTTTTTAAATTTGAAAAATTAGTCTCTTTAAATTTAGTTACTCTATATTCCTTACTATCTATTTTAGGAATAGTTTTTATGTTGTATACATCTTCTGGTAAAATGACTATTGAGTTTTTTTTTGCAAAAATAATATTTTCTGATTCTGCCTCAATAATATTTTCTCTACTTTTAAATCTTTCTAAATGTTCCGTACCTATTGAAGTTATTACTGATATATCTGGTGGAAACATTTTACACACTCTTTTTATATCTCCTTTCTTATAAGCTCCGACCTCTAATAAAAGAATTTCTGTATTAAGTGGCATTCCTGAATTTATTGATAAAGAAATACCCATAATTGTATTCACACTACTTGTATTCACATTACCTTTTGGAGTAAATACTTTTTTATCACCGTTCAATAATGTATATATAAATGATGTCGTTGATGTTTTTCCGTACGATCCTGTAACAGCAATAATCTTAAGGTTATTTATACTTTTAACCTTCCTTTTAGCTTTCTCTATCACTATCCCCTCTAATATTAATGATATTGGTTCTAGTATAACTGACGATAATATAATGTATATAGGTGTTAGAAAATATATGAGGATCACAAATAGTATTACAGGGATAATATTTTTTGAATATACTATGGTTAGATATAAAGTTATAATCTGCAAAATCAAAGTAAATACTATATATGTTTTAATTTTAATCGTATATACAAGTTTATCTTTAAAATTATATTTTTTAAAAATCCTTGATCTTAAAACAAAAAGAATAAATTTATATAAATCATATTCGTACAATTGAAATATATAGAGGTATCTATAATATATATTATACATTTTTGTTCTCTTTTAAATTTAAATATTTTTTTATTATACCTGTAAAGAGATAAGGATTTTCAAGATGAGCGAAATGTCCATTGTTTTTCATAACCTCCAAAACAGATTTTTCTATGCCATTTTTAAATATATATGCATCTTTTAAGTCTAATTCTTTATCTTTGTCACCCCAAAGTATCAATGTAGGGGTTTCTATTTTATTAAGTTTTTCTTTAGCATTATAAGATATAGCATTTAAAAATAGATTTTTATATTCCTTTGCATTCTTATAATCATTACTTCTTAGTTTTCCTGCTATATAAGCAGATCCAGGTATTTTTTTTAGGAATTGTATTTTTCTATATGGGGTTTTATGTATTATTCCTGCAGAGCTAAACAATATTAAATTGGAGACAACTTCTTGGTGTTTAGAGGTGAAATCTATTGCTATTCTACCACCAAATGAGTGTGCTAATATATTAACTTTTTTTATTTTTAAATCATTTATAAAAGAAAATAAATATTCACTATAATCTGAAGTCATAAAATTATAGAAGCTATCATCTTTACTATCTCCAAATCCAGGTAAATCAGGACATAATATATCCATATCTTTAGACAATAATCCTATTACTCCTTCCCAAGATTCCTTATTTTGCATCCATCCATGTAGTATTAATAGTGGTATTTTTCTAGAAGGACCTTTTGAATAGAAATAATACATTTTTTTATAATGCATATTTTGTAAATTGTTATCAGACATACTGTGATTATACAATAAGGGAGTGTTCAATTAAAGTTTGTATTAATATATAATTATACATATACTTTATTATAAAAATTATAGTGAATATATTTTTAAATCTTTTGTTTGGATTTATTATATCTGGAGTGGCATTTATTCTTATTATAGTATTTGACTTTATAGCAAATTTTTTTATTGATAATAAGAATATAACTAGAGGTATTATACATATTTTTTTTGGATTGGTTTCAATATTTCTAGCTCTCCATCTCCTTGAAGTATCTTTCATTACTATAATTATTCTATCTTTCTTTATAATATTTCCATCATATAAATTAAAACTACTTTCATCTATTCATGGAGTTCACAGAAAGACATATGGAGAATTATTTTTACCTGCAGGTATTTTATTTGCATATATATTTTCTTTTTCAAATATGCATTACTTTGTAGCTGTAGTTTTAATACTTACACTTGCTGATCCTATTGCGGGGTTTGTTGGTAGTTATATAAATAAAACTAAAAAAACTAATCTGGGATCTATAGCTTTCTATATAGTAACGTTTATTATTCTATATATAATGTTTCCTCAATATAACATAATTTATATTGCTATAATTGGATTAATAATTACTTTAGTTGAAAGGGTCTCTATTTTGGGGGCGGATGATATTACAATACCATTATCCGCACTTGTACTTATTTATCTTCTTGCACTATTTTCATAATACTTCTGGCAAGTTTACTACTATCATGTCTTATCAATGCTCTCTTAGTAGTATCACCTTTTTGTGGTACTACAGTTTTTTGTGAGATAACATTAAAGCGTCTTGCTTTATCATTATCTGATAGATCATCTATAATTGGGTAACCTCCTTCTTGCTCATATTTTCTTAATATGTTTTCAGGATATTTTCCATTATTTAATAATATAAAGTCTATTATGTTCTTACCAATATATTTCTCTATATCTTGAATACAGTCAGAAGCTTTATACTTATAAGTCTCGCTTTTTTTAGATATTAAGTTCATAACATATATAACTTTAGCTTTATTCTGAGAATCTTTGGTTCCATAACCCTTGGATTTTTTGATTGCATCAATTGTTCCACTCACAATAAAATTTGGTAATACACTTGTGTATAAGTCCCCTGGCCCAATTATTATATAGTCAGCATTTAATATAGCATTTTCAGCATCAAAAGAAATCATTACCTCTGGTTCTAGATATAGTTTTTTTATTCTGTATACTTTCTTATTATAATCTTGGCCTGTTCCTATATCATCATCACCTTTTACTATTTTACTATTTTCAAGTTTGGCTACTAAGGTAGCTTTTTGAAGTGATACGGGAAGTACAGTGCCTTTAATATGTAATATTTTACCCATCTGTTTTATTGCTTCTTGCTCAGACCCTAAAATCTCTATAAGACCAGTTAAAAGCAGATTGCCTAAGCTATGACCTTGTAACCCCTTCTCTCCTTTATCAAATCTATATGTAAATAATTGTCTTATTAATGTTCCATCTGGGGATAAAGCTGTTATGCATTGTCTTATATCTCCAACAGGTAATATACCAAATTCATCGATAAGTCTTCCAGTTGATCCACCATTATCAAAAGTAGTCACAATAGCTGATATATTACAGTTTTTAATTTTTTTTATCCCTGATAATAATGTGAAGGATCCAGTTCCTCCACCTATTGTTACTATGTTAAGATTTTTTTTCATACAATTGATATATTAGCAAATTTAGCTATAAAAAGAAATTTTATTATTTTACATTTAACCCTATTTTAGATATATATTCTTTTATTGTACTCTCATCTATTTTCTCTCTTGATTGTATCCTTCCAATTTCAATATTAGGATTTATTAAACCTTTGTTTTGTAATAATAGTAAATTATTACCATTAATACTTGTTATATCATAACCATCATTTATTTTTTCAAAATTCCTATTATATACACCATTAAAGTTAGACTTCATTTCTATAACATCATCTTTGGTGTTACGTATAATAAGTTGATTTAAATGATAATCATCAAAAAGTAATTTATTAATTTTATCTACATCTATAGAGTATTCTTTGTTTAGAAACTCCAAAATATGAATTAATTTAAATGGCATCTCTCCTTTTTCTTGTTGTATTTTTGAGAAGGTTGGCATAGTTGCGTTCTCTCTTGCATTGATTTCAATAAGATATACCCTCTCATCATCTACTATAAAGTCTGCACCAAACATACCTTTATAATTATCCTTCTTTAGTATGTTCCCTATCTGTATCATTGCATTTTGCAATAACTCTTTCTTTTTTTGATGGAGTTTGGTATTCCAATCATTGCCTACAGTACCTCCTTCATATTTGGTTAAATAAGATACTCCAGTTATCTGTTTTGTTAGATTACCAGTCAATATTCCATACTTAGTGACTACTCCATTTAGTGTATAATATTCTCCATCTATGAATCTTACTGCCTTTGCGTATCTTTTTGCGTATCTTGTCTTTAATTTATAATAATCATCTACATTTTTTATAAAAAATGTAGTATTCCCACTTTGACCTCCTTGGAATTGAATTACAAATTTATTTCCTAGTGTATTTTTTAAGGATTCGTAACTATCTTTTTCTAAATTTATTATTTTTGTCTCAGGAATTAAATCTTTGAAAATTCTTACTATTTCTAATTTATTTTCATATTTTCTATTTAACCATGAGTCTGTATTTAATATATTTTTGTGATTTAAAGTAAACTCTATGTTAGGAGCTATTTTAAAAAACATAAAATATGGGTTTTTAAATTGCCCGATAAACTCTTTTGATTTACTCTCTTGTAATAATTTATTTGAATTTCTAAATATTTCTATATTTGGATTGTCTTTTTTTAAAGAATAATATGATTTGATAAAGTTTAGTATATATGAGTCATCAATGCATAATATATGATAATTCGAAATTATATCCTCAATACCAAGTGCTCTCTCAGGATCATTAGTTACATAAATTATATCTATATTATCTAGTTCTTTCATACTGTATCTGGATCCGCGGATCCTGTAAATAAAAGTATTACTCTATTAAATTTATAACCTTTTTTTAAAGCTTTTTTGAGTCCTGCAACTGTTAAAGCTCCTTCTGGTGATGTAAAAATATCATTTTTTATAAGTTGTTCTTGTGCTTTTTTAATCTCTTCATTTTGTATTGTCCATCCCCATCCCCTACTTTTTTTTATAACATCAATAACTTTCTTTTTTCTTTCAGTTACTCTTGCCACTATAGAATCACATAAAGAATTATCTTCTTTAATAAAATCATTATCATAAAATTTGGATAGAGTATTTATTTTGGATGTTTGTACTAGATGAATTTGACAATTACTTGAGAGTGACTTAGATATCCCATACAATGTTGTTCCACTTGATACCGGGATAAATATTGAATCAGCCCTAATGTTTTCTATCTCTTTTGATATAGTTTTAAATCCTTCTATAGCATACTTGTCTTTAGAGCCTCTTAAAAGAGTGATATTTTTCTCTTTAGAATATTTAAATGCGTCTGATAAAGGTTTTTTTGACTGGTGAATGCTAATTTTTTTTGAGTTTTTTTCTATATATTTAGCTAGTCTTTTTGTTTTTTCTTTAGACAATTTATCTGAGATAAAGATGTCTAAATTAATATCTGCAAGTTTAGAATATGCTATTGCTGATATTGCGGTATTACCAGATGATGGGACTACAATATTCTCAATCTTTTTAGATTTTAGATAAGATATAAGGAAGGCTAAAGACCTATCTTTGGATGATCCAGTAGGATTTTTATCCTCTCTTTTTGCATATATATATGGGATTCCTGTTTCTTTTTCTAAAAAACCTAATCTTAAAAGTGGAGTACTTCCTTCATTTTTCGTTACTCTATATTTTTCTAGCACATTATATGAAAATAATTCTTCATATTTCCAAATTCCTTGCATCTTGATGCCTTTGATACCTTTCATGTATTAATTTTATCATAAATATTACTATTTAGTATCATTATAAGCTATATCTTTATATTTGTAATTTTGGGAATACCATACTTCTTTTTAAATTCATTCAATATTTCTATTTTATCCTCTCCAAAAGCCTGTAGTTCTAATTTAATATCATCAAATGTACTAAATGTTCCTCTTTTAGAGTGAAAATTATCAGCATAGCATAGAATTTCTTCTTCAGTGCTTTCTGGAATAAAATCTTTTAAGGGTAATGGTAATTTTTGTCTTTTAATATCATTTTTTGATATTCCTACACCTGTATGATGAGATGCAAACCTAGCAATTTTATAATCAACTCCATTCCCTATTAAAAATTTCTCTCCTAAAATGCCATGTTTTATATATGGAATCTTTATACTATAATCTTTATTCAGACAAAAATACGCTCCTATATCATGTAACAATGCTCCTGCTATTAATAGATCAATATCAATATTCTGAATTTTTTTGTTTTCTATTATCTCTAAACTGAAATCTTTTACTATATTAGAATGTTTTAGAATTATATCACCAGACACTCTAGCTATATCTGATGCTACTTTATGCAATTGCAATATTTTTTTGTATGTCATTTTGAATAAATATTAAATATTTTATATATATTTTTAAAAATAATTATATCATAGTCCTGGTCCTAACTTTGTCCACGATGAGGAGCTTTGTATATTTGTATTGTTCAATTTTTATATAATATATCTCTTGTATATTTTTTTAATATGATATAATGTATATGTAATATATATACTTAAATACTGCTGAATTGAATGGATAACATAAAAATATTTAATGGGAATATATTATTTGAGTGGAATGAAGGTAATATTATAAAAAATGTAAAGAAACATAGTATTACTAATGAGGAAAGTGAATCTATATTTTTTGATATTAATAAAATAATATACAATGATACTCCTCATTCAAATAATGAAATAAGGTATATAATATTAGGAAAAAGTAAATTTGGGAATATGTTATTTACTGTTTTTACAGAAAGAAATAAAAAAATAAGAATAATATCTACAAGAACAGCAAATAAAAAGGAGGTCAATTTTTATGAAGAAGAAAATAGAATTACCAAAATTTAAAAACGAAACTGAGGAAAGAACTTTTTGGGAGAAATTTGACCTCTCAGAATACGCAGAAAAAGGAGATTTTAGAAAGGTTGCTTTTCCTGATTTAAAACCCACATCAAAAAGTATATCCATAAGAATACCTACATATATACTTTTAAAACTAAAAGAAGAAGCTAATAGTAAAGATATCCCTTATCAAAGCTTGATAAAAGAATTTATTGTAAATGGATTAGGATAAGACTATACCTTGTTATCATTAAAAATAATATTTATTATAGTATTTTTTTTAAATATAACTTTTTGTATATTTTCCTCTCTTATCTTATCTTTAAATTTAAGATTCTTGAAAAGCATTTTTACTATTTCATCTTCTTCTAGGTCTCTTAATACTTTAATATTTCCCCTATACTTACCATTTATTTGTATTGGAAGATCAATATATGTATTAGTTTTATCTTTAATAACTTTAGTAACTTTAGGCCAAAGTTGTTTATGTATACTATATTTCTCTTCTATAACCTCCCATAATTCCTCCGATATGAATGGAGCGAATGGTGATAATACAATGATAAATTTTTTGAAAGATTCTTTAGAGATGCTACCAATTTTCTCAACTTCATTTAGGTATTTCATAAATTCTGAAACACATACATTAAATTTTCCGCTTTCTATATTTTGTGAGACAGATAATACAAGTTCGTTTATAAGAGTATAATCTGTTGTATTATTTAATGTATTTTTATCTATAATATTTTGTAATCTCCATACCCTATCTATAAATCTTCTGACACCTATTATAGAACGTGTATTCCAACTATTGGATTGTGATAAAGGCCCCATAAACATCTCATACATTCTTAAAGAATCAGCACCATAGGTTTTTTCTGCAAATTCTGCAGATACTACATTGCCCCATCTTTTTGACATTTTCCTTCCATCAGGACCAAACATTTTTCCTTGATGTCTCAATTTAGTGAATGGTTCATTAATAGTAATTATTTTTTCTTCATTAAGGACTCTAGTTATAAATCTTGAATATAGAAGATGCCCTGTTGTGTGTTCGTCCCCCCCTACATAAAAATCTATAGGGAGCCATTTTTTAAATAGAGCTTCATCTCCTAAACTTTGTCTATTATCTGAATCAATAAATCTTAGATAATACCAGGAAGAGTCTACAAATGTGTCTAATGTTTTAGATTCTCTTGTTGCAGGTTCACTACAAATAGGACACTCTACTATCATAAATGAACTAGATGATGCTAGAGGGGGGGTGCCTTTAGGTCTATAATCTTTGATATCTTTTGGAATTAGTACTGGTAAATCTTTTTCTGGGACAGGGACTTCTCCACATTTTTTACAGTATATTATTGGAATTGGAGCACCCCAATATCTTTCTCTTGATACTAACCAGTCTCTTAATTTATATTCTGTAGTTTTTTTTGCCATTGTAGATAAATCTTCTATGATTTTACTTTTGGCAACGTCAATTGCTATCCCTTTATATTTACCATACACTACTATACCTTTTTTATAATCAACAACTTCTCTACTCTTGATGTTATGCAATTTGGCAAAAAGTTTATCTCTCTCATCATGAGTAGGAACTCCCATTACTGCTCCAGTACCATAATCCATTAGAATGTAATCAGAAATATAAACTGGTATTTCTTCTTTATTTATAGGGTTTATAGCTATAATCCCAGTATCAAAGCCTGTTTTCACATCTTTTTTCCTTTTAATTTCTGATTGAGGAGACACAGTTTTTATATAGTTCTCAATTTCCTTTACCTTCTCTTTATCTTTAACAAGGTCAATATATTTAGATTCTGGAGCAATGGCTATAAATGTAGTTCCATATATTGTTTCTATCTTTGTTGTAAAAATTTCAATATATTCTTTAGTATCTTTAATTTTGAATTTTACCCTAACTCCTTCAGATTTACCTATCCAATTGTTTTGAGATACTTTTGTACTTTTTGGCCAGTCTAAATTTTCAATATCACTAATAAGAGCTTCTATATATTTTGTAATTCTAAAAAACCATTGTTCTATATTTTTAAGTTCTACCATTGATCCACATCTTTCACATAATCCTTGTATTACCTGTTCATTTGAAATTACAGTAAGACATGAAGGACACCAATTTACAGGAGCCTTCTTTTTGTATGCTAATCCTTTATTGTATAATTTTAAAAAAATCCATTGAGTCCATTTATAATATAACTCATCTGATGTATCAAATTCACGATTCCAATCTATACCAATTCCTGCATTTAATAGTTCCTGTTTGAAAGCTTTTGTATTTTCACGAGTAACATCAAATGGGTTTTTATTATTCTTAATTGCAAAATTTTCTGTAGGTAAACCAAATGAATCCCACCCCATTGGATGTAATACTTCAAAGCCTTTCATTCTCATAAATCTAGCTACTATATCTGTTGCTGTATATCCTTTTAAATGACCAACATGTAACCCTACACCAGAGGGATAAGGAAACATATCTAGTATATAGAATTTAGGTTTTGTAGAATAGGAGTCTGTTTTATAAAGATTCTCTTTATACCATATTTTCTTCCATTTGTTTTCTACTTCTTTATGATTATATTCTAAATTATTTATCATTGGTCTCAAATAATTATTTTAATTAATATTTTTTTATATCTTATTTATTATATACATTCCCCCGGTCATAAGGATATAGTATAGATTTGAATAATAAAAAGAGGGTGTCTTTTTATGAGGGAATTCATTTCTTAATTTTTCTATATCGTCATCAGATATTTTAAAATCCAGAGATTTTAAGTTTTCTTTTAAATGTTCTATATTTCTTGTTTTTGAGATTGTTACTACATTATCTTGAGATACTAACCAATTTATTGCTATTTGTGAATATGTCTTATTATATTTTTTAACCATGGTATCTAGTATAGGTGTCTGATTTTTATTATATATCCCCTTATGAACTGGTGTATATGCAACAATCATTATGTCATTCTCCTTACAATATTTAAGAAGTCCATTGTCTTCTGGAAACCTAGATGTTAAATTATACAGAACTTGGTTTACAACAATCTTATTTTTGGTTTCACTTTGAGCTTTTTCTAATTTTTTTACGCTAAAATTGCTTACACCTATATTTCTTATAAGTCCATCACTTTTTAATTTATCCATAGCTCTCATCGTTTCCTTTATACTGATAAGAGGGTTGTAACTGTGAAGTAAATATAAATCCAAATATCCACTATTCATTCTTTTAATACTTTCTGTTGCAGATTTTATAAGATTATTATATGAAAAATTTTCTGGTTTTACTTTAGAAGTTATAAATAATTTTTCTCTATCATACCCCTTTATACTCTCACCAATTAATTCTTCTGCATGACCACGTGCATATAATTCGGCAGTATCTATATGTGTAACCCCCATATCTATTGCAGTTTTCAGTGCGATAATATCAGCTTTATCATACCCATGATTTATTTTTCCTGCATCTCCTCCTACATACCACGTACCTATGCCATATAAAGGTAGTTTAAATCCATTTTTTAATGCTTTTGAAGGTATATCCACGATACTTATTATACACTATTTTCTATTGTATATTGAATAAAACTAATCTATAAAAGTAAGGGAATCTTTATTTTCTCTTCAATTTCTGGTATATTCAATACAGTTATACATAACTAATTATTTTATTTTTACAAAATTATGAAAGTTACATGTTTAGAATGTCAAAATGAATTTGATATTGAAAACGGTATTGGAGCTGGAGATACTATAGAATGTCCTTTTTGTGGTATTGAACTTGAATATAAAGGTAAGGATAAATCAGGTAAAGTAAAACTTGAAATTATAGAAGAGGAAAAATAAAATTTTAGAAATCTCCTTTTAATATAATTTCTGGTGTTAATTTCAAGTTGAATTTTTTTAAAGCTTCTCCTTTTATTTTATCTATGATAGTTTTTACATCGCTAGCTTTTGCAAATCCTAGATTTACTATAAAATTAGCATGGTTTTTATATACTTCTGCTCCACCAATCTTAAAGCCCTTAAACCCTAATTGTTCAATCACCCATCCTGCCGAATTTACTGGTGCTCCAATTTCTTGTTTTTCTTCATCTGATATGTTTTTAAATACTGATCCACAAGATGGGAGGGTAGGTTGAATTTTATGTTTTCTTTTAATCCACTCTTTTTGAATTGTTTTAGCTTTTTCTGTATCACCTTCAAACAATATCAATTTTAAAGAAAGTAAAGTATATTGCTTTTGATGTAATACACTAGTGTCATATCCAAATTTAAAAAAATCATAATCAACTTCACTTACATTGCCTTCCATATCTATAACTTTAGCTGAATGTAGAAGGTTACCTATAAGCCTAGTCCCTCCATGTATATTATTAAATATAGCACCCCCCAGTGTTCCAGGAATACCAGCAAAATATTGTAATCCAGTTAACCCCTTAGAGATTGTATCATTTATTAGGTATGCAAGAGATAGTCCTGATGAAACTTCAACAAGTATCTTTTTATACTCAGATTCATTATCTTCTAAGTCTTCAAATTGCATATATGAACCTTCTTTGTAAAAAGATTTTAAGTTTTTTATATCAAAATTATTAACATTTACATCTTCACGAATAATTATTTCCTTTGTATTATTCTTTACTACTAAAGCTCTAATACCTTTATCTGATATTAATACATTACTACCACCTCCAATAATGTCAAAAGGTATATCATTTGAATAGGCATATCTTACAAGATATTTTAAGTTTTCTTCTGTATATGCAGTCGCAAAAAAATCTGCAGGTCCGCCTATTTTATATGTTGTATATGGTTTTAGTTCTGTATTTTTTAATATATCAACCATTGATATTTATATTTCTAATATTATCTTTGAAAATTTGTGCTGATTGTTCCCAAGAGAATTGTTTTAATACTTCCTGGGATTTTCTAATTAAATCTTTTTTATACCCAGTATCTTTCATAATTTTTTTTATACCTTCTTTTATTTTATTTTCAGAATTAGGGTCAACTAAAAGTGCTCCATCTCCTGATACTTCAGGTAATGATGTTTTGTTTGCTGCAATGACAGGGATTTTATAACTAAATGCTTCAAGGATTGGTAAACCAAACCCTTCATAATAGGATAAGAAAACAAAAAGGTTGGAGCTTTTATATAGTGTTGCTAACTCACTATCTGTAACTCTACCTATAAGGTGTACTTTATTTTGTTCTTTTAAATTATCAAATTTAGAAGATTGTACAGTTCTTGTGATATCACCTACTATAACAAGATGTTCTTTAACCTTGGATTTTATGAACGCTTTTATTAGTGTTTTATTATTTTTTCTCGCCTCTCCTCCTCCTATTGCAAGTATATATGGAAAATTGATTTTTAAATCTTTTAATATTTTATCTGTATTTTTAGGCGTTTCAAAAGGAGATATTGCATTTGGAACAACAAATATTTTATCACTTTTTATTTTGAGTTTTTTAACTATTTCATTTTTTGAAAAATTTGATACAGTGAATATTCTATCCCGTTTTTTTAATAACTTTAAAGATAAAATCTTAACTTTATATTTTACCTTATCATACAATCTGTCATAATAATTATTAATGGAAAGAGGTATTAAATCTTGTATTGATACAATAGTAGTGCCTTTGAAAAATAAAGGATAAACCATATTTTCTACAGAGAAAAATATATCTATTGATAGTCTGTTTAAAATTCTTGGGAGTATAAATAGTTGCCATATATATGTAAACCTTTGATTACTGACTCTTCCTATATCATACTTTTCTACATCAAGATCTGGGAAAGGGTCTTTGTTATGGAATAGAACAATATAATGATTATCTTTGTCATCTTTAATTAGGTTATAGAAAAGTCCGTATGTAACCCTTCCTGTTCCTGTGTCTATATTTGCAAGCCTTGCATCTAATGCTATTCTCATTTCAGTGTATAATTTTAATTAATTCTTTAACTATTTTTTTTCTTGAATTTATATCTTTAAGTTTTAACATACTATTTTTTATATTATCCATTTCTCTTGTGTTATTACTTAATTTCTCTATAATTTCTAAGTAATTTTGTTCTGCTATTATACCTATTTTTTCCTTTTTGATATATTTTATATTCCCCTTTTCTTGGCCGTTTATAAATTCTATAACAATAGGAATTACACCTTTAGATATTAATTCTTGTAAAGTTATGGCTCCTGCTTTTGATATTGCAAAGTCTGATATTGACATTAATTCATACATATTATCTACAAACCCTAAATTTATAACTTTTATTTGTTTTTTCATTTTATCTATCGATTCTTTTGATTTTTGGTTTTCTCCATTTACTACAATTATTTGATATCTATTATATAGGTGATTAAATTTTTCAACAATTTTTTTTGCTTTAATTGTCCCAAATCCTCCAGAAGTTATAAGAATAGTTTTTTTATCTTTAGAAAGATTGTATTTTTTATATATGTTACTTTTATTTATTCGAGCAGAAAATCTTGGATCTATTGGAATAGCATATGTTTTAACGTCTGATATTTTATGTCTCAAACATTCCTTCTCTACATATTTATTAGGGGCTATATGTAAGGTTGAATGCCTATCAAACCAGCTTTGATAAACATTGAATAAGTCAGTAATTAGTATTACAAATGGTATAATTTTTTTATTCAAAGTTCTTGATATTATATGATTTAATAGAGGGTGAACTGAAATAACAATATCAGGGTTATATTCTTCTATAAGTTTAGTTATCTTATTTCTAGTCTGTATTTTTAGTAAAGCAAATACAGGGAAGAATCTTTTTTCACTATCTGTGGCATAATATCCAGCAGAATAAAGAGAAGGGGCATGTCTTATTAATCCAGAATAAGAATGGATTGTTTTTTTAAGTATTTTTGCTGAATAATTCTCAAAAAAATCTATAATGATTACATTATATTTATTTGGATATTCAATATCGAAAGTTTCTTTTAAACTTTTTGCAATACTTATATGTCCATTCCCTGTTGTTGTTGAAGTTAGTATTAGTATAGTTTTTTTCAATTTCATAATTGTTTTCTGATGATTTCTATAATCTTATCTATAGCAGGGGTTTTTGTATCAACCAAATTTAAATTTAATTTTATTTTATTGTTAATTATATTATATATGGTTTTATCTAGATCATCTAAATCATCAACAAGTACACAAGCATTATTCTCCATAAAATAGTTTATATTCCCCTTTTCTTGGCCAGTAGTTTTTTTATATAAAACAATAGGTATTTTTGATACAGCAAACTCAGTTAATGATATGCCTCCAGCTTTAGATATTACAATATCACTTTGATCTATATAATATTTTATCTTATTAGTATATCGTATTGTTACTACATGATTCATTTTTAATTTTTCTACTTTATCTCTCAATACTTTATTACTTCCTGCTATAAATATTATATTGTAATGAATGGAGAGTCTTTTTAGAATTTTTATAGGAGAATGAAAAACACCATCTCCTCCTCCCATCATAAGAATTGTTTTTTTTAGAGGATCTATGTTTTTCATATGTATTCTCTTTTTTTTATTATAAAATTCTTTTCCTATAGGTATACCTGTTACATATATTTTATTTTCACTAAAACCATATTCTAATAGTTTATTTTTTATGTTTAATGTTGCAACAAAATATCCATCAATATGTTTGTTAAACCACTCTTTGTGTATTTCTCCATAATCTGTAGTTATGGTATATTTAGCTTTACATTTTATATTTGAAAGTCCAACTGTGGCATTTGGAAACAAAGATATAAAAATTGTATTTGTAATATCCCCTTTTAGTTTCTTCTTAATAGCTCTTAATGCTATTCTGTCAAATAAATTTCTTGTCTTTAAATCCGTAAGGTATCGGTACCTAATATCATATAGTGTAGGGAGAAACTCTCTAGTTAAGTTATACATAGAGGTTGCAATAAGCTCTATATTTTTACCATAGAGCTTCATATAATCTATAATTTCACAATTAAGGTCAAGATTTTTATTAATTTCTTCTTTGAGGTTTCTTGCTATTATATTATGACCTTTTCCAAAACTTGCTGTTAAAAGAATTACTCTTGTTTTAGTCATAATATTTACTTTAATTTATTAAACTCAGATACTAATGTTTTAGCAGTGTTACTCCAATTAAATTCTTTCAATCTAATAATTCCTTTTTCCACTAATTCTTTTTGTTTTCCTTCGTCTCTTATAAGCTTAAATATTGCATCTTCTAATTCTTCTTTTTTATATGGGTTTATTAGTATTGCTGCATCTCCTGTTACTTCTGGTATAGATGATATATTTGATGTAATAACTGGAGTTTTATGTTTGAAAGCTTCAATAGGAGGAAGTCCAAATCCCTCATATAAGGATGGATATACAAATATTGTAGCACTAGAATATAATGCTGCAAGCTCATGATCTTTTACTTCTCCTATAAAATGTATTCTCTCATTGAGTGATTCTGGAATTGTAACCATACTTGCTGGAATTATACTAGATTCTCTATTTCCAACAATAATGAGAGAATGTTTTAAATCAGCATTTTTTTGCATTAAAGATACAAATGCTTCTATAAGAACTTTGTTATTTTTTCGAACCTCCATACCTCCTATCCCTAATATATATGGTTTTTCAACACCTAAAGCACGCAAAGTTTCTCTTGTAGATTTTATCTCAGTTATTCTATTATCAACTCCCTCTGTTATTATAAATATTTTATCTCTTGATATTTTCAATAATCTTTCTATTTCTTGTAGTGAAAATTCTGATATAGTCATTATTCTTTCAGGTTCGTTGATTTTTGAAAGTAATACTCTAAGTTTATATTTTATATGTGACTTTTTACTCTTTAAATATTCGGAAAAAACCATTGGTATTAAATCTTGTATTGTCATTATAGTTTTACCTCTATAAAAGAATGGAACTATAATAAAATTATTTGGTGAGAAAAAAATCTCAATCTTCTCTTTATTTAGGATATATGGGAGATATAATATTTGCCATAATATTTTCCTCTTTGTGGCATTTTTAAATGTTATTTTTTTTATATTTTGGTATTTAATATCAGGAAATGGATCTATACTATCAGTCAAAACTACATAGAAGTTTTCTCTATCGAGTTTTAATATTTCAGATATTAGAGAGTACGTAAGTCTTCCTATCCCTGTTTTTGTGTTTGCAAATCTTGCATCAACGGCAATCCTCATATATTTTATGTAGATCCAGGCCCGACGGGGCCAGATTCGATGGGTCCTGAACCACCAGATCTAGATCTAAATCTTAAATTATCTTTTATGAACTCTATACTTATTCCTTTGATTAAGACAAGTATAGCAAAGTATACAATAATTCCAATCGCTGATAAAGCTAATACATTTAGTGATGATAAGAATATGAATACCAATGATGATAATCCCGCCGCAATTAATGGACGTAGAATATATCTTAGTATGCGTATATCAAAATCCTTTTTAAATAATAGATAAGCATATACTCCTATGAACAATTCCGTAAATACTGCAGCTGCAGCTGCTCCTGATGCTGCAAATCTTGGTATTAAAATGAAATTTAAGGCTATATTTATTATCATGGATAAAAATAAACCTTTAAGTAATGTTTTTTGTTTATCTACAGCTCCAAAAGCGTTACCTATAAGTGCATTTACAAATATTAATCCAGTTGATATAGATAAAAATTGAAGAGGTAGGACTGAGTTTATATACCTGTGTCCAAATACAAGTAATATAAGGCCACGAGATAAAAACATCATCTCAAGTACAAATATAAATGAAAGGATAACCATTAATTTTATAGCATTATTCAAAAGTTCCAAGAATGCTTTTTTATTAGTTTTAAATAATGCAGAGAATGATGGGAATAGCACGCCTATTAGTATTCCTATTATAGATGTAATAACACCTGTTGTGGAGCGTGCAATTCCATAATACCCAACCTGTATTATTGGTTTAATACTTCCTAGGATAACTTGATCTATTGAAAAATATATAGTTACAACAATTGATGATAGTCCATAAGGCCATATCTCAAGTAGCATATATTTCCAGAATGCTGTATCAATACGTATACTGAATTTAGAAAATCTTTGTCTAATTATTTTGATTGCAAGAGTGAACCCTATTAGTGAGGTTATTGCAAATATAACTGTATAAAGAAGAAGACTGTTATAATAGAATAATGCTATAAAACCAAATATTAAAAGTATAGATTTTTCAAATATTATTGTATATGCTTCATATATCATCTGGTTATGTGATCTAAAAATTCCCCTAACCAAATAATTAAATCCAGAGATAATATTATACAAACCTAAAAATAACATTATTAGCTCTATATCATGATATTGTCTTACGAAAAAGGACGTTATAATTATAAGAGAAAGTATTATTACTCCTATTATTATCTTCAAGAAGACAAGGTTATCTAAGTATTTTTTTGTTAGGGTTAGGTCTCTAGCAACATCTCTTATTAAAACTGTAGACATACCAAAATCTACAAAAATTCCAAATATTGCAATAATTGATGTAGCATAGTTGTATATACCGTTATAGGTAGGCCCTAGGTGTCTTGCCAGTACTATATTAAGTATTAAGCTTGCGAAAATAGTAAGGACTTGTGCTGTTAAAAGCCAGAATGTGTTTTTTCTAAGATTTTGTATCATGCCTAGACTCTTTGGATCCAGATCCTTTGGCCTTAGGTCCCTGGGATCCAGATTCATTAATGATGTGGTAAGATATTAAATAGACCAACATTAAAACTAACCATATCTGAAGTATATACAGTGTGGAAAATGTTAGGTATTGTAAAAGAATACCTACAAGTGCTGCAATGGATGATACCAAAGTTATTCTTAAAAATTTATTATCTAAATCTGTTTTGCTATTTTTCATCATTGATGCCTTAACACCTTTATAGAGGATAAGGATTATTAAAGATATGAATGTTATAAACCCTAATATTCCTGTTTCTGCAAGAATTTCTAAATATTCATTATTTACTATAGCCCAACCATAACCTTCAAATTGTCCATATAAAGCTGGAGGCATCACATAAGGATTTATTGACATGTAAGGGCCAAAACCTCCTACTCCAATACCTAATATTGGATGAGTTGCGAATGCTTGCGTTGCATTATTATCTAGGAATACTCTATCAGGAGATGAAAGGTTTTCAGCCCTTTGTGCTAGTTTTGTAGCAAAGTGTGGAAGCTTATGAACAGATTGTAGTATAAAAAACATTGATACTAAAATTACAAAAGCAAGTATTATTGTAACTATAATTTTCTTATTTATATTATATATATATGCTAAAAATCCTAATAATACTATTATAGCAAGGATTTCACCAATCCAAGCTCCTCTTGCATATGTAAGTATTAAATTAATTCCTCCAAGAAGAAAAGCTATTATAGATAAAATAAACAAATATTTTGATATCATTGTATCTTTCAAATTTTTAATCTTTGATAATAGTCCGTATTCTTTTATATATGTGATTATGTACCCTAGAGCTAATGTTATTGAAAAAATCAAATAGGTTCCATAGTATAAAGGTTCAACTTCTGTTGCCTGTATTCTAGGGTATCCTAGGACGTCTTTTACATAGGGTGCTGATAACCCTACTACAGATCCTGGTAAGTTAAAAATCAAATTACCAAAATATTGAAAGAGTCCAAAAATTGATAATAATATTGTTACGGAGAATATTATATATGGTATATATTTTACATATTTAATATTAAAAAAATTAAATGGAACTAAGAAATAGACTATATATGTAATAAATGTAAATAATAAGATTTCAATCTCTCTTGACATATTTACTGCATTTATTAAAGATAATATATTTACTGCAATTAGTATTAGTATTACTATAAAAACGGGGTCTTTTTTTATCCTAAATCTCTTTAGAATTAATGCAGAAATCAAAAAAACAAAGACAGCTATACCTATTATCAACTGATCAAAACGTATGTGAATAGAATGATAATAAAATCCTCCTATCCTCTCAAAAGGCATGAGTGCGAAAGCCATCAATATACCTAAATTGGGGTTTTGCAATGTAGCTGATATAGCTGAAAAGAAAAAGAATATTAATATAAATATAAATGGCAATACTGTAAGAGGTAATATAAATATTTTATATGATAATAAAAGAGTTAAAATATCTATTAATAAAAATATAGATAGAATTTTATAATTTGGATATATATACTTTATTACACTCTTCATTTTATAACATTAAATTTTTTAAATTCATTCTGGTATTTAAGATATTCTACTCTAAAATCATGTATAATTGTTTTAGTAGTTCCATGTTTCATCCACTCAATAAGCTCTTCAACCTTATTGTACTTTCCCTCTATTTTAGCATCAATTGTACCATCATCATTGTTTTTTATCCAACCAGTAATGCCTAACTCATCTGCGAATCTTTTTGTGGATGTATCATATGAAACATTCTGTATAATGCCAGATATAAATATATACACTTTCAATTTTACATCTTCAAAATGATCAGTTATGTACAGATTTTTAACCTTACCATCATAAGGAAGTTCTTTTATAACTATATTTCTTTCTCTCTTGAGGAATGTTCTTTTCTGTAATATTTTTACTAAACTATCTATATTCTTTTTATTTCCTTCTAATATGCAAAAATCTTTAGAGGACTTTATATATCCATACAAATCTTTGTTTTTTGCATATTTTGTAATGTGAGAGATATTTAAATTTCCAGAAATTTCAGCCTTTATGTTTTTCACAGTATGACAATAAAATAAATAGTAGAATTATATATAAATAATTCTACTTATTAGTGTTATTTAGAACAGTCGCAAGATCTAGAGCCTGACTCTTTATTACATTTTGTATTATTGCAAGTTTCTTTTTTGCAATTACAATTATCACAATTACATTTGGATTCAGATCCTTTATCCATGATTTTTAAAAATAAATAATTAAGTAATATAGATTATATATGAATATGTATTATATTTCCATATATCTTATATAAATAATTTAATAATCAATACCCCTTTTTGCAAGTTTACCTGAGTTAAATGCATGTTTAATTTCCTTCATCTCTGTTACAGTATCAGCAAGTTCTATAATTTTAGGATTTACATAATTTCCAGTTAGTATAAGATCTAGATTCTTGTTTTTAATTTTGATTATATCAATTACATCTTCTACACTAATGAGTTTTCCATGTACTGCATAATTTATCTCATCAAGTACTACAATATCATTTTTACTATTTTTAACTTCAATTTTAGCTTTTTCTATTGCCTCTTTTGCAGCATTCACATGATCAATTAGGGGCAGTTTATCATCTATTATTCCAACAAATCCTTTACCTAATGATAGAAGTTCAAAGTTAGGATTAAGTCTTTTAAAACTTTCTTTTTCTCCATAGAACCAAGATCCTTTTATAAATTGGATCATCACACCATGAAGATTATATCCACAGGCTCTAAGGAGTATGCCTAATGCAGCAGTAGTCTTTCCTTTTCCCCCTCCAGTATTTACTACTATCAATCCATTCTCTTTTCTTGGACCTAGATCCATTGTCATACTGAACAGTACGAATACCCACAGTATGCACAAGTTGCACAACCCTCTTTCATCTCCATTTGTTCTCCACATTCAGGGCAATCAATTTTAGTTATTTTTGATAGTGATTCTTTTTTATGAGGGTCCTGTTTTTTCTCTATTAAGTTTAATACTTGCACTTCTCTTGATCCATCCCTATATACAGTGCATCCTTTACATCCTAGTTCCCATGCAAGAAGATATCCGGCTATAACATCTTGTTGTGTAGCGTTGTTTGGAAAGTTTATTGTTTTTGATATAGCATTGTCAGTATGTTTTTGAAAAGCTGCCTGCATTCTTATGTGATCTTCTGCAGATATATCCATTGCTACAACAAATACATCTCTAATGTCTTTTGGAATTTCTTTAATATTTTGTATAGAGCCAGTCTCTGATATTTTTTCAATCAGTTCCTCAGAATACAGTCCTCTTTCTTTGAGGATATTTTCAAGATGTTTATTAGTGTAGTAAAGATTTTGCCCACCCATTACCTGTTTATAATAAGATAATGCAAAATATGGTTCTACTCCAGATGATACATCAAACATCATCGATATTGATCCTGTTGGAGCAACAGTAGTTAAGGCAGCATTCCTCATTTTCTTCCCACTCCCTTTGTATATTGAAAGATCATAATTCTCGAATACACCTTTCTCTTTTGCAAGCTGTTTTGACATTTCATGTGCCTCTGTATTTATTATTTTCATCACCTCTTCTGCTGTATCACGACCCTTTTTAGAGTTATACTGTACCCCCATAAGATATAGCATATCTGCAAACCCCATTATTCCTAATCCTAATCTTCTATTTTTTCTAAAAACGTTATTTACTCTATCTACATGAAAGTCCGAGATGTCTATTACATTATCAAGTAGTCTTGTAGCACTTCTTGTAACTTTTTTTAATTTTTCAACATCAATCTTTTTATCATTGGATCCAGATCCATTAGTTACAAATTTTTCAAGGTTAATTGATCCTAGATTACAAACATCTCCATCATGTAGAAATTGTTCACCGCAAGGGTTACAAGCCTCTATTCTACCAAGTTTAGGTACAGGGTTTGTTCTATTTACCTCATCAAGAAATACAACTCCAGGTTCTCCGTTATTCCATGCTGCAGAAACTATTTCTTGAAATAACTCTCTGGCAGTTATAGAAGTCTCTTTGATATCAGTTACTATGTGGCTGTTATCTCTTGTAATAGTTCTTGGTTTCATTTTTATACCACCAAATTGGCACATCCATGGTTTTTTAGAATTATTTTTTACTTCTCTCATAAATTCATCTGTTATTCCAACAGATATGTTAAAATTTCTTATTTCTCCTTCAATTGCCTTACAATGTATGAAATCTAGAATATCTGGATGATCAACTGACATTACTGCCATATTTGCTCCATGCCTTCCCTGTTGTTTAATAATACCAAAAGCTTCATTATATACTCTTAAAAAACTTACTGGGCCAGAAGATACACCTTTTGTTCTTATTGTTCTTGATCCAGCAGGACGCAATAAATGGAATGGGAATCCTAATCCAGATCCTAGTTGCTGTAGCAAAGCAGCATCCTTTAACGTTTGAAAAATACCTTCCATGCTATCTTGTGGGTGCAATACTATACAGTTTGCTACAAGAGCAGTATCAGATCCAGCATTAGTAACAGTTCTTCCAGCAGGTGTAAATTCAAAATTACTCATTATAGAATAGAAATCTTCTTTTATCTCTTCTATTTCTTTTTTGGAGTTAGCTCCTTTACTTTTTTTATATTTTTTTTCAACGTTAGCTAGTGCATCAGCAACCCTTAGAAACATATCTTCTGGTGTCTCAACTATCTTTCCAGTTTTTGCATCTCTTTTAAGATATCTTCCAGCAATAACTCTTAAGGAATTTTCTGATAAAGGGAGATTTGTTGTAAAACCTTCCATAATCTCCTGTTGTCTTTCTCGAGCCTTATTATGCTCTTCTCTATATAGGATGTATGCTTTTGCAGCTTTTGCATGATTTTTTGCAATAAGCGCTATCTCTACTATGTCTTGAATATCTTCTACATCAGGGGTTTTTGATTTATATTTTTCTCCCAAAATTTGGATTACAATATCGCTAACTTCTCTAGCTTCCTCTCTATCGAAATCTCTAGTTGCTTCTCCTGCCTTAAATACAGCGTTTACAATCTTTTTCTCATCAAAATCCACTATAGAGCCGTTACGTTTTTTGATTTTTGTAACCATAATGAGTTGGGACTAAAATTATATCTTTATATCTACTCCGAGTGTAAAATGTGAGCTAAAAAATGTCAACAAACCTGAATTTAGACTACAGCTATAGTAATGGATCATCCCCACCTTTGGAAAAGGGATTACAACGCAATATTCTGTATGCACCCTTCAATCCTCCTTTGATGACGCCATATTTTTCTATAGCCTCATATGTATACTCTGAGCATGATGGATTATATCTACAATATCCCTGAGGCCAGCCTCCTTGAGGATATTTTTTAGAGAATATTCCATGATCAGGAGAGAGAGTCTTTTGATATAACCTTATTAGTTTTAACGCGTATTTTTTCATCTATATATTCTAAAGTTTTATAAGAATATTAAAATTGAGGCTGTTACCATTATTATAACAGATAAAATACCAAAAAAATTATCAAATAAATTATTTTGCAAATGCCCCATTACCCTTTTCTTATTAGCTATGATAAGTATTAATATCACTATTATAGGGGTTAAAATTCCATCGAGTACTTGAGAGTAAAATAAAGCAGATATTGGTTGTATTTTAAATATTGTAAATATAAATCCTGCAAGAAGAGATAATATAATGATATAGTAAAATAATTTTGCATCTTTAAATCTATGTGATAAGAATCCATGTTTTTTTGTTAACTCTGTAACAGCATATGCTGATGATATTGAAAGCACTGGTATTGCAATTAATCCTGCAGAGATTATTCCTACAGCAAAAAGCTGTCCTGCAAATATTCCGGCCAAAGGTTTTAGAACTTGTGCTGTTGCAATAGCTGGATATTGAGCATTAAGAATATTGATGTGATGTTTATATAGTGTTGCTCCTGCTGCTGTCATTATAAAAAGTGTAACAACTTGAGAGAATATGAAACCGTATGTTATAAAACCTCTTTCTTTCTTTGCAAATGATAATGGTCTATGCTCCTCTACTTCTTCCTTCTGTTGCCAAAATAACAAATATGGAGATATAGTTGTTCCTAAAATTCCAGTAGCTACGAGGGCATATGCTTTATTTGAAAAAAGACTTCCTATATCAGGGATAAATGTGCCCTTCAGAACACTTAACCAATTTGGTCCAGCAATTATTGCAACAAAAATATATGAGACAAATACTAAGGACCCTATGATCATAAATTTTGCTATCTTATCATAACTTTTGAAAATAATTATGTATGTAAGAAAAATAAATAAAGGAATTAGAATGTACTGGTATCCAACAGTACTATTTGTAAAAAACATTGTGATTGATGCTGAAGTTGCAAGCATATCTGCACCGATTGTAAATGTATTACATATGAGTAAAATTAGAAGTATTATATAGACAGCTACAATTCCAAATTCATTCTTAATAACTTCATTTAGTCCTTCCTTTGTTATCACGCCTATTCTTGCTACCATCCCTTGTACGGCAATAAGCATTGGTATTGAGAGTAACATTATCCAATTTTGTGAATATCCAAATTGAGATCCTGAGATAGAGTAAGTAGATACTCCGGCTGGGTCGTTGTCTGCAGCACCCGTTATTATACCAGGCCTAACTTCCTTAATATAATTTGCTAATTTTTTATGTATTTTCATTTATTTTGAAGGTGTTACTAATTTAGATGATATCTTTATTTTTTTTAAATCTGCACCTATAAATGGAGATAATATTTTTGTATCCTCTTTTGCTATAATGCCACCCAAGTATGACTTTTTTATAGTATTTTGTATAGTTGTTTCCCCTCTATATATATTTATATTCATTATTAAGAATATAATAAAACTAACAAGAATTATACCTTCAATCAGAGACAAACCTGCACCAAGATATTTATTCATTTTAGCTTTATTTAGTTTTTTTGGTATGAACTTTTTATATATTATTGGTGATAAAAAATGTGACACTATAAGAAGTATTACAAATACGACTAGAATTCCTATAGGTTTTTCTACTGATGGAGGGATTTTAAAATAATGTTTTACAATATCATCTCCTAGAAAGTATAGTTTAAAAGAGATAATATATGTAATAATAAGACCAATAAATCCAGTAATAATTTTTATTAAGCCTTCAGAATATCCTCTCTGGATATAAATCATGAACACTACTATAATTATGATGGTTGTTAAATCCATACCTTATATATTAACAGTTTTACTATAACTTTCAATGCTTGGATCTGGATCCTTGGAAAACATATCATAAGATTAATAAATATTTAATGTTATTTTAATAATATACAGCTATAAGTATTCCGGAATTAATATCATTTAGGTTTATACACTAGATAGATTATTTTAATATTATAAAATTATGGATGATACAAAAATAGTTACGCCTAAAACTGTAGCAACTACACCTAAAACTTTGGAATATATATCAAAATCTGAGTTCAGGAGAACTATGTCTTTTGTTGTTGTGTTTACATTGGTTTTTGCAACTTTATTTGGAGGAATTTTAGGTTTTTTAGGTTCTCAATTATACAATAGTAATATTAATAGTACTATTGCAGGAACTTCATCAGGTATTGTACAGAATTTACCTGTTGTGAACCAGGATTCTGCTGTAGTCAGCGTAGTAAAAAAGACTAACCCTGCAGTAGTAAGTATAGTCATCTCACAATATGTATCAAATAATAGTAATAATATATTTGGTAATTTCTTTGGAGTCCCATCATCTGGATCTGGGTCCTCTGGACCAAGTTCTGGTAGTACAAAACAAACAGTAGGAGAAGGATCTGGTTTTATTGTGCAGTCCAATGGGTACATATTAACTAATAAGCATGTAATTGTTAGCCCAACTGATTCATATACAGTAGTTATGAATAATGGTAAGAGTTACCCAGCTAAAGTTGTAGGTACTGATCCAACTAATGATCTTGCAATAGTTAAAATTAACGCAACTAATTTACCTATACTTTCTTTAGGTAACTCATCGAGTTTACAACTTGGAAGTGCTGTTGTTGCTATAGGGAATGCACTTGGTCAATACCAGAATACTATTGATACAGGGGTTATATCTGGGTTGTCAAGAAGTGTTCAAGCTCAGGACCCAGTTACTGGTGCAGTAGAAAATCTTACAGGAATGATTCAAACTGATGCAGAGATTAATTCTGGTAATTCAGGGGGGCCTTTATTAAATCTTGCAGGTCAGGTTATTGGTATTAATACTGCAGTGGCATCTACAGCACATGGAATTGGATTTGCCATACCAATAAATCAAGCCAAATCAGACATACTTTCGGTATTAAAGAATGGGAAAATCATAAAACCTGAACTTGGAGTGGATTATGAATTAATAACTCCTGCAATACAGCAATCTCAGCACCTTAAATATTCTTATGGAGCCTATTTAGTTGGAAGCTCAGGGAACCCTGCAGTACTTTCTAATACTCCCGCATCAAGAGCTGGACTTAAGAGTCATGATATTATTCTTGAAGTTAACGGAGTTAAAGTTACTGAATCAAATTCTCTAGGATACCTTATAGGTCTGCATCAATTAAATTCTACTGTTACGCTTAAAGTGTATCAGGATGGGAAGGTTCAGGATATTAGTGTTACTTTAAATAAAGCTTTTAGCTAGGATCAAGATCCTAATATAAAGTACAAACAATATGAATAATACAAATAAAATATTAGTAGTTGAAGATGAAAGGAAAATTGCTAGTTTTATAAAAAGAGGATTAGTTGAGGCTGAGTACGAAGTTGATGTAGCATCTAATGGTACTGATGCCTTAAAAATGGTTCAAGAAGAGGAAAAAGGTTATACATTAATACTTTTAGATTTAATGTTGCCTGATATGGATGGATTTGATATATGTGCTAAAATAAGGGCTGATGGAGAGCAAACACCAATACTTATTCTGACTGCACGTAATTCTACAGAAGATAAGATAAAAGGACTTAATATTGGGGCTGATGATTATTTAACTAAACCTTTTGCAATAGGAGAACTTGTGGCAAGAATAAAGGCATTACTTAGAAGAGGTCCTTCAGCAGTTGATGGTATTTTAAAAATAGGAAACCTGACTTTAAATACAAAAACATATGAAGTATATAGAGGTGATAAAAGTATAGAATTATCACAAAAAGAGTTTGCTATCTTAGAATATATGATGAGAAATGAAGGTATAGTCTTAACAAGAACAATGATTGAAGATCATGCTTGGGATTATGAATTTGATAGTTTCTCTAATGTAGTTGATGTGTATATAAGGCTTTTGAGAAAAAAAATAGATGATGGACATAAAAATAAAATTATTAGAACCGTTAGAGGCGTGGGTTATAAAGTTAAGACATAACCCTATATTCTTATCCCTAAAATTCAAATTTCTCTTTTGGAATCTTTTGGTCTCACTACTAACAATGGTGATAATACTAATAGTATTTTTTGAGACTACTAGTTATGCACTCTACTCCCAATTTGACTCTAATATTATATATAACGCACATGAAGTTGCTAATGTAGTAAATCACTCAAGTGGTCTGTCTTCTAGTAAAATAGTTAGATTTTATGATAAAAACCTTATTGGGTATTTTGTCGTTATACTTAATTCTAATGGTAATATTGTTGAAGAATCTAATAAGTATAACTTGAATAGTAAATTTATACAGCAAGTATTTTCTGCAGTAGAAAAAAAATCTGTATCTTCAGTATTTACACAACAAATTGGAGGTTCCGAAGTTAGGATGGTTTCTCTACCAGTATTTACTAATGGGCAACTTGATGGGGTCGTTATTGTTGGAAACTCATTTGATGTAATTAAAGAGGCTTTAAATAGACTTTTTGATGTAATGATTATGGTTGCTTTGATCTTTATTCTTCTTATATTTATTATAACTTACTATTTATCTGAAAAGGTCACACAGCCGCTATATGAAATAACATCACAAATTGTGGCAATAACAGGGTTTAATTTAAAACAAAGATTAGAAACTGAAGGTTATGAACTTGAATTCAAAGCTATGGCAGAAGAATTTAATAAACTTTTTGATAGATTAGAAGATACATTTGAAAGGGAAAGAGTTTTTATAAATGATGTAGCACATGAGATTAAAACACCTCTTGCGATAATGAATGGGGAAACAGAACTCGCACTGAGGAAAAAACAAAGTTTGGATCAGTATGAAAAGATATTGAAAGCCAATTTATATGAAAATACTAGAATAGCAAAGGTTATTAATGATGTTTTATCGTTGGCTAGATTAGAATATCAAACATCAATGTCAAAAAATACCAGATTTGATCTTTTGGGTGTAACTAATGCAATAGCAGAAGATCTAAAAATACTTTCTGATGCCAAAAAATTAAGTTTTGAATACACAGTAAAAGGCAAAAATTTCTATATGTTTGGAAGCAAAGAAACTATAAGAAAATCGTTATATAATATATGCACTAATGCTTTAAAATATACAAAAAAAGGCTCTATAAAAATAATACTATATAAAAGATTAAAAAGAATATATATAGTTGTTGAAGACACTGGTGTTGGGATAGAAAGTAAGGATATAGATAAAATATTTAATAGGTTTTATAGAGGAAAGAATACAAAAAGTTTTGATGGATCTGGTTTAGGGTTGTCTTTAGCTAAATCAATTATTGAGAAAAATAAAGGTACAATATTAGTTGAAAGTACTGTTTTAAAAGGAACTAAGTTTGAAATTTCATTCCCAGAGTTTAAATGATGAAATTTTACTATAAATCAAGCATATGAGTATTTTATTTGATCATAATATTGCCTTTACTACAACTTAAAATACCCTATATATATTTTTATGTTTACATAATACATCTCTTTATGTATAATAATTTAGATCTGCCTTAATTTAATTTGATTATCTTAATGTTTGATATTGATGATGTGGTTAGACCTCGGATATGGGGTTTTGATTTTAAAACTAAACTAAATATATTTGTTCAACTTCGTAACTCATTAATCACATACCTTGATGATAGGTCTGATCTTATCTCTTATTATATACAAAAATCAGATAAAACCTTAATAAAAATTAACTTCATAAAGGTTAACCTATTACAAAAATTCTACTTTGAAAGAGGATCTTTATATAAACCTTTCTTAATGTTTTCAGTTTTATCTATATTTGTTTTTTCGTTCTTCATGTTTTTTATGATGAATGTAAATAATGTTAAAAATAAAAGTGTGGGTGTTACAAAAGCTTATGCTATAAAAGCAAATCTTCAAAATAGCATTCTATCTGATGTAAGTTCTCAAGCTCCAGAAAGTAATTTAACTAAATCAAGTGTAAAATCCAATAATTATGCTTTGATAAATCTATATACAGTACAAAAAGGAGATACACTTCAATCTATAGCAACAAAATTTAATACGTCTTCAAGCGTTATACAATGGTCAAATAATCTTCAAATAGGATCAGTAACTGTGGGTGAGAAGCTTAATATAGTACCTGTTCCAGGGAGTACTTATACTGTACAATCTGGTGATACCCTGCAGTCTATATCAACGAAGTTTAATATACCTCCAAGTAGTATTGAGAGTTGGAATACTTTAAGTTCTGCTACAACATTATCAGTGACTCCAGGTAAAGTCATATTTATTCCTAGCCAAACATTGTCTCCTACTATTGCTGCACCATCAAATGTTAATAATATTGCCCAAAATAACCCAAATACCCCTAATGATACAACAAATTCAGGACAATCTACTGCACTCCCAGCAGCTTCAACTACTGATACACAGCTAGCTCAGATTTCAAGTAATGTATCTTCTAAACAGCATATAGTAGCAACTCCACAGGGTTACTATTATAATCAAGGAGACCCTGCGTGGGCTAATATAGGTGTAGGCTACAGTGGATATACAATCGGTGAGGTTGGATGCTTAATAACAGCTGTAGCAATGGATGCAAAATATTATGGTTATAACATAACACCAGCTACAATAGCAGAAAATCCAGCTAATTTTGAAGGACCTTTGTTTAACTGGAATGGTCTTGGAATATTCAACGTTACTCCCCTTGGAAGCTTATTTGGAGGTTATGTAAACTGGGCAGGGATAAACGCCCAATTAAATGAAGAACATCCTGTAGTTGTATCTGTTGGCTATGGATACCACTATGTGTTATTAACTCAGGTTCTCTCTAACGGAGAGTATTTGATGAATGACCCTGCCTTAGGGCCGAATTTGATTTTTAACCAACACTACTCTATATCATCAGTAACTCAAGCTGTATTGTTCACTCCTAATTAAATTACAATATTATTGTTATAGTATTGCACATATAGTATAATCCTATATTATATTTATTAGTGTTTTTATGGAAAGAGAAGATGTAATATATAGCGAACACAGCACTCAATTAGATATTCCAGAAGATTTCAAATTCGGAGCAGGAGTTTCTGGTATGCAGGTAGAGGGTGATGACTATAATAGTGATTGGTCTGATAATTCCCTATTTGGTAGAACTGCACAAAAAAGAGGTAGAGAAGCATCCCAAAATACAGATTATGGTAATAATCAAGGTAAAGCATTACCTCAGGAATTATGGGATAGAATCAAATCTCAAGCACAGGATCCAGAAAATTATAAAAGAGGGAGATCTCTTGGTTGGGAGGAAGGTTCGTATACAGAAGATTTAGATATAGCTCAGGATCTAGGCCTTCATATGGTGCGTACGTCTGTGGAACGCTCAAGAATAGAACCACAAGAGGGTAATTTTGATCCTAAAGCCATACTTCATTACAGACGATTTATTGAAGATTGTAGAAAGAGAGGAATTGAGCCTGTGATAACATTATTCCACTTTTCAAACCCATTATGGTTATCAAAAAAAGGGGGTTTCGAATCTGAAGGAGTTGCTCAGAATTTTGCAGATTATGTAGAAAAATTACTAAGAGCAATTGATATTAATGGAGATATAAAACACATAATTATTCTTAATGAACCAGATATATATATATTTATGGGATATCTATACGGAGGATGGCCACCAGAGAAGAAAAAAAGCTTTGTTTCTGCACTTAAAGTTAGAAGAAATTTAATTGAAGCACATAAAAGATCTTATCAAAAAATTAAATCATATGATGAATCTTCTCTGGTTTCAACATCTGTGAATCTTGTCCATGTAGAACCTAAGTCTAGAAGTATACAGGATAGATTAGGTGCAGAGTTGTTTAGAAAGTTAAATAATATTTTTTTGCCATCAATAAAAGGAGATATTGATTTTATAGCATTAAGTCAATATATGCACAATGTCAAGAAAGGTATAAACCCTGGTAGTGGTAATTTCCAAAATAAAGATAGTGAACCAAGGTCAGATTTAGGATGGTATCTAAACCCAGAAAGTATATACCATGTACTTATGTATTTAAAAAAATATGGGTTACCCATTATGGTTAGCGAAAATGGCCTTGCAGATTCAGAAGATAGACAAAGACCTTGGTTTTTAAGAGAAAGTATTTATCAGGTAATGAGGGCTATAAACGATGGAGCTGATGTTAGAGCATATCTTCATTGGTCACTTGTGGATAATATTGAGCTACACGAAGGTAAGTGGCCTAGGTTTGGTCTTATTGGCTTTGATTACAATACAGGAGAGAGAACTATAAGATGGAGTGCTAGAGAATATAAGAGGATAATAGCATCAAGAAAAGTTTAATTACATCTTAGCTACAGTTTTTATACCTAATAGATCTAACCCTACTTTTATCGTTTCCATTGTTTTGTGGGACAATAAAAGTCTTGAATTTTTAATAGGATCTTTTTCTTTTAGTATATTATATTTTTGATATATACCATTATATAATCTTGCTATATCAAGCAAATATTCTGCTAAAACATTAGGCGATAATTTAGCATTATCTACTACATTATTAAAATGATATAATTTTCTGAGTAGAATGATCTCTTCTTTCTCATCAAATACTAAATTCTCCTTTTTTAAAGTAATATCACTAATAAGGCTTTTACATCTTACATATGTATACTGTAGATACGTGGATGTGTTTCCATTAAAATCAAGTAGGCTATCCCAATTAAACTGGGTGTCTCCAGAGTAATGCTTCTTTAGAATATTAAATTTGATGGCCCCTACAGCTATATTCTCAATAATTGACTGGTCTTTTATACCTCTTCCTGTCATTATACTTTCCGTCTCTTTCTCTACTTCGTTTATTACATCTTCCACAGTGATAATATTTCCTTTTCTTGTAGATAACCTTTCTTTATTTTGTAATTTTACGAATCCGTTGAATATAAGGTATATTGTTGCATTTTTTGTATACCCAAGCATTATTGCTGCCTTAACCATTTGATCAATTGCGTGCTTCTGCTCCACCCCTATCTCATAAATTATAATGTCCTCCTTCAGAGTTTCACATCTATATTTTAGTGCAGCTAGGTCTCTTGTTGAATATAAAGTTGTACCATCAGATTTTTGTATTAGTAAAGGTACTTTTTCCCCAGTATCTATAACTACACTTCCATCATCATCTTTTTTAGCGATTTTCCTTTTAAGTGCATCTTCTATAATCTCTTTTGCAGATACTTCATAAAAACTCTCACCATGCATATTTACAAAACTAATGTCTAGAATTTTATATATCTTTTCTATTTCTTTTATACTCCAAGATCTATAATCGTTCCAAAGCTTCATTAATTCTTTATCGCCTTCTTGTAACTTTTTAAAATATATCTTTCCTTTGTCTTTTAAACTTTCATCAGTTTCCTCTTCTTTATGGAATCTAACGTATAGCTTTAAAAGTTCCTCACTTTTATTTTCTTCTATCTTTGCAGTATCTCCCCAACTTTCCACAGCATAAAGTAGTTTTCCAAATTGTGTTCCCCAGTCTCCTAAATGATTTTCATTTGTTGTGTCATAATTTAAGTATTTATATATTCTATATATAGAATCCCCCACTATTGTAGATACTAGATTCCCTATATGCAGGGGTTTTGCTACATTTGGAGAGGAATATTCAACAATAACTTTTTCAATTTTCTTCTCTATGATCTCGCTTATATAAAGATTTTGGGTGAGCTTACTTTGTGGTATCCATATATTTATAAAGCCACCATCCACAGTACATTCAAAATCTACTAGATGGGATTTTATCTTCTCTGCAATATCTTTTGGGTTTTGATTAAGTTTTTTTGCAAGTATTAGTGCTATATTAGTGGAATAATCTCCATGGTTAATGGATGGTACAGTTATTTTAGGTATAAACTCTAGATTAGAAGTATCAATATCATACTCACTCAGTAGTATTTCTATTATTTTGTTTTTAATTTCTTCTTTCATAAGATTAAGATCCTTTATCAAATTTTAACACACACGTAGTATTTTTTATATGTTTTTGACTATATTTTTTATTTACCTTATAATATTTCTAATCCCCCATTGAAGAATCTAGACTCTTTTTAAATTAGTTTGGAGTTTTATTATTGCTGTAGAAATTTTAGAGGCACAACAAAGTTTTGAAAGTGAAAATCCTGTACAAATGGAATTCCCTTTTGGTTATGAGGTTCCTTATTTCGTTGAAGAATTTAGTGAAGAAGAAAAGGATATATTAAGACCTTTTTTTTCTAATTTAACAGATCCAGTTTATATAATACATAATCTTCCAGAGGAGATAATTGGTGCTTTATCCTCAAGATATTCTAGATCTACAAAATCATTAAGAAGATTGTTTCTTGATGAATATATAAAGCCAATGACGCACCCAGAGGAAACTCCAGAATGGGTTCATGAGAATAATACAGAAAGGCAATCACGTTTAGAAGTAAAGGATAATATACATAAACTTATTGAATTCCTAAATTTAAGAGGTGATTTGGATAGTGTTTTAAATGTTAAAAAAGGTAGGGAGTTTTTTGAAAAATGGTTAGCTTTGTATGGGGATGATTCTATTGCAGAGATGGGGAATCTACATATATGTGTAGAAGGTATTTCAAATATTGCAACTAATGTTATTGAGTCACAAAGGGTTGGTGTATCTCCAATCGAAAAATCTTCAAGATATGTATCTTTTTCTGAAAAAAGGAGAGATTCTAAATATCAATATGTTATTCCTGAGATTAAGGATAGAAAACTTAAAGAGGAATATATAGAGGTTATGGATGAATTATTTGATTTATATGTTACATTATCTCCTATATACCTTGAATATATAAAGGATAAATACCCTAAAGGTGATGATGAGACAGAGACATCATTCACTTCATCACGTTCATCAAAAAGATTTGATGATTTAAGGGATATACTCCCCTTCTCTACCCAAACATCATTAGCACTAAACTGTAATGGAAGAGCACTTGAAGGACTTTTAAATAAAATGATTGCATCAGATAATGTAGAGGTTGTTGCTATAGCAGATAAAATAGTACAAGAGGTCTCAAAGGTAGCTCCTTCATTTATAAAGAGAGTGAAAACAAAAAGAGGAGAGGAAGTACAATCATACAGAAGAGGCATAAGGAATTTAAGTAATAGATCCCTAGGTCTTTTATCTTCTGATTTTACTGAAACTAAAGAAAAGTCAGATGGTTTTGTAACTTTGATAGATGCAAGTTCAAATGCTGAAAGAAAAGTTTTAATATCATACCTTTATGGTGACAATAAGATACCTCTTTCTTACCAGGATATACTCAAAATAGTAAATAATTTATCTTCTGATAAAGTAGCTGAAATTTTTAAAACATTATTTGAAGAAAGAGAGCAACTTGGTAGCGAATCTACAGATGGTAATAAAATTAAACGTGAAGTGGTAAGGTTTAGAAAAGTTCCTAGGGCATTTGAAATTGCATCATACGCATTTAGCATTGTAGCAAGAGGAGGAGATTTTAGAGATTTACATAGACACAGACAGTTAACATCACAAAGAGGTGTTTTCACAACTTCTCTTGGGTATGATCTTGACCAAGATGTTATTGAGTCTCCTTTTTTTAAAGATATACAAAGAGTATTCTCTAAAGTTGAGAGTTTATATAAAAAATTATCTTTAGAATCTTCTGAGTCTGCACAGTATGCTATTCCATATGGTTACATGCAAGAATGGTATATGAATGCTACAGCAAGAGAAATATTTTGGATGGTCGAACTTAGAACCGGTCCTCAAGGAAGACCTCACTATAGAGAAGTAATGCAGCAAATGGCTAAAATTGTTAAAGATAGACACCCAAACCTATTTTCAGGATTACACTGTGATTGGGCTGATTATCATATTGCACGAAGAGAATCTGAAATAAGGATTGAGAAAAAAATACGAAGTATTAGTAAAGAATAACATGGAATTTTCACCTGAAAGATTGAATGAACAAGAAAATTTTAAAATATCTGTAATAGATGGTATTGATGGGTCTGGAAAAGGTTCTGCAACAGAGGAGATGGCAGATGTAATTTCAGGATTAGGATATAACGTATTAACTGTAGATTATCCTCAATATGATGCCTTGTGGGGTCAAATAATACAAAAACTTTTAAATAGTGATGATACTAGTATTGATATATACTCGAGGATGGCTATATATGCATTAAATAGGTTAGAGACAGTTCCTCAACTTAAAGAACAAATTGATGGTTTCATTTCTCCTACATATGTACTTTTTGACAGATTTATAACATCTAATGCTATGACGTGTGCTTATTACTCAAAAAGAGACCCTAAAGTATTAGATGATGTTGAATCTTTATATAGATTTATGTTTGATTTAGACTCCACCTTTTTACAGTCACTCGGTATTTCTGATTTTCATGTTGTTGTTCCTACAATTGATCATAAAAAAGCTGTTCAGTCTGTGGAGAAGGATAGCGGGAGAAGTGGTGCTGATTTATATGAACAGGAGGATGTTCTAAGATTAGGCAATAGGATATATCGTGAATTTGCTGAACTAGACCCACAAAGATTTACTCTTCTAAATCAAGCACCTTTGGGTATAAGGATGTCTAGAGGTGAAATTGCACATGAAATTATCAAAATTCAGTTTCCCAGGATAAAAGAACGTAAAGGTTTTGTAGGTGAAATTTCTAAATTTGAGTTTAATCAGTCTAGTGTTGATACTTCCCTATTCCAAGGTATATTAGATAGATTCCCTGTATTAAAGATGATAGATCCATATAAATAGAAGGTCATATGATCTAGCCCTTTTATGACCAAGGTTCCAGGACCAAGGTCAACGTTTGAATTTATAATTTTTTTTATATAATATATATTTCATGGATGAATTAATTTTTAAAGCTTATGATATAAGGGGGATTTACCCAACAGAGATTAATGAGGATATAGTTTCAAGAATAGGATATTTCTTCGTTAAATACGGTAATTTGAAGAATATATGTGTTGGTAGAGATATACGATCATCTTCCCCATCACTGTTTTCAAGTTTCACCAAAGGGGCTATTTCTGCAGGAGCTCAGGTTACTGATATTGGTGTTATTTCTACTGATATGATGTATTTTGCTGCAGGATACTATAAATTCGATGGAGGTGCTCAAATTACAGCATCTCATAATCCTAAAGAATATAACGGAGTGAAATTGGTACTTGGTGATGTGGATCCTATATCAGGAGATAACGGGATGTATGAATTACGTGATATGGTAAAGGATAGTCTTTCTCATGATATAGACTATTCAGATAAAATAGAAACAGTAAAGATAAATATACTGGATGATTATGTTAATCATGTTCTATCTTTTGTAGATAAAGACAGGATGAATGGTCTAAAAGTAGTTGTAGATGCAGGTAATGGCGTGGCTGGATATGTTGTTGATGCTATATTTAAAAAACTGGACTGTGAGCTTGTGAGCATGTATTTTGACCCTGATGAGAATTTTCCTAACCATCCTGCAAATCCTATGGAGGAAGCTAATCTTCAAGATATAGAAAAAAAAGTTATTGAAGTACATGCAGATTTGGGTGTAGCTTTCGATGGAGATGCGGACAGATGTGGTTTTGTTGATAATAACGGTGTTTCTTCAACAGGTTATTTTATTACAGCATTACTTTCAAAAAATATATTGATTAAAAATCATGGAGCTAAAATAATACATGACCCAAGACAGATTTGGGCTATAGATGATACTGTCAAAGAGATGGGAGGAATACCTATAATATCTAAGGCGGGACATTCTTTTATTGCAGCTAGAATGAAAAAAGAAGATGCTGTATTCGCAGGAGAAATAAGCTCTCATTTTTATTTTAAAGATAACTTCTATTCAGATAATGGTATGATACCTATGCTAATGATGATGGAGCTTTTAAAGACTCAAAATACTACATTTTCTTCCCTACTCTCATACTATAGATCAAAATATTTTACTTCTCCTGAAATCAATTATGAGGTTTTAGATACAGAAAAAGTACTTGATGATGTTGAAAGGCAATATTCAGGAAATAAAGATTGTAGAATAGCACATATTGATGGTTTATCAGTGGATTTTAGTGACTGGAGATTCAATCTAAGAGGTTCTAACACAGAACCGCTGGTAAGACTTAATGTTGAAGCAAAATCCCAAAATCTTCTGGATTCACATATTGAAGAAGTGAAAAATTTCATTAAGTAAGATATTTAATAATTTGATATATCCCTATTTGACTTCATTTATTTCCATACAACCACCCTATAGTTCTAATATCAATACTATAGGTATTGATATATTAATTCTTTTAATATAAATTATTATTATGTTAGAAATTATTAATCTGTCTAAATCATTTAATGGAAGAAAAGTTCTTCACGATATCAATATTAAGGTACAAGAAGGTGAAATATATGGATTTTTAGGGCCTAATGGTGCAGGAAAGAGTACTACAGTAAAAATAATGACTGGGATATATGTACAAGATAGTGGTAAGGTACTAATAGATGGCAAGGACAATAGAGATATTGAAGTAAAAAAGATACTTGGATATATGCCTGATGAACCATATGTATATGAGAGACTTGATGCAAAAGAATTTCTATCCTTTGTAGCAGATATATATGATGTTCAGGATAGGGATAGGAAAATAAAAGAAGCATTAACTCTTTTTGATATAGATGAAAACCCTGACTTAAATATAGAAAATCTATCTAGAGGTTCTAGACAAAAACTTGTTATTGCTGCAACCCTAATGCATGATCCTAAGATTTTAATAATAGATGAGCCTCTAATAGGGTTAGATCCCAAATCTGTTATACAATTTCAAGCTATATTAGAAGAGTTTGCAAAAAATAAGGGTATTGTATTCTTATCCACGCACTCACTAGATATAGCTTCCAAAATTTGTACAAGGATTGGAATAATCAATCAGGGAAAGATCATTGATGAGGGTACTATAGATGAATTAAAAAGTGAAACTAAGAAAAATAATTTAGAAGATGTCTTTTTAAAACTGACATATGATATATGAGACATATGATATATGAAGAGTAAATATTTCATCAAGTATGCCCTACTTGCAAACTCAAAATATTTTAAAGAGAAGAATATTGCAAGGAAGATCGTAATTTTCCTGTTTTTTCTTGCAGTAATATCTTTACTACTAATAGAGTTTGTACTTTATTTCTTCTTACTTACTATATTAAAACAACATAACGTTAATATTGATGTTGTAAATGCAATAATATCAGATTCATTGTTTTTTATATTTATATTCTCGCTTATATCATCTTGTGCGTTGCTTTTTAAAACTTTTTTGATAAACCCTTTTGAAAGCTATATTTTAACATTTCCTGTTTCTAAAGGAGACGTAATAATATCAAAAATGGCTCATATATTTTTTACAAATATACTAATAATATCTCTTTTTTCATCTCCAATAATATTCACATACATTTACATATATAACATACAATTTTTTACCCTCCCCTTTCTAATTTTGGTAATAATACTTTTTATCCTTTCATCAATATTTGTTACTTTATTTGATGCTATATGGGTTATGATTACTAATCAAATATTCCCTCAACTTCGGGCTAGTATAAAGACAAATATTTCCTTGGTAGTTATACTTTTACTATCTTTCCTTTTAGCTTTAAGAAGTATTCCAAATCTAGAGTTACTTTCTAAATCAAAAAATGTTGCTTCATTTACAAATATAATGATGCAGTCCAAGCCTTTTAGTTTTCTACCGTCAAGTCTTATATCTAATATATTAAGTTTTAGAGATTATTCACAACTTGTAATTCTAATTTTTGAGATAATAATTTTATATTTTATTTTTACTTTTCTTTCAAAAAAAGTTGTTTTTAAACTATCAACTCAGATAAAATCTGATAAAAATACTAAATATTTTAAAAACTTTATTCTAAATAAAGAGCTAAATAATTTTTTTAAACAAGAGAGAAATTTGATTAACTCTTTATCAATATTTTTTCTTTTAGCGATATTTATAGTTTTGATAATAAGTATAGGTAATGCTAATATATCTTCAAAATACTACAGCCTATTTTATGTATTAATTCTTGGAAGTTTTGCTTATATATTAACATTGTTATCGTTATATTTTATCTTTCCATCACTATCTTTGGAGAAAAAAGGAGGTTGGGTAATATTCCAAGCACCCATAAAAAGAAGTGTAATTTTAAAATATAAATTCATAGCATCAGTGATATTTATGTTTGTACAAACTCTGATTTTATATTTAATTTTTCAATTTTTTCTCAATTTCAAGGGAAACTATTTTTACTATTTTATAATATTTACAATAATAACATTTTTAACTATTAGTGTAATATTCTTATCTTTGGGTACTATCTCTCCTAATTTTAAAAATAGGAGCCTACAGGATTTGTCTACTACGCCATCAGCATTGTTTGCTACATTTTTGAGTATATTCTATATAGCATTTCTACTATATATATTATATAAATATGGGGTTTTAGTATCTTTAATCTTAATGGTAATAATATCAGGACTAATTATTTTAATACTAATGAAAAAAGCATTTTTAAAAATTAATAATATGGATATAGATCTCTAGTTCATTATTTGTCTATTGTATGGAATAAACCATCTTTTTCTATTCTATCTTCCATCTCGTGAAATACTTCTTGCCATGTATGTTCACCATCAAAACCTAATCTTTGAAGTTCAAAGAATAGTATTTCATCACACCTACCACTTTCTAAAACTGTTCCTATTATTTTAGAATATCTTAAAGCAATTTCATCCCATGTTAAAAGATTCTCTTCCATTAACCACATAGATAATAATGTTCTTTCATCTAGGTCTAATTCTTCGTAAGCCTGATCTGCTCTTTTGCGCGATTTTTTTGCTTCATTAGCTATCTTACTAGCTTCTTTTCTTCTTTGAGCCCCTTCTGTAAAAATCAAATTTTGTCTTATGCTCTCTACAGTTTCCATTTTAATATTTAATTTTATCTATAGGCAATATATTAACTTTATCTTCATTTCTTTTTTTTATCTCCGCTCCCCCAGCCTCAATACTTCTTTTAGTAATTAGAATTCTTAGAGGGATTCCTATTAGATCAGCATCTTGCAGTTTCTCTCCAATAGTAAGATTTTCTCTATCATCAAATAAAACACTCTTCCCATCTTTCTCTAGTTTGTCTGTTATCTTTGTTACTGTATCAATATTTTCATTGTTAACATTTATGATATGAACATCATATGGGGCTACTGAAGTTGGCCAGATAATACCATTATCATCATTGAATTTCTCTACAATTATTCCCATTAACCTACTTATTCCTATGCCATAACATCCCATATAGACCTCTTTATCCTGATTATTTTCATCTCTAAATAAGTAACCAAATGGTTTAGAATATTTTGTATCAATTTGAAAAATGTTTGCTACTTCAGAAGCTTTTTCTGATTTAATAGAGGTCTTTAGATCTTTTGGTACAATTTCTTCATTATAGTAAATATTGTTTTTGGAATCATAATAAATACTATCTTCTCCAGTACTACATCTAACTTGAAACTCTGTGGAGTAATTTTTTGTAAAATCACCTCCTGACGCTAAAACTTCTACAGTATCTTTTTCAAGTTCTAATTTTTTAAAAATGTTCCAATAGTATTCTTTCATACCATCAAAATATTTCTGCAAATCTTCTTTATTCTGGTGAAAACTATATAAATCTTTCATAATAAATTCTCTTCCACGTAAGAGTCCAGATTTAGGTCTCTTTTCATTTCTAAACTTTGTTTGTATTTGGTATATAGCGAATGGAAGGTCTTTATAACTGGAATTATATTTTTTAGCTAGAGGTGTAACTATTTCTTCATGAGAAGGATTTAGAATATATTCATTGTTATTTTCTTCTTTTGATAATTTGTTTCCTCCCAAAGCTTTAAAAATGACATCAAAGCTATCTAATCTCCCAGTTATTTTCCATATATCCATAGGAGATATAGATGGCATTAAAATTTCATTGGAAATCTTATCCATCTCCTCTCTTATTATATTTTCTATCTTTGATATTACTCTAAGTCCTAGAGGTAAATATGTATAGACGCCAGCCATTTCCTGATTTATAAAACCAGCTTTCTGAAGGAGAGTTGCATTTATGGAATCAAATTCTTTTGCTTCTTTATTAGTTTTTCCAAATAATTTTGAATATCTTTGCATTACACAATTATTATATCATTTATATATTATAAAGAGGAATGAACCATCTTAAATTATTATATTCTTAAAGTTTGATAAAACCTTTTAAATAAGATAAAATCTCTGTACATGGCAACATTTGATGAGTTGAGACAACAAAGATTAGACAAACTTAAACTTTTAAAAGATAAAGGTATAGATCCTTATCCAATAAAATCTAAGAAAGACTACACCAACAAAGAAGCTTTGGATAGTTTTTTAAAATTTGAAAATAAATCAATATATCTTACTGGTAGAGTTGTGGGAGTAAGATCTCATGGTAAAATATCTTTTTTTGATATTGAAGATGATAGCTCAAAAATACAACTTTTTCTATCTTTAAAAAATACCAATGACTATGATTTATTAGAACTTTTTGATTTAGGTGATTATATAGAAGCTAAGGGATTATTGTTTAAAACAACTGCTGGGGAGATAACTTTAAATGTTGAAAAATTTAAAATGCTTGCTAAATCCATACGTCCTCTTCCTAGTGAATATTATGGATTACAGGATGAAGAAGAAAAGATAAGAAAAAGATATGTTGACCTTATAACTAATAAAGAATTAAAAGAAAAATTAAGATTAAAATCAAAGTTTTTTCAAGCATGTAGAGATTACCTACTTAAAGAGAATTTTCTTGAAGTAGATACGCCAATCCTTGAACTTATACCAGGTGGTGCCGAAGCAGAACCTTTCTTAACTCATCACAATTCTCTAAATCAAGATCTATATTTAAGAATAGCCTTGGAACTTTATCTAAAAAGACTTATGGTTGCAGGATTCGATAAGGTTTTTGGAATAGGAAAGGTTTTTAGGAATGAAGGTATGAGTATGCAACACCTTCAAGAATTTACTATGATGGAATGTTACTGGGCATATTCAGACTATGAGGATATGATGAAATTTATTGAAGGGTTGTATACGTATATGATTAAAGAAACATTTGGAACTCTTACTATTAAATACAAAGATGAAGAGATAGATTTTACTCCCCCATGGCCTAAAATAAAATACTCTGATTTGATGAAAGAAGTCGGATGTGATCTTTCAGAATATAATACATTAGAAAAACTAAGAAAAAAAGGTTTGGAAATAGGATTATCTGATGATACTACATCAGATAAAAATAGATGGATAGATAGGATATACAAAAAAATAGCAAGACCGACATTAAAAGGTCCTATATTCTTAACAGATCACCCAATAGAAATATCTCTACTTGCAAAATCAAAAAGAGAAAACCCTAGTTTTGTTGATAGATTCCAAGTTTTGATGTTTGGAGCTGAAGTTGGAAATGCATTCTCTGAACTTAATGATCCCATTGATCAACTAAATAGATTTAAAGAGCAACAGAAGATGCGAGATAATGGAGATAAAGAAGCTCAAATGATGGATCTAGATTTTATTGAGGCATTAGAGTATGGTATGCCTCCAGCATCTGGTTTTGGTGTTGGACTTGAAAGATTCTTTATGATTGTTGCAAATTTATCTAATATAAGAGAAACAGAATTCTTTCCTATCATTAAAAAAGTCTAAATAAACTCATCGGTAATATTATGATTATGTAACTTGTACACTATATTTGACATTTTTATCTAATATATATATTAGATTATATGAAAACAGAAACTGTTAATTTTAAAACAGACGTCGTAACTAAATTAAAGGCACAAAAAGTTGCCAGAAAGTTGGGTATTCAGCAATTTACTTAATGCTTATCTGTAAGAGCTCTCTAGTACTGGAAGTGTACATTTTATAACTACCGACAATGACTGAAAAAATGGAAGAAATTGTTGCACAAGCAGAGATGGAGATAGCTTCTGGGAAAGTGAGTGGACCATTTGGAACACTTGAAAAAATGTTTGAGCATCTTGATTATTTGTAATTGATATTCAAACCACAATAAACTTTGATAAACAATACTCAAGACTAAATATAAAAATCAAAAATCAGTTTTAAAATAAAATCAGAATATTTGAGATGAATCCTTTTGACATAACTTTAAGGAACCACGCGCTTAAAGGGAAATATCTGGGATATAGGAGCATTGATATCAGTGGAGATGTAAGAGCACTATATACAGTCAAAGGTAACGTTATAATCCTATTTGCATTTATTGGTACACATAGCCAACTCTATTAAAATAATAGGTATTTAATTTATGTGAATTTTTCGTAATTATGTTCACAAATATATTATAACAAGGATCTATATCCAATTCACACGCTACTTTACAATTTTAATATCATTTTCATTGGATAAAACTATGAGTTGACAAAACTCACCAGTTCTACTAGAATCAGTTGATTAGTTTATTATATTAAAATATGTCACCAGAAATATTCAAAGACTATAACGCAGCACAAGAGATGGGATTTCAAAACCCAGATGATTCAATTGTAAAAATTCTCCCTGAAAGCCCATTAGAAGAATTAAAGTTAAGATTGAAAGAAAAATGGGGAATATTGATCACCAGTGAAGAAACTTTACCTTATGCATCAAGAATTACTAGTGAAGCTGATATGGAGATGGTAATTTCTGAAATATTAGATGAAACAGTAAAAAATCTTTACTAATAAAAATACAATTTCAATTGTTTATATACTCTACTATATCTTCCCAAGAATAAACTCTTTTTGTATTTTTGATTTTTTTCATATTTTGGTTCCATGGAGCATCGAATATTAGAGTATCAATACCTTGTGATGATACTTCTATAATATTTTCCTCTGCATCGTCTATAAAAAGATTGATGTCTAAATTTTTACATACCTCTGCTTTTGATAATGTTATATCTTCACCATATCCTGTAAAATGTACGTCTTTATAATATCCTTTAAAATGGGTGTCTAAATTTTTTAATGTTCTGTCTTTTAAAAATAATGAACGTGCAGTTATTAAATAGATATCATGATCCCTAGATAGTTTATTTAATGCTTTTTTTGATCCTTTAATGGGTTTTAGATTTAAAAACATTTCTGAATTATGCCATTCTTTTAACCTTGACTCATATTCTTCTACAGAGTCCCAAACATTATGAAGAGCATATATCTTATTTATAGGTAACTCTTCTTTGTTTGGTGTCTTGTTCTTGCTATATATAGATTTTAGAGATGATATTTCATCTAATATAACATTATCAATATCGACACCAAGGATCAAGGTCCTTTTTTTAATTTTTCTTTTATCATTGATTTTCACTAAAAGGATTATATATCTATTATAAATTACTTACTAATTGTTGGTACAGGGCAATATATTTTTCAGCAGATCTTCCCCAAGAGAAGTCTTCATTCATTGCTGTTTGTATCATTTCATCCCATTTAGGAGTATTAAACATAGATAAAGCTTCTTTTAATGTATTGACAAGACTTAAAGGTGAATAATCCTCAAATGTAAATCCCGATACTAAACTCTCAACTGAATCTTTTAGTCCCCCTGTTGACCTTACAATAGGTAATGTTCCATATTTCATTGCAATCATTTGTGTTAGTCCAGAGGGTTCATATCTTGAAGGTATGATTAATGCGTCTGCCCCTGCATATATTTTTTCTGCTAGTGTTATGTCAAAAGTAATATCGGCAAATAAAGATGGATTTTTTGTTCCTAAAATTTGCAATTGATTTTCAAAATCTTTGGCTCCGGTCCCAAGTATAATAAAATTAACATTTTTACTCTCTAAAGTCTCCATAGCTTTTATCAAGATATCAATACCTTTTTGATAATCCAATCTTGATATAAATGCAAAGAGAGGAGTGTCTATATTGAATTTTAAATGTAATTCCTCAATCAATCTTTTTTTATTTTCTAACTTCCCCATTTTATAATTGGATATATTATATTTAGAATATATCTTATCATCTTTATCTGGGTCATAAATAGAATAATCTATACCATTTAATATTCCATATAAACTATTTTTTCTAAGTTCCATAAAATCCTCTATCTCTCCACCATATTCTTTGGTTAATATCTCTCTAGCATATGTAGGTGATACAGTTGATACAATATTGGCATTTAATACACCTTGTAATAGAAGGTTGATTTGATTATCTGATTTATCTATCTCTATGGTTGAGTGATATTTTTGAAGTTTTAAAGCATCTAATATTTCTAATGAGTATCTACCCTGATAGGCTGGACCTAGATTATGAATAGTTAACATTGTTTTTACATTGTTCAATCCTACATCTTTTAGAAGTATAGGTATTAATGATGTATGGTAGTCATTAATATGAACTATATCTACTCTCCCGAATTTTTGATCCTTTATATCTTGAACTACTTTTTGTGAAAATATTGCAAACCTTATAGGATCATCTGGATATCCATAAACATTATCTCTTGATGAGAAATATTCTGGGATATCTATATAATTAATTTTAACATCTGATCCAGGGATAGTTGTGGGTATTGGTGTAGGAATGATTTTATATTTTGGTATTACAACCTGTATATTAATAAAATCTAATAAACACTTTGGTAGAGCACCTGCAACATCTGCAAGACCACCAACTTTTATGATTGGTGCAAGTTCTGATGATACAAATAAAATATTAATCCTATCCATGCTTTTTATTATAACGTATTATTCCTTTTTGTTTCAAATAAAGATTATTTATTCTTTGCCTAAACTCTTCGGCTCTCTTAAAATTAAGTTTAGTAGCAGAGTCAAGCATCTGTTTTTCAAGATGTTTTATTATACTATCATATTCTTTAGGGTCAGCATAATATGATTTGGTTTCAATAATTTCTACTGCTTCTTCATCAAAGTTATTAGCCATTGTATCTATAACTCCATCTCTTTGCCAAGAAAATGAAGTGAATACTATTTCTTTATATAAATCTATTGCCTTCTTTTTATCTTCTTTACTTATATCTGGCAGTGTGAATATACTTTCTTTAAGTTCATATGCACCCTTCTCAATCATCTCAATGCTCCACCAAGGCCTTGCTGACGCCCACCAATATTGATCAGAATGTAGAGCTTTATCTAGTATACTTCTTGCTTTATGCCATTGTTTTTCTTTTTCATTCAGTATTCTATTATTTTGAGTTAGATCATTAAATCTATATGTAGAAGCATTTATTTTTTCTATTGCAAAATGTGTAAGTTGCCATTGTAGTTGGTTTATTTCATTGTCATGATTTAACCATCTTTGATAGGGTTGATCTTTTAATAATTCTACTGGTATTAGTGCCCATGTAGACGGAACTATTGATACTGTATCCCCCACTTTAAAAATATCTAATAAATCTTCATACCTTGAGGTTTTTATCTTGTCAGATTTAAATATGTCCTCCAAAAGTAGTTCAAGTCCTGGTCTATGATGTCCAAATGTTTCTCCATCCATCGCAGTTGCAATGTAAATATTTTTATCAATTAAATCCTTTATTTCTGCTAAGAATATATTTCCATTTTCAAGTTGAGCAGATAATATTTTAAAACTAATGTCTCTATCTCTGAAAAAACCTACCATATCTGTTCCTTTGATTCTATATAATATATCATCTCTTATATCACCTTTGTCTTTCTCAAATGCTAGCTCGTCAAATAACATCCATTTATACCCCATTTTTGATACTACATCCACAACTTTTTGTGATATTCCAAGCTCAGGAGAAAAAAATCCTTTTGGGTTATACGAAGGTCCATATACTGCTTTATTTATTTTATGGTTTAATTCTATCTGTCTTATTATTTCCTCTTCTGGAATAAGTGGTAAAAATGCATGGTATGCTGCAGAATCAGTCAATTCGATCTGCCCTCTTTCAAGTAATAATTTTATATCTGAAATTAGATTATCATATTTATATTTTATAAATAATTCAGTCAAGGATGCATTTATATTTAGTGTTATCTTTCCATTAGGGTTCTCTTTTAGAGTGTTTAGAATAACGCTATAACTTTCGTCTGCTATAAGGTCAAGCATCTCTTGTGTCTGCGTTGGTGGTTGATATATGTGTAGAAAATTTGCCCAAATCATATTTTAATTTTTCCTCTTAGATCTACGATTTCTTCAATTCTAGTTTTTAATTTATCTGCTATTTCATATTCCCTATTTTTAGATGCATTATACATCTCATTCTCTAATCTTTTTATTGCTGTATCATATCCATGCGGATCATCTTTTGTATTTGATATTTCATTGTTACGCTCATCAATAAAAAATTGTGATGACAATTCCTTTACCTTTCCTTCTCTCTCCCATGATATTGCTGTTAATATTATATCTTCATAATATGATCTACCATTTTCTTTGTCAGGTTTTTTTGTATCTGGAACTAAATCAATTACTACTGAAAGATTATATGCACCTCTTTCAATCATTTCTATATCCCATACAGGTTTTGAAGATGCAAAAAAGAATTGATTGTGATATAAAGATTGATCTAGTAGGTATCTTGCTTTAAGCCATGTTTTGTTTCTCTCTTGAAGGTATGTATACTCTATATCTACAATATATGGATCTTTAATTTTATATATAGAATTATATACTGAATTTAGTGCTAAATTTAAAAGTTTTTGTTGCAATTGATGTATTTTGTTATCTTTACTCATCCATCGTTCAAAAGAATTTTTTTCGTTATATAAAGGTACAGTCCATGTGCTTTCACGTGGCTCAATATCAACTCTTTTTTTAATATTGCCTATTAGATCTTTAAATAAAATATAATTTAGAGATTTTTGGTTATACAAATATTCAAACATTTTGATATATCCTATTCTTTGGTGTCCAAAAGTTTCACCATCTTCTCCGGTATATAAAAATTCACCATTTTTAATTTTATTTGTAAAAGAAGATATTAAATCTTCTTTTTTTTCCATCTGGGCTGTAAGAATATAGAAGCTAGATGCTCTATCTCTTATAAAAATATCTAGTCCTCCATTTCTATATATACATGAATGATCTATTGGTTCTGATATTGCTGTCTCATCAAGCAAGATATATCTATATCCTAAATTTTTGATAACATCAAAAGATTTCTTGTCATATGCCATTGCTGTAGGTAGAAAGCCTAAAGGTTCGTAGTTTTTAAAATATATCTGATTGATTTTTCTATTTACCAGTATTTGTCTTTCTATCTCCTTTGCTGATAACATGGGAAGAAAAGCTTGGTAAGCTGGTGTGTCAACAAATTCTATTTGTCCTTGTAGCGCCAATTTAGATATTGTATCAAGTAGATCAGTGTATCCTAATTTATATAGAGTTTCTGTTAACCCTGCATTTATTGCCAGATTAAGTGTTGCCTTTTTATTATTTTTCAGAGCATTAAATAGAGGTATATAACTTTCTTCAATAACCTTCTTTAGAATTTCATCTTTTTGTGTTGGTGGTTGATAAATAAATAAGAGATTAGTCCAGTTCATGGCTAGAATATTTGATAATTCATACCTAGTTTGTCTATTGGTCCATTCGTTATATTCATTGCTCTTATATACACATCTATATATTTTCTGGCAGAATTTTCCCAAGAAAAATCTGTTTTCATTGCAGATTCAACTATTTTCCTCCATAAACCTATGTTATTATACTGGTCTATTGCTCTTATTAATGTTCCATATAAAGAATATGGATTATAATTATCAAACAAGAATCCATTACCAGAAATATTTTCCATATTAAAATCTGTAATTGAATCTGACAATCCTCCTATATTTCGTGCTATTGGGATACAACCATATCTCATTGATTCCATTTGTGTTATTCCTGATGGCTCAAATCTTGAAGGTATTAATATCATATCTGCACCAGAAAATACTTTTTTAGGTAAAATAAAATCTGCCATTAGATGGGTACCTACTCTCTTTGGATATGTTTTCTCTAATTTTTGAAAGTATGATATATATCTCCCATCTCCACTTCCTATTATCACAAATTGTATATCCTGATATTCCTTAAAAAGAGGTTCTAATACTTCTATTACAAGGTCCAATCCTTTTTGATCATCCAGTCTTGTAACCATAGATAATATAGGGCCATTGGATTTTTCTAGGTCAAATTCTTTTTGCAAAGCTATTTTATTAATATGTCTTTTTATTGAACTTTTCCAATCATAATTCTCTACAACATTTATATCTGTTTCAGGGTTCATATATGTATAGTCTATCCCGTTCAAAATACCTACCAGTTTAGTTCTAACCTCTTTTAGAAGATGTTCTAATCCTTCAGAATATTCAGGAGTTAAAATTTCTTTAGAGTATTTTTCTGAAACTGTTGATACTATATCGGCATACATTATCGCTCTTCTCATAAAATTTTGTTTTTGTAGTGCAGGGTCAAATAAATCTGCTATCTCACCCCTACCATTATCAAAGTCTAAATCATTAGTATTCTTATGGTCAAATAATCCTTGATGCACTATATTATGTATACTAAATACAGTAGATATTTTATTTAACTTTGGATTATCTTTATAATTTATCTTTAATAGGTTTGGTATATGTCCTGTATGCCAATCTGCACAATTTATCACATCTGGAGTCCAGGTGGATATTTTTAAAAACTCAATTATTGATAGTGATAAAAGTAGAAATCTAATATGATCATCAGAGTATCCATATACATTAGATCTTGTTTCATAAAACTCTTCATTTTCTATAAAATATACAATAGGTTCTTCATCACTCTCTTGATAAACTTTAATATTGCAAATGATATCTCTTTGTGATTGAGTCGGTATTTTCAATCCCTCATATAACATTTTAAGTGGGTAACGCACTTCGTCAATATTTCCATATTTAGGCATGATTATTCTTGCATCCACACCTTCTTTCTTTAATGCTTTTGTAAGAAAATATGATACTTGACCAAGACCTCCAACACCTGCATAAGGGTAAACTTCAGCAGAGGTATATAATAATTTTATATTGTTTCTAATTTTCATTAAAGAATTCATTTTCTATTGCCTTTTTAGTATCCTCAGGGAATCTATCTATTACAAACCTACCCATTAATTCTGAATATGCAAGATCAGATTGACGAGGCATTACCATTATATACATTCCGGAGTTAGTCTTACTATCTGTCCTTTTTCCTAAAAAATCAACGTTAAAACTTCTAACTCCAGCATTGACATCTTCTCCATCCTTATTTTTAAATTTCATTAAAGAAAGAGCCCTTAATACTTTATACAATATATTTGATAACTCTTCAATGGAATCTTCATCTAATGAAGATAAATTTCCTAGCTCTCTATTTTTTGCTTGTATCTGTATTTCATCTTTGAATCTTGGAGAGAAAGGTGTGAATACTATAAAATTATCTGTCTCATATATAACTAGATTACTAGACCTTAGAGCCTGATTATATAAATCTATGTAGCCTATACCTTTTTTATAAAATTGATTTATAACATCTTCATATTTATCATATAAAGGGAAGTAGCTATCTTTATATACTGCACCAATTTGCGCATGTAAATGGGGTTGACTTGCTCCTGCAGAATATTTTTCTTTATCTGTGCCAAAATTTATTCCTGCTGCGACCTGATTAATGCCATCTTTCAATGTGATTTCTTTAGCTCTCTTTGATAATGCAGAAATAATTCCAAACATATGTTTCCTCTGTATATTTGAAATTGTATCTATATGATCTTTCAAAACTATAAGGTCATGGAATCCTGGATTGAATGCAAAAGGATTTGGTGCTTGATAAACCCCCCATTCATTATATTCTACAATGGGATGAGCCACATCATCAAGATTATCAAATAAACAATAACCCTCTTTAGTATCTTCACTATCTTTTATATCTGGTTGTGGTCTTTTTGATCTGGAGTATGATATCAGTGTTGAATGAGATAGAAAAGGATCAATCCTTTCAACTACTTGATCAGATACTACATTACCTTTCAATGTAACCTCTTCCTCAGTTTTTTTTACAAATTCTATAAAATATGGAGGTGTTTCAACTACAAGACTTTGTCTATTATTATCTTCTTTATTATTGAAAGGTATTGATTTGATCATATAGTTAATATGTTATTGATCTTCATACTTGCAGGATTAATATAACAGATTTACAATTATTGTACAACAATAATTTAATGTAATATTAATGATTTTTAAATATAAGAATGATGTAAACTATGTTCATAAATGTATTATAATGAAGACTAATATGAGAATTAAAAAATATGTTCTTGGTATAACTTTAGTTTTATTTTTGTGTTTCCCCTTATCTATATATGCTGCATCTAATAATATACCACTAAATACAGTCTCAGTAGGGACATTAGGTGGTGCTGTACATAGTGGAAATGTAACAGTATCATTTCCTTCTAGTGTATTTCCAGTTAGTGAGAATGTAACTCTTTCTCCTGTAGGGAATAGTTTTTTACCAGAAGCAGTCCCTTATGTAGTAGAATCTTTTAGTATTTCAATAGGCTCTGATGGTCCACTAAACAGTAGAGATTTAACATTACCCAGAGAAATACAGGTACAAGTAAATCATATACATGCAGCATATTTATATATATGGGACTCAGTAAGAAACAGATGGTTTTCTCTTTCAGGCGTAAACTATAAAAACAGTGAGGTTACAGGATATACATTTATGAGAGGGGGAACATTTATAGCAACCAGTCAAGAACTATCTTCTTCATTTGCATCAAACACGCCAATATCACAATCTACTAATTCTAATAATGTTCCAATATATGATGGATTTGGGTCAATAATAAAATATGTCGCCATTGTTGTTGTTATATTTGTAATCCTTGGGTTTTTCTATTATAGAAGAAAAAATTGAAAAATATTATTTGATTTCTTTAACTCCAATTTTTGGGCAAATATCTTTTAATATACACATATTACATCTAGGTTTTTTAGCTACACATATCTCTCTCCCATGTGCTATTATAAGATCTGAAAAATGTAGGTAATTAGATTTTTCAACAATTTTGTTTAAAACTTGTTCTATCTTATCAGCATTCTTACTATCCATTAAATTTTTTCTTATAAGTCCTAATCTTCCTGATAATCTTATCATATGTGTATCAACAACAACTCCTGTGTTTTTAGAAAATGCATTCATCAAAACCACATTTGCAGTCTTTCTTCCTATACCAGGCAATTTTATTAGTGTATCTATATCTTCAGGTATTTCACCTTTGTATTTATCTACAATATAAGTTGCAAGGTTCTTTATATTTTTTGCTTTATTTTTATAGAACCCCGTAGAATATATGTCTTTTTGAAGTTCTTCTATATTTACATTCTTAAAATCTAGAGGAGTTTTATATTTCTCAAATAAATCTTTTGTAACAATATTAACCCTTTTATCAGTACATTGAGCAGATAAAATTGTAGCTACTAAAAGTTCAAATGGATTTTTAAAATTTAGCGAAATTTTAGCATTAGGATATAAAACATCCAATTTTTCTATTATTTTCTTAACATATTCTTTTTTGTTTTTATTCATTTTAATACTCTAGATACAATATATATTATTATTGTTAATATTATAGAGGCTAGTATTGAAAAGGTTAATGGAAAGTAAAAACTAAAATTTCCTTTTTTAAAGACAAAATTCCCAGGAACGCTGTTCCCAGGAACGCTGTTCCCTGGAACACTGTTCCCTGGAATATGGTATTTTTCAATGAAATAAAGAACTATACCTACTATGGTTATAAACAATCCTATGATTATAAATATTCTACCGTACATACTCTATTATAACATTATGCAACAATGAAAATGGATATTAGTAGGATTATAAATACCATTAAAGTTGTGATAGATAATATATAATCTTTATCTTTTAAAAATAGAAAAATAGACATCAGTACTCTTATAACTGGAGTCGCTATTAAAATTATAATAGGAATAAATAATAGGCTTAAAAATGAGAGGTGACTGAATGTAGTAGTTATGAATGCAAAGGTATTTTTGTATGAACCTGTTTGATAATTTATATTACCACTTATAAATATTAAAATAAGATCAATAATAGCCAAAGATACACTTACTATAACTCCTGTTCTAAGAGTGTACCCTATTATTGTTTCCATATCTTTATTTTGAGACTCTTTTTGATTAGATTTAGATTCATTCATAATATATTCATAGCTCTTAAAATCATTTCTATTGCTATAACTAATATAACTAATATAAATATTTTCTTTAAATATACATTAGAGGTTTTACCAATTAATTTAGTTCCATAATATGACCCTATAAAAACACCAATCATTACTGGTATAGCTATATATGGATTTATGTATCCATTTATAAGGTATATAAATGCACTTGCTGCTGCGGTCACACCTATCATCATATTAGATGTTGTAGTAGATACCTTCATTGGGAGTTTCATAACATCATCTAATGCTAAAACTTTAAATACACCACTGCCTATTCCTAACAGCCCAGAGATTAATCCTGCTATATACATTATTACAAACCCTCCAGGAATATTAGTTACGTTGTAAGTTATTTTTTTATTTTGTAATTTATCGTAATAAGAAGATGATAATTTTAGATAATTTGCAATATTGTCATTTTTAACATTTTCATCTAATTCTTTATCCCTATTTTTTAAAAGAGGAAGGAGAGATATAAGAAGGACAAATACAAATATAAAGAGTAATATTTTAGTATTTAGTATGCCCATAATTTCTGCTCCAGTTATTGCTCCTATTGTAGTAGCAATTTCAAGTAACATCCCTACCTTAATATTTATTATTTTATCTTTTAGATAAACTGATGCTGCAGATGAGGATGTTGCTATTACAGATACTATACTTGCTCCAATAGCAATTTTAATATTTATATGGAAGATTAGAATAAGTATTGGAATTATTACTATTCCGCCACCAATCCCAACTAATGCTCCTATAACTCCTGCAAGGATAGAAAATATGATTATCCCAAAATAAAAAAGTAACATAATAATATATTAAACATTATCATTCATGATATCAAATTTAAATGATTATGATTAATTATTTTCTTGATTTAGATCCGTGGATCAAGATCCTCTATGAAATGCATAGCATCAATTGCGGCTATACAGCCAATACCAGCAGATGATATTGCTTGTTTATATTTAGGATCTGATACATCTCCTGCAGCAAAAACACCTTCAATATTTGTTTTTGTAAAATCATGGACTTTTATATATCCATTTGTATCTATGTCTAAAAATTCTTTAAAAATTTCTGTATTTGGGGTATGTCCTATTGCTATAAATACACCTTGTACTCTAAGATCAGATTCAGTATTTATTTTATTATTCAAGATCTTTACTCCTTCTACAACACTCTCGCCATAAATATCCTTAAGTTCAGAGTTAAAAAGTATCTCTATCTTCTCATCTTTAAAAACTCTATCTTGCATTACTTTTGATGCTCTAAATTCATCTCTTCTGTGTACAAGGTATATTTTTCTTACAAATTTTGTTAAAAATAAAGCCTCTTCCATGGAACTATCTCCTCCTCCAACTACAACTATATCTTTATCTTTAAAAAATGGTCCGTCACAAGTAGCACACCCAGAGACTCCCTTGCCCATTAATCTTGTCTCTCCATCAAGGCCTAACCATCTTACAGATGCTCCTGTAGAAATGATTATAGTTTTTGTTTTAAATTCTTTATCTTCAGTCCAAATAGTAAATGGTTTCTTTGAAAAATCAACTTTTATAACTACGCCCTCTTCAAATCTAACTCCCATATTTTTTGCTTGTTTTTGCATATTCAACATTAATTCTGGTCCCAATATACCATCCTCAAATCCTGGATAATTTTCAACTAATGATGTTATTGTAAGCTGACCTCCTGGGGTACTCCCAGATATCAAAATAGGGTTTAAATCAGATCTAGCTGCATATATGGAGGCAGTTAGTCCTGCAGGCCCAGATCCTAAAATAATAACGTTTTCAATATTCATAATTAAGTGTTTTTCTGACATATTTATTCTACCATAATAATCATGTATATCAAAAAAAGTAGTGCTCTTGGACTAATATGTTAGTTAATGATACATTCATATTTTAATAGTATCTTAATGATAGTGAAAGATATAAAAACTAACAACGCGTTGAAGATAATTATATTGATTAACTAAAAACTAATTTTATCTATACAAGACTATGTATATAAAAATGAAGGATATGAAATTACCGAGAATTACAGATATATTAGAAGCAAGAGGGAGCCGGTTTGGGGCTCCCTTCCATTTTCTTATGATTTCCCCAAAGGTATGGCAGTAAAAACAGAGATATCGTAGTAGAGTCACAAAACAATAAAAAAGTGGTGGAATGGCGTACTAATTGGGGAAGTCATAAGAAACCATGAACTACCAATGCAGTAATTAATGATACATTCATATTTTAATAGTATCTTAATAATAATGAAAGATATAAAAACTAGCTAGTCGTTATCAAGTAACTAAAAACTAATTTTATCTATACAACTATTATGTATATAAAAATAGAAGATAGAAAATTACGGCGAGAGACAGAGATATATAAAAAGATTTAGGGAGTCGAATCAGGGCTCTCTTTTATTTCCTGTGATATAATAATAACATTCAGTAATTGTTATCATTTATAAAATTAGTTAGTTATGAATAGATACATTAAATTTTTTCCCTTTTTGTTAACATTTTTATTAAGACTCCCCGCATTTTATGAGCCCCATTGGTATGAAGATACAGGTATGTATTCAGCAATAGGTATGGCTCTAAATCATGGTGCAGTTTTATATAGCACTGTATTTGATAATAAAACCCCTTTTATATATTACCTATATGCTTTATATGAACGTATTCCGCTATCTTTAATTTTTGTTTACCAATCCGTTTCTTTGATCCTTGCTTTGCTTACTCAGTATTTTATTTTTAAAATAGCTCAATTAAAGTTTGGTAATAAAGTAGCAGTTATATCATCCCTTCTTTTTGCTTTACTTATAGGGAGTGTTTTTCTAGAAGGAACATTGGCTAATGCTGAGAATTATTATATGTTCTTTTCTATATTATCTATATATATAATTCTGAAGAATGTTCCTGATATAAGTTTTTTAAAATTATATATTGCAGGACTTGTCATAGGTCTTGGATTAATGTTTAAGGTGTCAGTAATATTTGATGCATTCTTTATTATTGTATATTTCTTTTTTATATTTGATTTTAAAAAATATGTTAAATCATCATTTTTCTATACCTTGGGTTTGTTCACTCCATTGGTAATTTTTCTAGTTTATGAATTTTTCACAAACAATCTACCGAACACAATATATGCAATATTTTTGTATAATTTAGGATATGTCGCAAAGGCAAAACCTTTATTTGGTTTATCAATAGTTGATTTTCAGACTATACTTCTTTTCCTGATCCTATTCATATTTTTTGTATTTTATAAAAAAAGATGGATTAAAAGATCTAGATCCAAAGATGTAACTCTCTTTATATATTTATGGGTTATTATTGATTTATACAGTGTATATTTATCAGGAAGACCTTATTTTCATTATCTTCTTCAAATAGCATTACCTCTTTGTATTTTACTAGGATACTATATATATAGAATATATAAAGAAAGGTGGTATAAAAAAATACTTATTGTATTTTTAGTTGGTATATCTATATATCTTGGAGAACTATATTTCTTTAGAGGAGAATTATCATGGCAAATTTTCCAGCAGTTACAATTTAAATATGACTATTATCCTAATTCTTATGCATATATGATAGGTAAAGAAACAAGTTCTCAATATAATTCTATTTTTATCTATAATACTAATGTTATATATGAGAAAACTGAGCAGAACGCAAATATAGTATACCAGATTGCAAATAATCTGGATTCACTAAATGTTAAGGGTAAGAGAATATTTATAATGGGTAATTTTCCTTGGGATTACTATATGACAAAATCTATTCCCAGTGAGAAGTATGTAGTTGATTTTCAAATAATAGGGGAAAAAAGACAGAATACTGTTCTCTCTGAGCTAAATAAGAATAAGCCATATCTTATACTCTATTATAACGATAGCTATGGATTTAATAAACTGACAGCCTTTATAAATAAATACTACAAACTAGCAAAAACCTCCAATGGTGCATATTTTTATATAATTAAAAGTAAATAGTCTAAAATTAAGAAGCCTAGACTCAAGAATCTGGATTCAAGGGATCTGTGCAGTTGTAGAATTTAGTGTTGGGTATGTAGGTGTTTGGAAGTTTACAATAGGTAAATTATTATTTTGAATATAATCCATTATCAATTGATGAGCCATAGGTCCTGTTTGGAATGCACCTACTGCATTTTGAGACATAAGTGAATCGTTTATATTTCCAGCCCATACACCTACTGAAAGTTGAGGGATAAACATATAATCTGTTATATCTCTAGGTCCATTTGATGTCCCATCCTTAGATCCATAAGGTCTACCTTGAACTGAGTAGTAATAAGTATTAGATCCATATAATGGTTGCTTTAGAACAGTATCGCCTAGTACTGCATCCATCTCTGCTACAGCGTTAGCATCTAGTATTCTGTTTTTAGGAGGATTAGTGTTATTGAGTATTGTTTGATTGTTGTATACAATTTTAATAAATGGAGTGGATTGAGCATAGTATCCCCCATTATCTAATGCATTATATGCACCTACCATTCTAACTAAAGGTATTCCTGCAGCACCAAGTACTAGAGGTAATCCAACATATACTTTCGGATCTAACTGTATACCTTCTTTTATAAGTGTATTAAATCCATTCTGGTATCCTATTCTTGCAAGCATTTTTATTGCCGGAATATTAATTGACTGATTGATTGCCCTATCTATTGAAACCCATCCAACTGTATATCCTTCATAATCTGTTGGACAGTAATTTCCATAACATATAGGAGAATCATTAATCATTGTTTGTGGAGAGTATCCCATTTCAAATGCTTTAATGTAAATTAATGGTTTCATAGCAGATCCTTGTTGACGTGGAATATCAGCCATATTAAGGTATGCCCCATTGTTTGGCCCTCCAATCATAGCAAGAACATATCCATTAGTTGGGTTGTCTGCTACCATAGCTGCAGAATCAGCTCCTATTGGTACATCATATTGTTGAAAGTCACTTGTAACTATTTGTTGAGCAAGGGTATTCAAGGCTGGATCTACAGTTGTGTAAACTTGTAATCCACCTAAAAGCAGATATTTTTGATAGTTTTGGTATAGTTTATGGATAACATATTCTGTAAAATATGGGGTATGAAGAACACTGAAATATGGAGTATTAGTATTTTGATTTGCCAAAGTAATATCACTCTTGGTTATTGCACCTCCGTTATATAAAAACTGCATAAAATCATTTTTTGCTTTCATAGCTAAAGATAAAACATCAGGATTTGATGAGTATGGAGGAATATTTTCAAGATGATACAATATAGAATCACCTGCATATGCTGAAGGATTGGAAACATATTGATATGCTTTCATCTCTGGTCCGTATATTTTACCAATAACTTCATTATTGTTTGCATATATTGTAGTTGCAGCTTTTGGTTGAGATAAACTTTCTGACGGATTAAATCCATTAAATGGAGTAAATTGTACTGCAGGAACTGTTGCAGTGTTAAAGAGTGTATATACAAAACTTGCAAGCAAAAATATTACTGGTACAACTGCGAATTTAATATAAGTTGATTTTAAAATTTTACCCTTCAATTCCATATATTTAATTATCTAAATCTTGGTCTATATCTAGATCTGAATCTAAATCTACTTTTTCTAGTTCCTTATTTATCAGAGTGATTTTATTCTTTGTATTATTTAAATACTTAACACATTCTTTATATAGCTTTGTTCCCTCTTCTATTTTTTTTATTTGATCCTCAATAGTTAATTCATCATTTTCAAGTTCTTGTATTATACTTTCGAATCTTTCATATTTTTTGGAAAAACTGATTCCATCGGATCCAGATCCAGATTCTTCATTATGTGTATTTTGAGTATTACTAGTTTTTTTAGCCATCATCTTTCTTATCTAAAATATTACTTTCAAGTTCTCCTTGCGCTAGTTTAATTTTTACCACATCTCCTATATCAATACTTGAGATAGATTTTATTATTTTATTATCCTTATACACTATAGAATATCCTTTATCTAAAATATATAATGGATTTATAGAATTGAGTATTGTAACTTTATTATTAATCAAATTGATCTTATTGTCAACCGTATTTTTTACCTTTATAAATTGTATTTTTATTTTATTTTTCATATCTATTCTAATATTATATAGAAAATTCACTCTATCTTTTAGAAAATAAGAAGATTCTTTGAGATATTGTATTTTTTCATTAATTGAATATTCTATATTACTTTTTGAACGCAACATCAAATTATCTATTAACGTGTATTGACCTGTGATTCGTGAGTTAGATTTTATTATTTCTGTAGATATACATTTTTTTAAATATGCCTTTAAATCATATTTGGAAGGAGCAAGAATATTTGCTGCATCTGTAGGAGTTATAGCATGTACATCAGCTACTAGATCAGAAATAGAGACATTACCTTCATGACCTACTGCAGATACAATAACCTTTTTAGAATTGTATATAGTATCTGCCAGTTGTTCAGAATTAAATGGCATTAAATCCTCTATTGATCCCCCACCCCTCGTTATTATTATTACCTCTATTCCTTTTATTTTTTCAAAATATTCTATCCCTTCAATGATTTGTTTCTCAGCATTCTCACCCTGTACTTTGGAGTCGTATAGTGAAATTTTAGTTATAGGGAACCTTTTTTTATATGTGTTTAAAAAGTCTTTATATGCCATTGAATGTTTGTCTAAAGATGTTACAACACCGATTTTTAAAGGAAACCTTGGTGGTTGTTTTTTTCTATCCTCTTTAAAATACCCCTTATTTAAAAGTTTAACTTTTAGTTCCTCTATTGTTTTATATATGTCTCCATCACCTAATATTTTTATATCCTCCAAAACAAGCTGGAATGTTGCCTTTTTTTCAAATAAAGATAATGTTCCTTTAACTATAATCTCAGATCCTTCCTTTATGAAGTCTCTATATTTTAATGTCTTCTGCCCAAAGTCTACGCATCTAATTGACGATGTTTCATCCTTCAGGGTTATAAAGACCCAGCTCTCTTTTGTAATAGTTAATTCTGCGATCTCTCCTTGAATAAAGATACTGTTGAAATTTTCTCTCAAGTGCCTGGATACAAATTTATTTATTTGACTAACTGTAAAAATGTTATCTTCGGACATAGTTTTTATTTACGATATATTCTTTCAGTGCCTCTGCATTATTATACTTTGATGATGAGGAATAGATTAAAATAATACTTTTATCCTTTTCTAAGTTTATAATTTTTCCTATATTTTCTTTATTGTTGTTTAGTTCAATAAAATATTTTTTTCTAAACTCATCCCATTTCACGGGATCATGCATAAACCATTGCCTAAGTTTATTAGATGGAGCAATTTCTTTTAACCATAAATCAACTTTTAGATTCTCTTTTGTTACCCATCTTGGCCAGAATCTTTCTACAAGTATTCTGTAGCCATTAGTATTTATTTTGTCATAAGCTCTGTTTAATATTATCATTATTGGTTAGTATTTTTGTTTGGTATAAATCTTGTATAGTAAATCCACGATTTTTATAGTACTCCCTTGTTCCAATTCCGGATATAACTGATAACCTATAAAACCCATTATTTTTAGTTATCTCTTCAGCTTTCAAAAGTAATTTAGTTCCAATTCCTAAATGTTGTGCTGATTTTTCCGAGTCTTGGTTAGATATATCATGAATTCCTAAAGCTTGACCATATACATGTACTTCTCGTATCAAGGCACTATTTTTTAGTTCATCCAAATAATGATCTTTGTCTTTTGGGATAGATAATCTTAAAAATCCGAGTAGTTTAGATTCAAGGAAATCTGTTTTTGGTGATTTATCATTCGTATTATATGATAAAAATTTCTCAAAAGTTTTTGTTGTTTCATATTCATATACATCATATGTAATATCTCCTATACTTTGATCTTTTATTTCTCTACAACGTATACATTCACACTTAAGTCCACTCTCTTTCATTTTTATCTGCACTAGTTGTCTTAGATTCGTTTTCTTATTGCCATCCATTATATAGGTTGATGGTATATCTCTAATGACTCTATTTATTCTGGAATATTTTTTAACTTGGGATTTTGCATGGATTAATATATCTATTAATTCTTCTTCAGAGTATGGTACATATTTTTTTGCTTTCCAATAATCATATAATTCTGCTGTCTCAATTATTGAACACGGATATATTTTTATTTCATCTGGCATATATGATTTATCTTTATATATAGTTTCAATATCTAATTTATCTATATCTGGAGTTGATCCATATAAATTTGGCATCCAGTGAATTTGTATTTTGAATCCAAAACTACGTAATATATCTATTGCATTTCTTTGATCTTTTGATGTTTCTCCACGTTTATTAATTTCTAATACTCTATCATTTGTACTTTGTATACCAAGTTGTATTTTTGTAGAACCAAGTTCTCTTAGATGTTTTGCCTCAAGATTACTTATTCTGTCAGGCCTTGTCTCTAGGGTTATTCCTATACATCTATATTTAGAATTTTGATTAAGTTTTTGAGCATCCTTAAGCATTTGAATATTCCAATTTGAAGGTGGATCTACTTCATTCTGATGAGTGTTGAAATTAACAGTGTTTTTTTTATAATTTAATGTTTCATATTTATATGAAAATTCATTCATTGCATCTAAACATCTTTTTATAAACCATTCTTGATAAGGTCTTGGATATACAGACCATGTTCCACCTAAAACTAAAAGTTCAATCTTTTCAGTTTTATGCCCAATGTTTTGTAATGCCTGCATTCTGTTTTTAACTTGTAGATAAGGATCAAATTTATTCATTAGAGCTCTTTGAGCTCCTGGTTCTTTGGAAAGGTAACTTTTAGGCATCATCACATCATCTGGACAAAAAATACATTTACCTGGACACGGGAAGGGTTTTGTTAGTACTGTTATAGGAACTACTCCGGATATAGTTCTTATAGGTTTCATTTGAATTTTTTGTATTAGGGAATAGTCTTCTGTAATATTCTTATCCTTACACAATTTTTTGTATAGAGTTATTACTTTGCTTTGGGATAAGTTACTTTCTCTAATAAGTGTTTTTATATCTTGGGATGGATTATCAATTAGGGTTTCTATTATATTCTGGTTAGAGAAATTTAAAGGTTTTACAGGTAAAGGCTGTTTCATATTAATATCTAATAAATATTTTTTCACTGATGTATAATTATAACATATATAGAAGGTGCACCTCATGGACGAACAGAAGCTTATTGAAATTAATAAAAATTTTTACGAGAACTATGCTGAATCGTTTAATAAGTCACGTAAAAATTTTTGGAGTGAATTTGATGTAATTTTAAAATATATAAAAAATACAGACTCTGTTCTAGATATAGGTTGTGGAAATGGAAGGTTCTCTAAATTTTTTAATAAAGATAAATACTTAGGAATTGATTTTTCGGATTCACTACTTAAAAAAGCAAAAGCACATAATCCTCTATATAAATATCTAAATATTGATATAACAAAAAATGATTGGGAGAAAAAATTAAATAAAAAATTGGATATGGCTATTCTAATTGCAGTTATTCATCATTGTCCATCATTTAAACTTAGGATTAAGATTTTGGAGGAGATAAAGACAATAATGAATAAAAATGCTATAATAGTAATATCTTTGTGGCATTTTAATAAAGATGATTCTAAATTTAAGAATATAGGTGATAATAATTATCTAGTATCTTGGAACAAAGAAACAAATAGGTATGTATGCTATATTGAAGATAGTGAAATTGAAGAATATATTAAAATTTTAAAATTAAAAGTACTTCACAAATTTAAAGCAAGAGATAATATTTATTATATATTGAGAACATAAAGGATCTAGATCCCATGATAGTAAAAATTTCAAAAAATAAAAAAGTAATAAGTTCATTCTTTCTATTTATACTAATAATTATTATAGTGGTATTATCCTTCTCTAGATTGCTTTTATATTTAAAATTTCCTGCTACGTTGCATGATATAGTTCTAGCGTTAATTGTTTTTTTAATTGGATATTTCATGATTAATTTTATAGATAAAAGGATTATTAAATCTATAGAAAAATATTCAAGAAGAAAACAGGCTAATATATTGAGTTTTATTTTTCTTATAGTCTCTTACCTTGTTTTAATAATTGTTGTTCTTGATATACTAAATATAAATATAACAAATATACTTGTTGGTGGAGCATTCTTGGGTGTTATCCTTGCAGTCGCTTCTCAGTCTATGCTATCAAATCTTTTCGGTGGGATTGTTATATTATTATTTAAACAATTTGACCAAGGAGATAAAATAAAGATTACAACCTGGCAGTTTAGTTTCTTGCTTCCTGCTTACCCTAATAAATTCTTTTCTAAAGATTTGGTATTACCAGGTTATGTAGGAATTATAGATAGTACTGGATTTTTTTATACTACCTTTATAGGTGAGGATGGGATTCCTTTTAAAATTCCAAATAGTATATTAATACAAGCATTTATTTTGGAATTAGATGATATAAAATATCTAAATGTACAGATTAAATATGAAATAAAAAAAGAATTATCTTTTAAAAAAGCTAGAGATATAATTAAAGATATAATAGAAAAAGCTAAAGTGGATCATGGATTTGAAGTAAAAAATTTTGATATTTATATAGATGAAACCTCTCTTACAAGCTATGTTGTTGTAATAAAAATTAATGTACAAAACATTGAATCTGATTTTAGTATAAAAAGTACTATACTAGAAATGCTTATTGAAAAAATAGACCTACTATACATTAAAGATAAACCTTGATATCCACTAATGATTATCAAAGGGATACATATCTATCTGTAGAGTTCGTCATGAGTACCTACTGCAACAAATAGAGTTGTATCCTTATCAACGATTCGATAGTGTAATCGCAAATCACTATCTGCTGTAATTGAACGATAATTGACCCACATATCTTTTAATGGGTGATTACGAAGACTTTCATACATAGGGTTTTTAGTAAATAATTCTATAGTATCTGTAACTAGCTGCTTTTGAATTTCTGGAAGCTTTTTAAATTGATTAGTAAAGCTCTTTTGAAACCTTACTTTCATAACAAATTAAGATATGCAATAGCTTCTTTAACATTCATAGCTTTGGTCATATTCTTATTAGCTATCAAATCTTTCTCAACTTGTTCCATAATTTTTACTAGATAAGGGGTAGGTTCTAGCTCAGTACTAAGTACTATTTTTCTATCTCTTAGCATTTGTTTAACTTGAGCATTTATAATAACACTAACTGGTACTCCTAACTCAGCAGCGAATTCTTGAATTTGAAGCTTAGTTTGAGGAGCTATCTTAATGTTTAGAATAGTTTTAGTCATATATATATTGTATTACTATTATATATACTTGTCAATTCCAACTTTGTGGTATCTTCAGTAAAATGAATATAGCGGGGTGATTAGGTAATAACATAAAATACCTAGCCTAGAGATAAAGCAAATCTCAACTCCCTGATAATAGAGGTTTCAAGTTTCTTTACTGTAATGTATCATACAGAGTCTCTAGTACACTTTATAGATAGGTTCTAATATTTTTTATTACAACAGGTTGGAATTTATTCTAATCCTTCTTAGTTTGCTATTATGCTTATTTAGTACTATCATAAAACCATGAATAGCACATTTTCAGCATCAACCTCAATAATTATTGAAGCTCCTGTAAATAAAGTATGGGAGGCTCTTACAAATCCAGAAATAATAAAACAATACCTACATGGCACTAATACTAAAACCGATTGGGTAGTTGGGCATCCTATCACATGGAGTGGTGAGTGGAATGGGAAACCTTATGAAGATAAAGGTGAGGTACTAGCTTTTGAGTCAAATAAGATAGTTAAAACCTCACATTGGAGTCCTTTAGCTGGACAAGAAGATAAACCAGAGAATTACCACATAGTTACATATGAACTATCTAGTGACAATAATAAAACAAGACTTACATTGACTCAAGGTGACAATTCCTCACAAGAAGATGTTGAGAGTATGGTAGAGAATGGGTGGAAACCTATATTGCTTCAAATCAAAGAACTGCTTGAAATGAAATACGGGTAATACAGTAAATGAAAAAAGATATTTTATTTGTGTAACTATATACGTTATTATTCACTATTAAGGAAAAAAGAGCACTATTTTAGAAATGCTTATTGATAAAATAGATTCTAGTTATTCTGAAATTCCCCATAAATTAAAGTCGTTTGGTGAACTATATAGGTTACGGTATAATTACTGAATGAAAATGGAAAAACCTTTAGCTACTGAAGAAATAGTTTATTTGCCTACAGGTTTAGGTAGATATGAATGTTCATATGATGAATTGGGCAGGGTCAGCCAAAGGACATATGTCATGCCAGATGGAGAAAGGAGAGAGTACCATTTTGATATGTTTGGTAAACTTATAAAAGAAGTATCTGTTTTTTCTGATGGAAGACAGAGTATGTCTGAGTATGTAAGTGATAAGCATGGTAAATTAATAGCTAAGGTTAACTATGTAAACGGTAGGCAGTATAAATATATATATGATGAAAATGGAGTCTCTATAGGTGCTATATATACTGATAATAAAGGGAATAGGACACTCACAGAATACATATATAATGATAGAGGAGAATGTATAAATAGAATTAAAACACCTATGGTAAAACAATAGTTTATATAAATTAAAATGAATATTGAATTAATACAATCTAGTCAAGATGATACTATAGACACTTTAACTGCAGATACTTTTCTCAAAAAAGAATGTATAGAAAACGGTATTATATCAAAGGAAATGGTAATGTTCCCTGATGGCAAGACACACTCTAGAGAATATTATAGAACGGAGGATGGTGTTCTTTCTAAAATAATAGATTATTATTCTGGAATAGGTGCCACAGAGTCTACCCATGATAGTAAAGGAAGAATCAAATCAAAGATTTTTAAACCAATTGACGGTGATAATATTGAGCATAGATATGATAAAAATGGTAGGGTTACTATGGAGATTAGAATTTCCTCTAATGGAACCATATCAACTATAAAATATACTCGTGATAAAGAAGGGAATATAATGAAGGTAACCAGTACTTCCATAAAAAATATAGAGATGGATATATTTCCAACTTCAGAATAAGATATCGAAAAAGATTTTTTAAAAATATTATAAAAAAATCAAAATAATCATTTCACTTTTAAAGAATTAATTCCTTTATTTAATGATTTTATTATATCTGATTTAGTTTGATGTGTTAGAAAACTACATGCGTTTTTATGTCCTCCTCCATTAAAATCTCCAAATTCTCTTAACCTAAATAAATCTAGTTTATTAGAATATGGATTTCCTCTTATTGATAGTATAGTAAAATCTTGTTGCTCACTAGCAATGATAAATATTGAATAATCTTTGAAAGTTGTTTGAAAATTATTCCTATACATATCTCTAACTGTTTTTAAATCTTCGTTATTTATTTTTAATTTCCTCATCATGGATTTACTTATATAAAGTAATATATATCTAGGTCTTTTATGGAACACTGTCTTTTTTATAAACTCTAATAAATATGGAACTTGTTTCTCAATAGTGTTATCAAAATATTGATCCATAAGTTTCTGAAAATCAACGCCAATCTCTAAAAGATCAGATGCAAGTCTTAGTGTTTTTGGAGTTATTTGCCATTTAAAAAATCCAGTATCTGATGCTATGGCATAATATAAAAGTTCAGCTTCCTCAATTGAAGGAATATAATTTTCACTTTTTAAAAATTCATACAAAAGTTCTCCTGTTGATGATGCACCCTCATCATAAATACTATATTTTGCATATTGTTGATTTGATGCATGATGATCTATAGCTATGATTGGTATGTTTGGTGGAAAATGAAAATCTGGATATTTTTCAGCACTATATACTTGAGAAAGATTCCCAGTGTCAACTGTCATTATGAGATCATACTCTGATAAATCCAATTTTACTATGTTTGCAGATTTTATTTCATCAGTGAAACTTAGAAAATTAAATCTTTCATCCACTTTTTTATTTGAATATAGGTCTGCTATTTTATATAGGCTTTCTAGATATCTTCTTAAAACTATACCAGAACCTATGCTATCACCATCAGGCTGGGACATTAACACTAATATTTTTTTTGACTTTGTTATTAAATCTTTTATTTTTTTTATATTATCTCTATTATCCATATTTATTTTGTACTCTCTATTCTAACCCAAACATCCTTAAATTTTAATTTTCTAATTCTTATATCTATAATAATGACTAACCAAAGATATATTCTTATTAAAAAAAGGCATACCAGATAATAATATTCCTTTAAATTTTGTGGATATTTAAAAAATAGTTTAACACCTCCAATAGCTTCTTTTTTGAAACTTCTAGTTTTAACTACTATATATTTTTGTGTATATCCACCAGCTGATCTACGTTTTTGTTTCAACCAATCACTAATTGTAGTTGGATACTTTACATATACTTGAGCTTTATCAGTATACCTTATTTTATATCCATTAGTATATATTTTATACGAAATATATCCATCTTCTGAAAATATATCTTCTGGTATTTTTCCTATCAATGATTTTCTCACAGCCATTAAATATCCAGTTCCTTCAAAATATTCTCCTTTTTTATTTTTTTCCTCGCGCATACTATTTGCAGCAAAAACAAGAAAATGAGACCAGAAACCCAACATAGTATTTTTGTCATTCAAAGATATAACTTTCCCCGTTACAAGACCTATTTTTTGTGGTAAAGTTTTATGGCTAAAAAGATTTATGATTTCTTTTAATGCATTTTTATCTGTCCATACATCTCCATCAGTTAATAAAACAATTTCTTCTGGTATGCTTTTAAAGGCTATATTTAAAGCTTGAGGTTTTCCTTTACCTTCATCATGTATAACCTTTATCCTTTTAAATCTAGATCCATCATATCTAAATTTTAAGTCATTATTTGGAGTTACAATATATATAGGAACATTGTATGAAGAAAATGATTTGACAGCTTTCTCTATATTTTCATGTCCAGAAGTTGTTATTAATACAGCAAAATTCATACAAAGATTATATAATATTTATATTTTTAATGCTATTTAAGGTATTAACAGGTAACTGTTCCCTTACAATGAGTATAATTTGATAAGGATTACTGGGTAAAGGATTTAAATACTTTTTTACTTTATTTTAAGATATATAGACTGTATTAATTCAACAAAGGAAACTAGTTATCATTGAAAATACTGTTTCTAATTTTAATACTGGGAATGTGGGATTAGAACCTCTTTGTTAGTTTTCTAGTTCATCATGAAGAATCTTAGATAATGCATAGATACTATTGAATTCATAGAAAGCAAGATATGCTATAGCCAGTTTTCTAGAATCTATTTTTCTAAGACTGAAACCTCTACCTAAAAAATTTATTAATATAGCATTAGCAAGCATTCGGCCTGTCCTTTTGTTGCCGTCTTCAAAGGCTTGTAAATATGGTATTAAAGCAAGTGCCAACAAAGCCTTAACTAAAGGATTTAACACTTTATTAATTATTTCTAGAATTTTGTCTGCATTTTCTTTTAATTGATGTTGATTTGAAAGAGGCTCATAGTTGCTTGTCGTAATCCTGATTAACTGTTTTCTAATACCTCTGTCTATTCCCAAATTATTACCAATTATTCTATGTAGCTCTTCGATTGTCATAAACTTGATATTGTTACCAAATAATTCTTTATTCATAGTTATGAAAGCGATAGCATCTTTATGATTTAGTATCATCTGGGTCTCAAATTCTGTTCTGTTTTTAGCTTTAATACCCTCTAGAAGCAATAATTGGGTATCTAGTAGGGTATAAGTATTACCTTCTAGCTTTGAGGACTTCCACGAAAGCTCTATTGTCAGATATTCAATTTCTTTATCAGTCATTTGTCTGGGATGCTCTGTGGTATTAACTTTTTCAAGGTAGTCTTTGAATATGAGATCAATTTCACCGGTAGGCAGTTTAAGTAGCCAATCAACTAGCTCATGATTAAATATACTTCTAGGTCTATTTTCATCTTCCACTAACTTGTCGGTAATTCTTAAATCAAGTAGCTTCTCATAGTTAACTTTATAACTAGGATGGTTAGTACCTATCTTCTTTAATATTTCCAGTTCATTAAGTCTTGCTAAGGCACGTTGAATAGATCGAATATCTACATTTTGCATTTGCTTTTGTATTTTATTGGCAGTGTCATTGCCGTTGAGTATGTGTATTAATACGTAACTTGTATTCTTATTTAAGTTCATACGACAATATTAGCATTTATTTTAGGAATATTCTAGTTTTTGTCGTATGGAATAGGTATAAAACTCTTATACGTAGTTGGGGTTTTAGGGCGATTTCCTAACTTTTTAAATTTGTCTGTTTTGAATTCTAGGAGTTTGTCTACTACAAGAAGTTTGTCTTGAATCAGTAGAGAGAATGAGAAAAATAGAATCAAAAACTTTAAAAAAATACTCATAATGAGAGGGCTGATGTAAATTGGTGTATTACTTATTTTTTAGATGCAATAACATAAAATATCAAACCCAAGGTTATAAGGAGAAGTAGTCCTAATATAATTATAGTATTAACTTGCCATTTTTTAATGCCACCAGTGTTATCTCTATCAGTATTTTCAACATTGGTTGTTTTTGAGTTGTTATTATTCTTCATTTGCGATATTTTTTTATTATAAACTCTAAAATTTAAGGAGACAACCGATTGGACAATGATCAGATCCATATATTTGATTATAGATAGTAGTTTCTGATAAATTATTCTCTAAATTTCTACTAATCATTATATAGTCTATTCTCCATCCTACATTTCTATCTCGTGCATGGGAAATTGGGTCCCACCAGGTATAATTATCAGGCTCTTTATTAAAATATCTAAATGAATCTATAAATCCTAGATCTATAAAATCATCCATCACTTTCCTCTCTTGGGGTAAAAATCCAGAAATGTTGCTATTTGCGTCTGGTCTTTTTAAATCTATAGCTTTGTGCGCAATATTAAAATCTCCCATAACCACTATTTTCTCTCCACTATCTATAAGAGTTTTTAAATATAGCATCAATTCTTTAAAGAACTTCATTTTATAGTTTAATCGTATGGAGTTTTTTTTTCCATTTGGAAAGTATATATTAAAGAGTCTAAATTCATCATATATAGTTTCGATAACCCTTCCTTCAATGTCAAATTCATCTATACTAATACCTAGTTTAAAATCTTTTGGTTTCAGGTTTGAGAATGTTGCGACACCACTATATCCTTTTCTTTCTGCAGAGTTATATATTGCATGATATTTACTGAAACATACTGGCAATTCTTTAAGTTGGTTTTCTTCTACTTTTATTTCTTGTAACCCCAAGATGTTAGGTTTTTCTTTTTCTATAAATTCATTTATACCTTTTTTTAGAATGGCTCTAAACCCATTTACATTCCAAGAAACTATTTTATATCTACTCATAATTATTATTATATTAGAAAATAGATTTTTTATCACTATTTTAAAACTAGACTTTTTTTAAAAAAACTATTATGATGAGTGCATGAATCCAAATATACCAAATATGTATCCTCCAGTTAATTCAGGTAATCAACCTCAACAAGGCCAGTCTTATCAAAATCAGAATCAGCAACCTCAAGAAGTTGAGGATCCAATATTATCAGTAAATATGTCTGTTAGAACTATGACAATACTGAGACCTATATCACCAATACAATATAATATTCAAGCTAGATCAATTGAGAAAGTAACTTTACATTTACATGGAATTACAAAAAGTATTGAGGTTATAGGGGTAAAAACTATTGACCAGGTAAATATTGAACAAGGAATATTTTTTGGAAGGGTTAGAATAATACATATGGATAAAAGTGAAATTAGAATAGAGCAAATATCAAAGTCAAACGCAATGAAAGTTAAAACTTTCTTTGAACAGGTAGTGGAATTTCAGAGAAGCCATGTTGTTAACTTAACTGGAGATTAGTACCAGTAATTTATTCAATATTCACATACATTAATTTTTCATATTTGTCCTTGTGCTTTTTAATATCCTCTTTTAATTTCGTATTATAATCCAGTGCATATTTTATTTCTCCTCTATAAAGAAATTTAGCATTCACAACCCTTACTTTATTTCGTATTTTATATTTGTAATTTTTCATAGATGCTTTCTTTGGTTTCAAATCTTTATTTAGTTTATTGAATAATAATATAATTGCAGGGTCTGTAGTTTTTTTTATTTTATCATAAACATACTTATCATATGTTAGTAAGTCACTTTCTTTTATTATAGATAATTTTAATGATCTTTTTATAATATCAGATAGGATATAGTATGAAGTACGATTTACAATATTATTGTATATCTTTTTATCTAAATTCAGAAAGTCTCTACTGTATTCTATTGCTATATTTTTGTTATCAAATATTATTTCACTGTTATATTTTATAAGATGCTTAAAGTATTCTTTTGCTTTGTTTTGTTTGTTTAAATATACATATAAACTTCTTAGAGAATAATCTATTCTATCTGCACAAAGATTAGGTAATGGTTTTTCAAGTAGAGTAAAATTTTTTTCATTCTCTATATAATCTATATTAAAATTATATTTTTTTAAGATATTTGGAATATTGGATTTTTCTAAATAATCTTTTTTTATAATCTCGTGATAACTTTCCTTATTCTCATTTTTTTTATATATAACATCTCCCACATGAGAAAATGCTGTATGTGAAATATCATGAAGTAATGCTGCTATTTGTTCATCCAATGATCCATTAAGGTGTCTTATTAAAAGCATACATCCCAGTGAGTGGTCATACCTTGAAAAATCTTTATGAATCTCTAGAATATCAGTAGTACCTCCTTGTGTTATTTTTTTTAGTCTTAAAACTTTAGGATCTTTTAGAAGTTCTAATATAACTTTGTCTTCAATTGTAAATTTACCGTAAATAGGATCTTTTACTATCATGTTGCAGTATAGATAAAATGGATTTTTATTACAATCAATTAAGCGTAATATTTCGCAATTGCTCTTTCTAGAATTATTTCTTCTAATTTAGGTATCCCAGTATCTGGATCGATTGTAGGTTTTAATATTCTTTCTAAAAGTTGAATCTCTGGTGTTTTTTTATGAGATTTTCTGATGTCTACTTCT
>DAHXLB010000030.1:0-3240 GCA_027371855.1 bacterium
GCGTGGTATGTTATTTTATCTTTTACTAGCGTATCAGGTCCTTCCCAGCCTTTCATCCCTACAAGATGTATATTGTATTCGTCTTTAAGGTGTGTAGATACATTGTATATCCTCTGTTCTACTCCACCTATTTGATAGGGATAAATAAGATCATATATAAAGAGTAATTTTTTCATTTAGATCTTGATCCTTTATACAATTATATATAAAAAAGTTAGTTTTATGAAGTTTTTGGATCTTGATCCTCGGATCTGGGTTCTTTTCATACTGTTTTAATATTAAAATATTATAAGATATATCCTATAGCTTAAAAATATGGTAGATAAGATAACTATGGTAAAGCAAATACCAATTGATAGATTTCCTCAGAATATTCTGATTATTCCTGATGGCAATGGAAGGTGGGCACGTGAGCATGGAAAGAACGTAACTGTGGGTCACAGAATTGCTGCAGAAAGGATAAGAGATATCCTTGAGGATTTAAAAACAATAGATCAAATAGAGACTATTACACTTTGGGCATTCTCATCAGATAATTGGGTAAGAGATAAAAAAGAGATAAGGGGAATCATGATGATATTAGAATATATGATTACTAGATTAGAAAAAAGGTTGATAGAGGAAGAGACAAGGTTTATCCATATAGGTAGGAAGGATAGAATCCCTCAAAGACTACTTAATGTAATAACACTAGTAGAAGAGCATACAAAATCATTTAATGGTAAAATTTTATCTTTAGCTATAGATTTTGGTGGAGAGGATCAACTTGTAAGGATTATGAATAGGTCAAGAACTTTAGGTAGGGATATTGCTATTGATGAATCTACTTTTCATAATTTTAAGGATGGTGGATCTTTGATACCTTCATCTGATTTAATAATACGTACATCAGGAGAAAGGAGGATATCTGATATAGGATGGTTTAATGGTAAAGGCACAGAGTTATATTTTGAACCTAAATATTTCCCAGATGTTAAAACGGAGGATATACTTGATGCTATATTAGATTTTTCAAAAAGAGAAAGAAGAATGGGTGGAAGAGGATAATATTGGTAAAGCTAAAAACAAAGGAATTGTTAATATAAAACAAGATAATCCTTATGGAAGCTAACAATCTTTTCTATTATTTTAATAACAAGGAAATATCTCTAGATTTGCTATTTTAAAGTAATAGTAAAAAAGATGTTATAAATGATGATGAAATATAAAAGGGTATTGACAGAAAGTGTACATTAGTGTACACTTTGATTATGGAAAATATGTTACTTTCAAAAAGAACGATTTTTAATCTTGATACTTTGGGATATTTTTTAAAAGTATCTGATAGAAATACATTAAAAAAGAAAGTCGCAAGACTTGTAGAAAGGAATAAACTTGAAAGATTCAAAAGAAACCTTTATTTTATACCCTCAAAAGGATATAATAAATATGAACTTGCAAACGCCATATTTCCACCATCATATGTGAGTTTTGAGACAGTACTTGTTTCATCGGGTTTTATTTTTCAGCCATATTCTTCTATTTTTTCTGTAGGGAAGGAAAATAAAAAGTATTTAGTAGATAATACCATATATATATATAGAAAAATTGATCCTGAGATTATTAGTGATATTGCAGGTTTAGAACATATAGAAGAGTATTTTGGAGACTACTGGATTGCAGGACCTGAAAGAGCTGTTCTTGATACTTTATCACTAAATCCTGATTTCTATTTTGATAAGTTAATTGGCTTAGATTTTAAAAAGGCCAGAAAAATAGCTTCAATATATGAGAATGACAAATTGATTTCTACTTTAAATAATTGGAAAAAAGAATATGTTCGATATAAATAAATGTACAACTGAGCTTAAATATATACTAAGGAGAATATATGAAGTTCCAGGTATGATAAATGTTTTAGAATTTAAGGGAGGAACTGCATGCTATATATTTTATGGTCTTAAAAGAGACTCTGTAGATTTAGATTTTACATTACTATCTTTAGATAAAGAAAAATTTGTAATAGATACAATAAAAAATATTTTAGAAGAAAGAGGGAAGTTTGCAACACCTGTAAGGGTTGGAGGAGAGGAAACAATACATTTTAATTATAGAGGATCACAGGGGAATATTAAGATTGAGGTATCTAAAAAACAGTATAAAGAAGGAGAAAAATATGATCTTAAAAGTTATGAAAATATTAATATCCCAGTAATGAGCAAAGAGAATATGTTTTCCCACAAACTTATTGCAATAACAAAAAGAACAGGATTAGCTTCAAGAGATCTTTTTGATATAGGATTCTTTTTCAATAACAAATGGGAGTTTAATAAAAGTATTATTGAAGAAAGATCAGGCAAGAGTGTTTCTTTGTATTTTGAAGAACTTATCAATTTTATAGACAAAAATTTTAATGAAAAAAACATTTTAGATGGGCTTGGAGAGTTGATAGATAGTAATACAAAAGCTGACACAAAAAAGAATTTAAAGAATGATGTTATATTTCAACTTAGATCTTATATAAGTAACAGAAAATATATTATTGTTCAAAAAGGAAAAGACTGGTTATATATAGATCTTAAATCCTCCTGTCTTAGAATACCAAGGTATTCAATATATCAATCTATTTTTACTCCTTATAATAAAAAGAGTATTTTTATTGCGATTACACACGCTTTATTGACACGTTTGCAACTTGACTTAGACATTAAAGATGAAGAGTTTATGGAGTGGATGATTGTATTTTTATATCAATTTAAAAAGATCAAGGATAGTAAAGAAGAGATAGGTTTTATTATTGGGAGTCCTTATGGAGAAATGGTAAATATTCATGCAGGTATTCATGAGAGTAAATATATGGGGTTAGGAGAAAATATTAGGGGAATTTTCAAAGGTATTCTTGGTATACAGAATGATAAAGATCTTAGGTTGAATATAAAATGGAAAATACTTTTAGATATCTTATATTATCAAAAACAACAATCCTTAAACTATGGAATGATTAATATTGTGCTTTATACTACACTTTTTGACATAAAAGAAGAATACTTAAGTGATATGATAAACGAAATGAAAGTGGTTGCTTTTATAGAACAGATAAATGAAACAGATAGTTTATATAATATGAGATTTACTATAACCAGTAAAGGAGACGAAGTTTTAAAAAGAGGTCTCATGAAAAATCTTGAGATTGAACAGTTTTAATTTAATAATACGTACATCAGGAGAAAGGAGGATATCTGATATAGGATGGTTTAACGG
>DAHXLB010000043.1:0-9965 GCA_027371855.1 bacterium
ATCGCGGCTGACTGTAAATCAGTTGCCATTACGGCTACGAAGGTTCGAATCCTTCTCTCTGCATATGCCTAGATAGCTCAGTGGTAGAGCATTCCCATGGTAAGGGAAAGACCAGCGGTTCAAGTCCGCTTCTAGGCTGAGAAATAAAAAAATAATTTAAAAAATAATATTTTATAATAATAATATGGCTAAAAAAGATAACAGAAGATATATTTTCCTACAATGTACTGTATGTAAAAATAAAAACTATACTTCTAAGAAGAATTATACTAATAATAAGGAGAGATTGGAATTAAATAAATTTTGCAATACTTGTAAAAAACATACTTTACATAAGGAAGTAAAATAAATTTATAGAGGTTCATAGTTTAATGGTAAAATATTGGTCTCCAAAACCATTGATGTGGGTTCGATCCCCACTGAACCTGTTGATTGATAATATTGTAGAATTTTGATATTATCCTTAGGGTATAATAATGAATGTATTCAAATTTTTAAAAGGAGTAAATACAGAACTAAAGAATACTAGATGGTATACAGGTAAAGAGTTATATAATTCAACCATGATGGTTATATTAATAGCAGTAATTCTTAGCTTGTTTCTTTTTGGTATAGACGTGTTGTTCCAGAAATTACTACTTTTAATATTCTAAACTATATATGGATAAGATTAAAGTAAAAAAGAATAAACAAAAAAATACTGAGAATATGAAGTGGTATGCCATTAATGTTTTTACTGGTCATGAAAATAAAATTTCTATATTAATAAAACAGAGAGCTGAAACTGCTAGTGTAGATAAATATCTAGATGAAATAGTTATTCCTACACAAAACAAAACTATAATAGCAGATGGGAAAAAAAGAAAAATAAAAGAAAAAATATTGCCAGGATATATATTAATAAGGATGGAACTTAACAAAGAAACTTGGCCAATAATAAGAGATACAGAAGGAGTTACTGGTTTTGTAGGACCAACTAGTGCTACACCTACTCCATTAAATGATAATGAAGTTAATGCAATACTGAAATTCATGGAACTCGATACACCCGCAGTACAAACATCTTTTAATGTTGGAGATAGTGTAACTGTTACAGATGGAGCCTTTAGAGATTTTAACGGTAAGATAAGTGATATAAATGAAGAAAAGAGCAAGGTGAAAATACTTATTTCAATATTTGGTAGAGAAACACCTGTAGAATTAGATTTAATGCAAATAAAACTAATATAAATATATGGCTAAAAAATTGATTACACAAATAAAATTACAAATAAAAGCTGGACAAGCAAACCCTGCTCCTCCTATAGGACCTGCTCTAGGGCAACATGGTGTTAATATTATGGACTTTTGTAGTCAATTCAATAACCAAACTAAAGATAAAGGTGACCTAATCTTCCCGGTAGTTATAGATGTATTTGAGGATAGATCATTCTCATTTATTATAAAAACGCCTCCAACTGCTGTATTAATAAAAATGGCATTAAATATTTCAAAAGGCTCAAGTCAATCATTCAAAGAAAAAGTTGGTAAATTAACACAATCACAGGTTGAAGATATAGCTAAGACTAAACTACCAGACCTTAATACTAATGATATTGAAGCAGCTAAAAGGACTGTTATGGGCACGGCAAAAAATATGGGTGTAGAGGTATCTGATAATTAAAATAATTAAAAATTATTATGAAAAGAGGTAAAAAATATAGAAAAATTATAGAAAAAATGGATAATAAGATATCTTTTAATGATTCTTTTGAAGAGGTGAAAAAACTATCTTTGTCCAAATTTCCAGGATCTGTAGAGATACATATAGCATTAAATGTGAGTCAAAAAAATACAAAACAGGTATTAAGGGGTAGTGTTAACTATAAAAATAAGGTAGGTGAGAAAAAAAGAGTTCTATTATTAACAGATTTAAAGGATATAAAACCTGAAACTGCAGAAAAATATGATTACATAGGACTTGACGAATATATAGATAAAATCAATCAAGGATGGCTTGATTTTGATGTTATAATTGCTACTCCTAATGTAATGGCTAAAATAGCAACTTTAGGGAAAATATTGGGTCCAAAAGATCTTATGCCTAACCCAAAGAAAGGAACAGTTACAAATAATGTAGATGATGCTATTAATAGTTATATGGGTGGAAAATTTGATTATAAATCAGACCAAACAGGAGTTATTCATACAATTATAGGGAATATAAATAACACAAAAGAAGAACTTTTAGAAAATACCTTATTGTTAGTAAAATCAATAGTAAGTGCTGTACAAAAGCCAGAAAATACCATATTTAAAAGTATATATATATGTCCAACTATGGGACCATCTATAAAAATAAAACCAGAAGACTTGATCTCTAAACTATAATTCTTGCTATTTTTTTTATTTTGTTATATTATCCTAATTAACATCTAGAAACTCTAAAATAAATTTCTTAAACATGCATTTTTTAAATTTTCTTATTTCTTGTAATTACAATCTATGAAAGAACAATATTCTCTACAGAACTTAGACTCAAAAAGTTTGGCAGATTTACGTATTATTGCTGACAAAGAAAAGCTTACTGATTTCCAGGAACTCAATAAAAGGGACCTTATATTTAGAATACTTAAAGGCATAGATAAAGATGAAGCTATAAGTGTTGAAGGTATACTAGAGATTATTAATGATGGAGTTAGGGGTGTTCTTAGATCATATACATTATTACCTAATGAGAATGATGTCTATGTATCTGGCTCTCAAATAAAAAAATTCGATTTAAGACAAGGTGATTATATTGTTGGGAAAGCTAGATTACCTAAGGAGAATGAAAGGTACTTAGGTTTATTAAAAATTGATAAAATAAACTCAAGAGAGCCTGATAATGCAGCAAAAAGAATAGCTTTTGAAAGACTTACTCCAATATTTCCATTAGAACAAATAAAATTGGAAGTAGGTCAATTCCCTATCTCTAATAGAGTTATAGATCTTTTAGCACCTATAGGTAAAGGTCAAAGAGGTATGATAGTATCTCCTCCCAAATCAGGAAAAACAACATTACTGAAAGATATAGCAGATGGAATAACACATAATGATCCTAAAATACACTTAATGATTTTATTAATAGGAGAAAGACCAGAAGAAGTGACTGATATACGTAAATCTACAAAAGGAGAAGTATATGCTTCTAACTTCGACGATCTTCCAGAAAATCAAATTAAAGTTGCAGAAATAGCTCTGGGTAGAGCTAAAAGATTGGTAGAAGAAGGAAATGATGTTGTAATACTAATGGATAGTCTTACAAGGCTTGCAAGGGCTTATAACATAATAGTACCTCCGTCTGGAAGAACTTTATCTGGAGGATTTGATCCAGTAGCTTTATACCCCCCTAAAAGATTTTTTGGTTCAGCAAGAAATTTAGAAGAATTTGGTAGTTTAACAATCATTGCTACTGCATTAGTAGATACCGGGAGTAGAATGGATGATTTGGTATTTGAAGAATTTAAGGGTACTGGAAATATGGAACTTCATCTAGACAGAAGATTAGCTGATAGAAGACTTTATCCAGCAATAGATATAGTTAAATCTGGAACTAGACATGAAGAAAAATTATTAGACTCAGAGGTTTTAAGCCAATCATGGAGAATAAGAAAAATGTTAGATACATTAAAGAACAATGGTGAAAATCATGAACTATTATTGGATAGATTAAAAAAGACAAAAAATAATAGTGAATTCTTAGCAACCCTCACCGAAAGTATATAAAATCAATCTGGATAACTAAAATTTATTGCATTATCAATTACATATTATCAACTGATAAAAAAACTATGTGTTGGTTATCAATTAATGATACTTATTTGCTAAAATTACTTTTTTAGCTTTCCACTCCAACCCATAGATGAGTGTTTGCTTAATTCATACTCTGAAATTTCTGATTCATTAAACCAAAGGTGTATTTCTATTATTGCATCTTCCACTGAACTAGAGGCATGTATTAAGTTATAGAATGGACGATTATACTTATTAGATACTTCCCCACTATCCCAAGTATAGTCTCCTCTAATAGTTCCTGGTGCGGATTCTGATGGATTTGTACTTCCAACCATTTTTCTAACTAATTTGATACACCCAGGGCCTTCTAATACAATAGCTAAGACGGGACCAAAGGTTAAATATTCAACATTCCAAGATTTAATTACCTCACCTATCTTCTTAGGATCTTCTGTGTTAAACGATTGTTTTATATCAATACCATTATTCTCATATTCCATTACAACTCTATTTCCAACATTAAGTAACCATTCTTCGCTAGAAGGATAGTGTTTTGTAGCTACATCAACAGAAGGTACAATAAACTTCATACCAACAATTTTCAATCCTACTCTCTCAAACCTAGTAATTATTTCTCCAATTAACCCTCTGGCCACAGCATCATGCTTTATTAATACCAATGTCTGCTCATATTTAGTCATAACATAAAACCTAATAAAAATAATAGGTTAATTCTATCAAAATATAGTTCGATTATCAATCAAATATTTTCAAAATAGATAAATTTTAGGTATAATTACTAAATCATATCCCTGTAGCTCAGCTGGATAGAGCGTCTCGGTCCTAACGAGAAGGTCGTAGGTTCGAATCCTATCAGGGATGATTTATAGAGAAAAAGGGAATATAGAGGTATTTTGTATAAGATTGATAATATATATAGCCTTGATTTTATTAATACCTTGTGTTTCAACTACCAAATAATTACCATTGGTTGAAACATAATAGGTTCCATCAGTATTTTTCACAAGGTTAGTTACAACTGTAGAACTTTCAGTTTCAGAAAAAAGAGAATATCCATTATTTGAAGTACTATTAGAAACTGATTTGTTATTAATAGCCGTAGTCTGATTAATACTTTTATTTGTTCCTTCATAGAATATATAACCGCCTATAGGATACCACATTATATTATACAAATTTTTTAAGTTGCTATTTAAAATAATATATTGTTTGTTTGCCAAGTAATATTCTTCAAGAATATTACCATGCTCTAGTAATAAATAATTACTATTGGGAGAAAATTTTATCATTTTAACACCATTGTCTATTTGATATAATTTATTTGATTTTACATTAAATATATAATTCCCTAAAGAAGAAGTGATTCCTAAAAACTTATTACTATTATCCACGATAAGATTTTGCGCATTACCCTGTATGCTTGTTAATAAAATTTTATTAGTACCATCTAAATTAGAAGTATATATAAGAGTTGAATATAATGAATTATTAATATTTTGCGTTATTGCATAAACTATATTCCCATTATATAAATCATATGGGATCATACTTTTATTATTAGAATTTACTGCAATAACTATAATTTGCCCTGTACTTATATCTAAAGTAGCTAATAAATTATTATTCTCTAGTATCAAAGTACTGTCATTCGCCCACTTTATATTTTGTATTGCAAGAGAACTTAAAAAAGTATTCATAGGAGTTATTGTAGAATTGGAGACAGAATATAAGTAATAGATACCATTTATATCAAAGGTCAAATCACTGAAATTACTATTAGAGGTTATTTTTATTGATGATATAGCACTTCTAGAATAGTTTGATAAATTAGTGATAAAAATAGGTTTTAATGGGTAATTTAATGTATTATTATTTAGATTCATATAATATAAATCATAGTTATTATTTTTTCTTTTAGATACAATAAATAACATATTACTATCCTTACTAAAGGTAGAATAGTATATCTCCCCAGGCACACTAAGGATACTTTGCTTCACATTGGTAGGTAATAAAAATGAGTTTAAATTAGTAATCTGTTGTGATTGAACAGAGACAAGTCCATTCCATATAGAATAATTAGAAGTTGCAACTTCAACTTTATATGTTCCAGGTATAAGAGAATTTATTATCAGTGGAGATAGCCCTTCATATGTATTATTTAAATAAATTTTAGCATTAGTGGGAGTACTATTAATTCTTAGAATGCCTGTATCTACAACATTCCCAGTTGTGAAGTTAATCTCATATCCCCTAGCCCAAAATATAATTAAGGTCGCAATAATTATTACCAGTAATATACCAACAAATCCCCAAATTTTAGATAATAATAATAGCATTCTATGTTTCATTATTAATGAATATGCTTATTTAAATAACATAGCAAGTATGTTAGAATTATAACACAATTAATACACTTTTTATTTATTCATGAAGAACTATGTTTAGTAATAATAAATTTGGACTGGACTTTGGAACGTCAAATTCTTTAATATCATCTACTAATAAAGGTATACTACTTAACGAACCTTCTGTTGTAGCCATATCAGTAGATGATAAATCAATACTATCTGTTGGAGTAGAAGCAAAGGAGATGTTAGGGAAAACCCCTGAAGGAATTATATCCAAAAAACCTATTCGTTCTGGAGCTATAGCAAATTATAAAATATCTGAATCTATGATTAAGTATTTCTTCTCTAAAGTTGGCAAATCCAATATTTTCTTTGGATCCCAGGTAGTAGCAAATATATCGTCTGGGTTAACTTCAGTAGAAAAAAGAGCTATTTATGAAGCAATAATTAATTCTGGTATAAAAAAAGCTTATTTAGTTCCAGAAGCTTTATTGACTGCAATAGGAGCTAATTTACCAATAGGCACATCCTCTGGAAATATGGTTATCAATATAGGAGGTGGTACTGCTGAATTAGCCGTAATTTCCTTAAATGGTATAGTTGTTTCTGATTCTATAAGGGTTGGTGGTGATTCTATAAATGATGCAATTGTTAACCATTTAAAAAAACAAGAAGGTTTAGTAATAGGTGACCAAATGGCAGAAAAAATCAAAATTGACATAGGCTCTGCACTTCCCCTTAAAGTTCCATTAGAGGCAGAAGTGAAAGGGAGAGATGCAATAACAGGAATGCCAAGATCTATAAATATAGACACTAACAGAATTGTTGATGCTATAAAAAATCCTCTTAATTTAATAATTCAGTCTACAAGATATGTTTTAGAAAAAACTCCACCAGAGTTATCCTCAGATATAATTGACAGAGGAATACTGTTAAGCGGAGGAACAGCTTTGTTAAGAAACATAGATACGCTTTTAACCAGAGCAATAGGGATACCAACATACATTTCAGATGAACCAATGTTTACTGCAGCAAAAGGAGCCGCCGAATCAATAAAATATATAGATATATTATCAAAAAATATAAGAAACCCAAATTGATATGATAATTATAGGTATAATAATAATTATATATTTAATACTAGGAGTAATAGCTTTGAATTACCCCAAGCTTTTAGTCCCTATATTAATCCTGCTTATGCCACTTGAGAGATTTAATTCTTACATAGGGTTTACACTAGATCCGATAGCTATGTTTTTCCCAGTAATTATAATGTCAATATGGATTAACTATCATAATATCTTTAAGTATGCTAAAACAATGAATAAATATTTACTTATTGGGTTATTGGCCATTCCTATTGCTGTATTAATAAGTGATCTTTTTTCTATAAATAAATTTTTGTCCTTCAAATCAACAATCTATATTGTTTTATCAATATTATTATTTTTAATATGTTATATGTATACACTCTACTACAAAAATACGATGACTATATTAGTGACATTCTTTATAACAATTTTTTTAGTCTCTTTCTATGGCGTATTACAGTTTTTAGGATATTTATTTTATAAAATTGATAGCTTAAACCTGCACAATATATTACATGCAACAACTATAAACCCTAGTACATTTATACTACATATAGGACACTTTAGTATTTTAAGGCCAGATTCAACATTCAATGATGTTAATACTACTGCAGGTTTCATTGCAATATTCATACCTATATTATTAGTACTATATTTGATAAATCGCAAAAACCTAAGTTTGAAAACAAAAAAATGGTTACTAGCGCTAAACTTATTATCTATAGTAATATTTTTCTTTTTCATGATAACTTTCTCTAAAAGTTCATTGATTGGTATAGCTATAGCATTTTTCCTACTATTACTATATTATTACAAAACTTATATGAATAAATATCTTTTGTATACTCTATTAGTATATTTTGTAATAGTGCTAGTATCTAGTATAATATTATTTCCATATATATATTCTTCACAAAAATACTCTTTTGATACACATATATTACTCTTGCAATCGAGTATCAATATCTTTAAGAAATTTCCAATATTTGGTACAGGACTAGGAACATTCACATATTATTTCGGATTATATATCAAACCATTTATTCCATTTTACTACAACAACATTGATACACCTCCTCTATTTACATTATGGCTTTCTGAAATAGGTATTATAGGATTTTTAAGTTATATGTTTTTCCTTGTAGTATATTTTGATATTTTTTGGAAAAAATTAAAAGTTATTATCAAAAACAATAGAAATACTGATTTCATTATAATAAGTGCGTTTATATCAGGTCTACTAGCTCTCCTTATAGCAAATTTATTTCACTCTTATTTTGACTTATTCTTTAACTGGATAGTTATGGGAACATTTTTAGCAATATTAGAGAAAGCTACAAAAAAATCTATATTAAGCAATAACTAAAGAGAGAGGAAAACCTCTCTCTTTTAGTATTGTTATTTAATAAATGAAAATATTATTTTTATTTAAGTTCAACAGTTGCTCCAGCAGCTTCAAGAGATTTTTTCATCTCATCAGCATCTTCTTTAGATACAGATTCCTTGATTGTCTTAGGAGCTGACTCTGCAATAGCTTTAGCTTCAGTTAGACCCAATTCAGGACTAATAACTCTTAGAGCTTTGATAACCTCAATTTTTTTATCCCCAGTTGACTGTAATACAACCTCAAAAGATGTTTTTTCCTCTTTTTCACCTTCTGTGTTAGATTCTGTAGTCTGATTAGCTGACACCATGTTACCCATAGACATAACACCCGATGCTTGTACTCCAAATTTCTCCTCTAAAATTTTTACTAGTTGAGAAACTTCCAATACATTCATTTTCTCTATACTTTCTACGATAGAATTCATCTTTTTATCATCCATATTATTATTTCACCTCCTTTGATTCTTTTATAATATTAATAGTATTAATTAACATTTGAATGTTATAACTTAAAGCAAAGTGTAACCTTTGAACCCCTCCATTAATAACATATATCATATTTATTATACTTTGTTCCTTTGAAGGAACCTTGCTTAATCCAACAACATCATCTTTAGAAAGAAATGCTCCATAAAGAGCTCCAAATTTAACCTCAACATCATTTTTATTAGCAAAATCTAATATTTTTTTTGCAACAATATTAGAATCAGATTCTGAAAATACCATCGCATTATATCCAAACAATTCTTTATCTATATTCTCTATATACCTAGAAGAATCTTTTAAAGCTTTTCTAAATAATGTATTTTTTATAAGAATATACTTTGCATTATTTGAATTTAGCTCCTCTTTTAAAACAGCAACTGTCTTTATATCTAAACCTTGAGTATTTATAAAAAATAATGACTCACTGGAATCTATATAGTTAATATAGCTATCTATTATAATTTTCTTCTTATCTTTATTTATTGCCATATTCTAAAAGTTATAAATACTAAAAAAACTTCCAAAAGGAAGCTGATAAGACAAATAAACCTTGCGAAAGTCTAAATAGGAGAATTTTAATTTACACAGAATACCTGTATAAATCCTATTGTCTTTGACCTCTTTTGAGTATCTAAGATTATAGAGCAATTCTTATTGTAAGTCAAATTAATATTTTAATTTTAAAAAAGTAAGTGGGCAAAAAAAAAGGGATCGGTACTGCCCCCCACCGATCCCAATAATAAATGTACTTCCATGGGACCAGCAAAGCTTCTTTTACTAACCAGACCCAGGGAAGTACATTTATTATTAAAACTAATTTTAAAGAACAATATTATTGTATCCCATAATCTTTTTTTTGTCAAGCCTATAATCT
>DAHXLB010000006.1:0-4150 GCA_027371855.1 bacterium
CAAATACTTCTTTAAAATAACTAATATATATATTAGATCGCAACAGTATAGCAATATCAGAAAAGTTCACACCACTTTGATGTAGTTTTAAAATTTCATCCTTTATATATTCTATCTCCTGTTTTTCATTCTCAAAATTTATTGAAGGAGCAAAAGAAAATAAATTGTCATATTTTATATATTTAGAGAAATTATACAAGGAATCTGTTGCATCTGGTATAGAGGATAGAAAGTTAACAAATTTATATGACACTCTAAATACTTTGCTAGGTCAAAATATAAATATGTATGATAAGGTAATAGATTTTCTCGATAGATCTTCATATTTTGAGTACATTCATTCATTTCCAGATGCTTCAATAAGAAGAGCTAATATTGATAATTTCATAGCGTTGCTTTTAAGATTCAAGGATAATAACGAACATAATATTTCAAAATACCTTCAATATATTGATAAGGTATCATTTGATGAAGTTGAAACAGGGACAAATTACGATGGAGTTACTATATCTACAGTACATGGGTCAAAGGGAACAGAATATGACTATGTATTTTTGCCATACCTTGTAAAAGACAGATTCCCATCAAGAGAGAAAGGAGGAGATTTTAAAATACCTGAAAGTCTTTTAAAAGAAAAAATAGAAGAAAATGAATCAGATGATGAAGAAAAGAGATTATTTTTTGTAGGAGTAACAAGAACAAAAGAAAAATTGTATCTCTCATATTCTAATTTCTATGAAGGGTTGAAAAGAGAGAAAAAAAAGAGTGAATTTCTAGATACTATAATAGAGAGTAATCAAATTAAAATATCAAAGATAAAATATTCTTTGAAAGATAAGACAGATTATGATACACCCCGTTTTATTATTCCTAAAAAATTAGATAAAAAAATTTACAGTTATACTCAAATATCTGAATTTAAAAGATGTCCTCTTCAATATTACTATGATTATATTTTAAAAATACCAAAGAAACCTAATGTTGCTCTTTTTTATGGAACCATGATTCACTCATCTATAAAAAGATTTTTAGATTTATATAAAGGTGAGGATAGAAGTTTATTAAACCTTCAAAAAGAGTTTATATCATTGTGGGATAATTCGGATAAAAAAGTTTTTGAAAATAAGATTCAAGAGAACGCTTTCAAAAATAGAGGATTAGAATCTCTAAAAACGAGTTTTAGTATGATTATTCCAGAAGCTGAAAAATCTTTACAAGAAGAATCTTTTTATATTAGTGTTGATAGGTTCAATGTTACAGGAAGGATAGATAGAGTTGATTTTTTCTCTGATAATACAGTGTCTATTATAGATTACAAAACAGGGAAATCTAAATCTCAAGACCCTTTAGATCAGAATTTACAGTTAACATTATATGCTCTTGCAGCTGAGGGTAAATTTAAAAGGGAAATAAAAGATTTAAGCTTGCAATTTGTTGATGAAGGTATTAATCTTAAAAAAAAGGTAACAGATATTGATCTTGAAAAGAATAAGAGAGAACTGATACAATTGATGTCTTTAATGGAAGAGGGGGAGATTAGGGCTACGCCTTCTTATATGTGTAATTTTTGTGATTATATAAACTTATGCTACAAAATGTGAAGAGGAAAATATTGGTAATACTAGCAGCAGTTGTCTATATGGTTGTTTTTTCAAATGTGTTTTTATATACAAATGTTTATGCTTCCACAGGTCTTACATGCAAAGATCTGATTCCAATTTATAATAATAGTAATCCATATACTGGTTCTCTAAAAGGCTACACAAATTTTACTACTGCTAGTTATGATACTGCTGTTGGAATTAATAATTCATTTTCGTGTTCTCCCTCTACTTTTCCATCTGCAGTTACTAGCTCGAATGTTGTATATACGCAACCATCAGTAAGTTGTAGTATTAGATCAGTTTGTGTTTACAGTATTAACTTTTATTATCCAGCAGCTGCAGCTTCTTCTCCTACTTATGATCCGGTTAATGCTTGTATGTTTAATGGTCAGCTAAATGGAAGTTGCTATAGTTGTTTGTTACAAAATCAAGGTAATAATAATTTTCAATATATATATACTGACTTTGGTTGTGTAAATTCTACTCCTTCTGGTGTTGTTAATTTTATTTATATACTTGCAATAGTTATAAGTTCAATGCTTGCATTTATAACATTGCTTATTGGAGGGTTTTTAATAATGACATCATCTGGTGACCCAGATAAAGTCAATAGAGGAAAAACTTTAGTTAGGAATGCTATAATTGGGCTTATAGTTATAGTACTTGCTGTTGTTATACTTGGGCTAATAGGATCTATATTTAATATTTCTCAAATAGCATTATGATGGACTCTATATTTGTAAAAAAAGTTTTTGCTGCTTGTTCTGCATCAGCGGGGTGTACCACAGTATCTTCTCCTTTTGGAGGAGGATTAAGTCTCCCTAATATTTTGCATATGGTCTATATAGTTTTTCTTTTTATAGTAGGATTAGTATTTTTTATATTGATTATAGTATCTGGAATCAAAATTATATCCTCAGGTGGAAATAGGGAGAAAATAGCTAGTGCACAAAAAACCTTAGTTTCTGCTATTATTGGTCTTGTGATAATACTTTTAGCCAGTGTAATTTTAGGTTTATTAAGTAGTATAATCCCTGGAGGACAAAATTTTGGCTTATAGAGTTGCAATTTATTGTAATAGGTATTAATCTTAAAGTGATATGTATTTTTATAATTATATAAGTTTTATGTTTCAAAGGATAATACAATATATTTTTATATTACTTTTTGGGAGCATATCCTTTTTAAGTTTCCTCTTTATTGGGAATGTATATGCAGCATCCTCATCATCTTTTAGTTTAAGTAATATAGTAAACCCTAGTGGTTATTCTAGTAGTGGTGTTATTCCCCATTTAATGTCTTTCATATTACCACTTGTTTATGGAGTTGTTGGTATAATAGTTTTTGCACTTATTCTATACTCTGGTTTTTTATGGATGACATCAAATGGTGATAAGCAAAAAATAGATAGGGCGAAATCCGTATTGACTGGTGCTGCTATTGGTGCTACCATAATATTTCTTGCATATGTAATAAGTTTAGTTGCAGTACATATATTATGAAAACTACACTCTTGAAATATGTTTTTTTCTTCTTATTTATTTTGTCTGGCACATTTGTTTTTACTTCGAGTGTTTCTGCAGCTACACCTTGTAGTATTTTAGGAGGAACTTCAAATGGTAGTGTATGTAATTTTGGTTCCTCTACAATACCTGCTGCAAATTGTTCTAGCTTAAATTCAACAATAGGAGAAATAGTCACATTATTATTCTTTATAGCAGGATTAGTATTTTTTATTATGATAATAATTTCAGGTTTGAAGATGATGACATCTGGGGGTGACAGAGAGAAATTTGCTGGAGCAAGATCATCATTAGTTTATGCAATCATAGGTATAGTAATTGTTGCTGGTTCATTCCTTATTGTTGAGATAGTGTTTGGACTTTTACATGTAAATGGATCCATATTTACTAGCTCACCTATTAATTCTAATTGTTCTATTAAGTAAGAAATGATTAATAAATTAATAAAACGTAATTTTATATTTGGATTTTTATTGGTTTTAATTTTACTATTCATTCCAATAAATAGTATTTATGCTTATCTAGCGCCAGTTAGTCCAAGTTATTCGTCTGGAACTCCTCCACCTCCTACAGCTCAACCACTTCATTTAACTGGTCTTGTTGGTGTATTTTCTGCTTTAATAGGACTTTTATATGCCATCATAACATTGGTTTTATTTATAGTTGTTTTATTAAATGGATTTAAATATTTATTTAGTGGGGTAAACCCTGATTTAAAAGATCAAGCAAGAAAGGGATTAACTTATGCATTTATAGGATTAGTCGTTATAGTATTAGCCTATTTTATAATTTTACTTATAGGGTCTTTTCTAAGTCCTAATTTTACTCGTTCTTTTGTTAATGGGTCAACTCTACAGTTTAATTTAAATATTCCTACTCAGAAGTAGTTTTATGATAGGCTATATGATAGTATTTTTTATACATATATGTTAAAATCGGTGAAGGAGGTGAATAATTGTGAAAATACAAAATTTATTTAAAAAAAGTTTAGGTTTAATATCTTCTTTGGGGATATTGTCTTTT
>DAHXLB010000010.1:0-46394 GCA_027371855.1 bacterium
ATTTGTTGGTAAGCTCCCATATAGCATCACAGATGCAGAGCTTGAAGAAGTTTTTGCTAAAGTTGGAAAAGTTGTTTCAGCTAAAGTAATAATGGATAAAGTTACAGGACAAGGCAAAGGCTTTGGTTTTGTTGAAATGGATACAGACGAAGATGCACAAAAAGCAGTTTCTGAGTTAAATAATAGTACATTAGACGGTAGGAATATCGTAGTTAATGAAGCTAGACCAAGAGAGCCAAGAGAGAATAATAGATATTAATCTAAGTTTCTCGTAACTTCATACAAGGACATACATTATGTATGTCCTTTATGTTTGTTGATCTAGTTATTTCTAGATGTTGACAATATACATTGTGGTGTATATCATAGAATTATGATAAGAAGCCAAATATATTTAACAGAGAATCAAATAAAATTTTTAAAAAGAATTTCCTTTGAAAAGGAAGTTACTATGTCTGATATAGTAAGAGAAGCTCTTGATGAAAAGTTCTCTTATAAAAAGAATAAAGTAAATAAAAATTCTGGAGATCTACTATTAAAAATTGCGGGATATGCTAAATTAGGAAAAACAAATGCTCCAAAGGATCTTGCATCTAATGTTGATAAATATTTATATAGATAATGAAAATTGTAGCAGATTCAAACTATTTTGTTGCCCTAGCATCCATTAATGATAATTTATATTCAACTGCTTTTAATCTAGCAAAACTGATTAAAGATCGGGAAGATAAAATATATATTAACAAATACATATTTTTAGAAATAGTCACTATAATATCTCAAAAAATTAGTAGAGATATATCAATAAAAGTGGGTAGGGACTTGTTAGAAAATACAGGAGAGATAGAAGTATTAGATATTGACAGTATTATGTTCCAGAAAACTTGGGATATTATTCAGAAGGTGAAAGATAAAAATATAAGTTTTGTTGACTGTTCATTGATTGTATTAAAAAATGAAATTGCCACAGATACAATATTGACATTTGATGTTACTGGTTTTACAAAGTTAAGAAAATTTTATAAATTCCAATACTACAAGTAACCTTAATTTAATTCTTTATATTTATCTTAATTGAAGTTGATTTTGCAGGTAGTAATCCAAATATTGAAAATATAGATGGATTATCTACAATTTTAACACTCTCTACACCTTTATTTTTTAAAATTTCTGTTTTTGCAAAACTAAAAGATTTACCTTTTATGTTAGAAATTATATTATTTGCATTTAAATTCTTAAATTCTACCCCAGAATATGATACATCTATTTGAATTGTCCCGTTTGGGGTTACAGATACTTTATTAATAGTATATTTAATGCTCTTTATAGTGTTTTGATTAGTTGTTAAGCCATTTTCTAGTACTTTAGATATATTGGTTTTGCTATATGCTTGTCCTTCGCTTTTTGTTTGTTCTGATAAATTTAAAACTTGTGCCGCAGTTCCAGGTTGATTATCAAATGTAGTATTGATAACAACATTTTTTACTGATGAAGGTACAAATACAAGCCCATTTCTAACCTCTGAACTGAGTTTAGAATCTCCTTCTTGAAAAAGTTTTTGTGAAAGTGAATTTTGTAAATTAGTTTGATCCTGGGCTGAGACTACTTGTTCAGTTTTAGAAGTGTAATTACCCCCGGAAAAAGCATTTTGATTATACCCAGTGATATTTGATATTCCTTGTACAGACCAAGTTTGTCCTTGTCCTTCAGGGGTATTAGTTTGTGCTGTTACACTAACAGACACAGTTCCTGGGGCTGATATTGGAGAAGATTGTTGGGGGACTGACACTGAGCTATCTGTAGTACATGTATATCCATCTGTGGCAGTTAGAACAGTTCCTTGAGGAACTGTAACAGATTGTGAAGTATTATAGTTTGCAAGTGTTACTGTACCAGTTGCATAGGATCCAGAGGAAACTGTTTTAGTTCCAGTTGTATTTGCATATTGAGATCCTGATTCTGTAGCTGTTATTACACTAGATGGGATTTTCATATTTGAAGGAGAAATTGATGATATATTTGGATCCGCTATTACTGTAGTAGTTCCAGATATTTTACTTCCTTTCATTAAAACAGTAATATTAGCTTTTGTTAGGAAAAGAAAATATATTATAAATATAATCAATAAGATAAGTATTACTACGCCTACTATTATTTTGTTATTTCTTGCAAAATTTTTATTTTTTGTGAAAATAGGACTCTTGAATAAGTTTGGAGGAATAACTTTTTTCTTTTCCTCTGTTTTATCCTTTTTAGTAAATGTTCTTTTAAAATCATCTTTTTTATCTTCTACAAAATCAAAATTTGGTTCACTTTTATTTCTATCTGATGCTACGTCTCCACCTACAAGTAATTCAAAGCCATCGAGTGAAACTTTCTTTGAGTTATTGAATGTTTTGGGTTCTTTATTGAGAGTTAATTTTTCTATATTATCATCTTTTAAAGATTCTTTTTCTTCTTCAGTCTCTTCAAATTCGTGTGTTTCAGGTATGTCTTCTTGTGTCTCAAGATTATCCACAGCTGCATATATATCAGACCCATAAGGTTCTTTTCTTGATAATTTGGATGCTTCATTTAATCTCTTTTTTAGATCAATGGCATCTTTCCAAGTGCCTTCAGTAACATCTCCTATTCTTTGTAATGCTACAAACCCTGATGCTGATGCTATATTTCTACCTTTTTCATCCATAGTTACAAGGACAATATCTTTATCATTCTTATCAACTATTTTTTTTAGCATTTTGAGTCCGATTTGGGAGGATATTATCCCTGATCTTTCAGGTACTACAAGTATAACCCTGTTTGTTTGGGATTTAAGTATTTTTTCTGCTACAAATGTTATCTCATCGTCTAAATCGACAAATACTTTAGTATCTTTCATATGTTTTATATTGCAACTATTACATCATCTTTCATAATATCTAATACTACTCTTGCTAATGCTACAGGCGTTACATCTTCAGGTCTAGTTAGTTGTAATGTCTTATCTACTATACCATCAATTTTTTCTGGAGATAAGAAGTTTATCTTTGGATTTCTGTGAAAAGGTAATATTACTGACCATGGGTATTCTACAAGCTTAGACCTTATTTCTTGAAGTTTAGATCCTCCTCCACAAAGTAATATTTGATCTGGGTACACTTTTACATCTTCCATATCTTCTAGCGATATTTCAACGCCAGATATCCATAAATCAAGATCCTTTTTTACAGCATCTCTAACTTTTAAAGATAATGATTTATCTATATCCATTTCTGCATACTCTATTTTTACTTTTTCTGCATCTTCATAGGATATTTGTAAATCTGATGCAATTCTTTTTGTAAAAGACCTTCCTCCCATTGCAAACATTTTTGTATCTTGAAAAGTTCCTTGTGTTACTAATGCTATATCTGTTGTACCACCGCCGACATCAATAATAATAGCATCAAAATTCAGATCTCTACTTCCTTTAACAGATCTTGCTATAGCAAAAGGCTGTACGGCAGTAATAATAGGGGTAAGATCTAACTGTTTTAATATATCATCTAGAGCTCCTGCAAAAACTAGGGGTGTATAAACGAAATATATGCTTAAGGTGACTTTTTTACCTTGAAACCCTATAGGAGATGATATTTTATAGTCATCAATAAAAGTATCAGTAACTGTAGCATTTATTAGTTTTATTTGTGTTTTATCTGATCCAGTTGCATCTGTAAATTTTTTTATAGCTTCATCATGAGCAGTTGCATGTATTTTATCTAATATACGTCTTATTTCTGCTTCATCTATTTTCTGTTCGGGATCTTCTCTTTCATAATTTATCTTAACGCCTACACCTTTTACAAGTTCTCCTGCAATTCCTATTACAGTCTTTTTAGGTATATCTATATCAAGGCCTTCCATTGCAAGATCTATAGCTTTCTGACATGTAGTTACAACACTTTTAATATTTGTAACCACCCCACCCTTCATAGCATTTAAGGGTTGTCTTTCTTTTCCGAACCCTAAAATAATTACATTATCTTCCTCTATATCACAGACAAGAACTTTAACAAATTCTGTCCCAATATCAAGAGAAAAAAAAGTTTTATCATCAAGTTTTGATTTTCTTCCAAATATAGGCATACTTATATATTACACGATAGCACATTTAATATTTCAAAAAAAGGATATTTATATAAAAAGATTCATTATCAATAATTAAGACAATAATACTGTTAACTTTTCTGTTTGTTTTTAAATAATTTGTATATTTTAACAATATTTGAGGTTCTCAAAAGTGCTCCTTTAACTGCTTTTAAATAAATACCTTTATCAAAGAAGACATCTCCTATAAAATCTTGCTCTTTCTTGATGTTATTTGTAATATCACCAATGTTATCTATTATTCTTTTACCTGTGCGTATATTTTTCCATATATTATAAAGCACTATAATTAGTTCAATAAGGAATACCAGTAGTAATAAAAGAACAATAATTGATAATATTTCAAGAATTATTAACATAGCTAATATATTAGCATTTTTAACTTGCTTTTGAAATGGTTAACTTTCCATTTTGATACTTTAATATGAGTATTACAAAACCATACCCACTCACAGGTACTGGTTTTTGATTATATATAATACTTATGTTTTGTATATTTCCAACATTTAGTGTAATGATTGAATCACTTTTTAGAGTAGTTTTTTTACCGTTCTTTAATATATGATTAAAAAGGATAGTTTTCCCAGTAGTTGCATTTATAAATGTAGATGAACTTTTATCTAAGATGGTAACAGTAAAAGTAGAGGCATTCTCTATCTTTAAAAGTTTTAAATTTACATATTTTATATCAAATATATCATTGTTTTTTATTCCTAATGTATTTACAACTGATACATTTATCTTATTCAAACCATTTTGCAACCCTACAGTGATATTGAAGGATCCGTTAGGATTAATATTGGTTACTTTATATCCCCCAATAAAAACATTATTTCCGGCATTAGTTTTTCCTATTATTTGTATATTAGAGTTATATGTTGTAAATGAAGATTCTTTTGGACTTGTTATATTTAGCGTAGGTGGTGTTTTAAAAACAATATATTCATGTATTGCATATATTCCTATTATTACTATTATTAAGGCAACAAAAAATATAGTAAAAGCAATTTTCCCATTAAACATAAATGGTATTTTTACTTTTTTCTGCTTTTTTTCCATCATATGTGATTCCACTTCTTTGGATTCTCTTTTATACAGGAGTCCAACTTTATTAGGATCTAGACCTAAATATTTTGCATATATTTTTATAAATCCTTTAGTTGTTGATATTGAAGGGAATTTACTAAAATCTCCTTCTTCTATCGCCTGTATCAAAGGTTTTTTAATCTTTGTCTCTTCAGATACTTTGTCTTGTGAAAATCCTAGCTGTTTTCTTGTATTCTTTAAAAGATCAGATACATTTTTCATAGTCTAATGTTATATTTTAAATAATTTTTCTGCATTACTCGTTGTTATCTCTGTAGTATTAGTGATTCCTTTTAAATTATTAATATTCTCAATTATATATATTAGATTTAAACTTGTATTAGGATAGTCACCTCTTTTAGGTTCTGGAGTAAGGAAAGGGGAGTCAGTCTCTACTAATATATTTTCTATACCTATATTATATATCAAATCTTTTATTAGTGTTGAATTTTTAAATGTAGAAATACCATTAAATGAAACATAAAATCCTAGGTCTATTATTTTTTTTAATATTGAAATATCTCCTGAGGCAGAATGTATAACTCCATTATTCTCCCCACCTTTATAATATTTTGATAATATTGTATAAGTATCCTTTAAGGCTTCCCTTGTATGGACTATTAAAGGAAGTTTGTGATCTAAAGCTATTTCTATTTGCATCTTGAATACTTCTTTTTGTAAATTCACATCGTATGGAGGTCTGTAATAATCTAAACCACACTCTCCAATAGCTATGGTTCCTTTCCTTATTGTTGATTCAATAAGTTCCTTAGTTATAGTTTTGTCTGTCTCTGTAGGATGTATTCCAACTGCATAATAAACATTATCAATAACTTCTAATGGATTGGTCCTGCTATCTATGATGGTTGTTGCTGGGACTATAATTTTTGACACACCACTGTCTTTCGCTTTTTTTATTATATCTCTAGGGTTTTTGAAAAATTCTTTTGTTATATGTGCATGTGTGTCAATCATTGGGTCTAGATCCTTACTATAATTTGTCCTCTTCTAAAGCTATATTAGAAGTTTCTATTTTAGGAAAGATTATATATGGTTTATTTATCTTTGCATCAAATCTTTTGTATTTAAATTCAGAGATTTTAATATTTAATATTTTTGATAATTTTTCTGCACCATCAGGTGTAATAGGAGAAAGAATTATGTTAAGTGCATAGACGTACTGCATTAGTCTATATATATCTTCTTTAGAATTGCTTTTCCATATCGCTATATCATTAAATAATTTATTTGCATGATCAGAAAATTCCAAAATATTACGCACTGCATTTTGGAATTGAAAAGACTCTATATTTAAAGAAACTTTATTAATCATATCTTCTATGTATTTTTCATCATCTATTTCATGTGACTTAAGAGTTTCTCCATTAAAATTTTTATATAAGAAAGTAAGTGTTCTATTGATATAATTACCTATATTTGAAGAAAGATCAGAGTTTATAGATGTTATAAATTCCTTCCATGTAAAATTGAAATCTTTATTTTCTGGCATATTTGCTGTGAGATAAAACCTACTTTGGTCTGTCCCATATTTAGAAACTAGATATTCTGCTGGTAAAATATGATTGTTACTTTTTGACATTTTTTCTCCCTCTAAAAGAACATATTCATTGGCAACAATATTAGTTGGTAATGACAGTTCTTTGTTATATCCAATAAGAATTGAAGGCCATATAATAGTATGAAATATTATATTATCCTTAGCCATGAAATATATGGATCTGGATCCAGATTTTGAGTTTTTAGAAAAGTAATCATTCCAATTATTTCTTTTGTATTCCTTAGTAGCAGATAAATATCCTATTACTGCTTCAAACCATACATATATAACTTTGTTTTCATATCCCTTTAAGGGTACAGGTATCCCATAATTGAGATCTCTTGTTATTGATCTATCAAATAGTCCATCTTTCATATATGCAAGAGAGAAGTCTATAGTATTTTTTCTAAATTGGTGATTACCGTTTATATATTTTTTAATTTTTTCTTCAAAATTACCAAGTTTAAAGAAGAAGTTTTCAGTTTCTCTAAGCTCAGGAGTGGATCCACATATTTTACATCTTGGATCTTTTATATCATCAAAAGTTATAAAGGAATTACAACGCTCACAACTTTCGCCAACTCTTACATTTTCTTTACCACATTTAGGACATGTACCTAGTACATATCTATCTGGTATAAACCTATTATCATTCAAACAGAAAGGTTGTTTTTCTAAACCCTTTATTATGTGTCCTTTTTTATATAGATCAAGAAATATTTCTTGTACTGTATCTTTGTGGTTTTTAGTTTCCGTACTAGTCCATAGATCATAATCTATTTTAAATAATTTTAGTGTCTTATCCCAAATCTTGTTGGATGTTTTTGCAAACTCTGATGGGTCTTTATTCTCAATTTCTGCCTGTAGTTGTACTGGAGCTCCATGCATGTCTCCCCCAGATACAAATATTGTATCCATACCTTTAAGTTTTAAATAGCGATGATATATGTCTGCAGGTAGGTAACATCCCGCTATATGTCCCACATGTGGAGCCCCATTTACATATGGCCATGAGGTTGTAACCAGATACTTTGGATCTAGATCATTTGAGACAAGTCCCTTTGGATCTAGATCATTTTGGCTAAATTCCTTATTTGTCTTCATAAAAAGTATTATATCAAATATGTGGAGTTACTATATAATGCTTATTAAAAAATAGAGTATTATTGCTGTTGTAGGTATAGCAAATATCATTAGTATGTCTAATTCACCGAACACTCTTAAAAGTATCATTATAGATATTGTTAGAGGAATTATTATTGAATTTTTTATGAAATTTTTTGGGGTTGGTTTTATAAGGGAAACAAAAAAAGTTATAAAAAAGAATAATATAAAGAATATCTCTAATACTACTATATATATATTTAAAGTAATAATATTTCCATTAGAGTTTTTGGGAGTTATAAGAAAATTAGTTGTTACAATGAATGCTATTATAAATAACAATAGACCATATAAGATTTTTTTTATATGTTTTTTATGTTTAATCTTTTTTTCCATTGAGGCAATATTCTAATATATCTTCTGCTATATTTTGTCCTACAGCCTTAGAAATTCCTGAAATGCCAGGTGTTCTATTTACTTCAAGTATGTAAGCCAAATTATTTTTCAAAAGTATATCTACTCCTGCAATTTTAGCATTTAGAGTATCTGCTGCAGAATGTGCAAGATTAATAATTTTTTTTGAAAGATCAATTTTTTTAACTGTTGCCCCCATATGATAATTAGCTTTAAATTCACCTTTTTTAGGAATTCTTTCCATGGCAAATTCTTTGTTACCTATTATGAACACTCTTAAATCTTTAGTATAAGGTATATATTCTTGTATTATATAATGGTGATTCAAATCATAGAGTAATAATTTTTTAAGTTCATTTTTATTTTTAATCATAAATACTCCTTTCCCCTGCATTGAGTTTATTTTTTTTGCTATTACTGGGTATTCTATATTTATATTATCATCATATTCATAAGTTTTTGGATGGGGTAATCCAGATTTTTGGATGATATAACTATCATATAATTTATTAATGGCATATTTAGTATAGAGCATATTATTATCAAAATATTTTACTTTGTTATCATTTAAATATTGTGATATAGTTACTGCTTTTTTTATATCATTAATTGCTCTGTAGATTATATAATCAAAAAATTTTAATGGCTCTTTATTATATATAAATTCAGAAATATCTAGATATACTTTTTTAATATCTATTATGTCTATCTTATGTCCAATTTTCTCTCCAGCTTTAATAAAAAGTAAATTTTCTTTATTTTCAAGACTTGGGAGGGAAGTTAAAATACCTATTCTCATTTTGTTACATCTAATAAAAAGTTTGAAAGATCTTTCCTTCCTATAATTATAGGATACCTCATATACGATCTTTGAGCAATTGTAAATTCAGTATCAATAATTACATCTGTGTCACAGAATTCCAAAGATGTAGAAATTACAGGTCTTATTGAAAAACCATTTGCAGATCTAATAGATTTTAGGTTTAGAGTATACTTTTTTTTAAGTTCTTCTTCTTTGATATTGATATTTCCAATATTTAAATTTAAAGGCGTGTCAATTTTATTAAAATTTTCTAATATTTTGTCATACCCTAGTTCTTTTGCAATATCTTCTGATATTGAAGATGTATATGCCCCACTATCCACTTTTGCCTCTGCTGGAGTTGTCATATTTCCTATTAAAACCTTTACTTTTTTTCCTATTATTATTTTTCCTGTAAGCTCATTTACTTCTTCTTCAATCTCACCACCAAATATCTCTTTAGCTATTCTTATTGAAGATTGAGGGTTTTTTGTTTTTATTTTTGAGACAGATAATAATCTTTCCTTTAATCCATCATTATTTGCAATTTGTATTGCTAGCCCCGGCCTTGCATTTACTTCCAATATTAAAGGTCCATTATTTTTATCTATGGCAATATCAACTCCAAGGAATTTTGCATTAATAGCTATGGATGATAGTATGGACATCTCTAATATTTTATTCCAGTAAGGTATTTTTATTCCACCAAGTCTTTCTCCTGTATCTGGATGAACTTCTATAGAAGAATCTTTCAATATTGCATTTGTGGTTATTCCATTTGCAATATCAATTCCAACTCCAACACCTCCAGAGTGAAGATTTGCCTTCCCTTTGGATTCTATTGTAGGTATCCTACATTCAGCCATTATTGGAATATTTCTATATACAATAACCCTAATATCGGGCAATCCTTGTTTTGTAAATTTTGAAAATAAAGGAATTACTTTTATCCTTTCTTCAAAAAGAGCAATATCATCTCTTGAATTTATAGAGAAGTTGCCATTTAGAATGTCTAAAATGTGGTTTTTTAATTTTGTTAATGTCATAACCTCTTTGTTTGGCATTACCCAAGAATCTTCTTCTTCCTCACTCTTTTTTTTCTTTTTTCCATATACAATAATTATACCTTCTCCTCCTAGCCCTCTATTTGGTTTAAGTACAAAACTTAAAGGTAGAGTAGAAAAATCAAAATTATTAAATTCTGCTAAATCTTTAATTGTTGCAATAGTTTTTGATACAGGAATATTAAAATCTTTAAGTCTTTTTTTAGATCTTATTTTTGAGTTAGATATAACTGTAGCCTTTTTATCTATAAAGAGTAGATTTCTGGCATTCATGCCTAAAAGTCCTTTTGATTTTTCCTTTGATATACCTATCATTTGGGTCTATATCCTTCGGTGCTGAGTACCTTGGTACTGAGTACCTTTAGTCTTTTATTAATTTTCTAAATCTAAAATATTCTGTTAATTTTAAAGAAGTTACTCTTCCAATGTATAGATCAAATATTATTGCAATAAGTGATAAAATAGGATACTTTAAAATTATAGTTCTAAAATCAGAAGATCCAATCATTATATATATCAATAGTCCAATTATTATAGTTTGGATATATATATAATTTCCATGTCGTTCACCTTTCTTAATTTTTATTGTAGCCAAAGATTCTCCAAGTAACATTAGTATTAATATTGCATATATTGACACTTCATGATGATAATTAAACAATGCATGTGCACTATATAAAGATGCTATTATTGCAAATGATATAAAAGATATTGTTAAAGCTTCTTTAGCTGTGTGATGTAGAGTGAAATTTTTGATTAAATATCTTAATATAATCTCAAAAATCAGTATATATAAAACAAAAAATATACCATACAATAATCCTGTTGCAAAGAAAGCTAATATAGAGACTACTGTTATATATAGATTAAATGTTTCAAATCCTATTATTTGCCTTATAAAAACTATAAATAATGCTATAACGGGTATGGCTAGCAATATATATAATGCGTTTTGGTTAATCCCAGATTGTATTAAAAACAAAGATAATTGTCCCATATTGTCCTATAATATTTTAAACTATCTGTATATACCATATTTTAGATAGATTTGTCTATTATTATAGTAGTGGATAAGAATATATTTGTAAATAAAATATACTTAATTTTATATTAAAAGTTGTAATAGATCTTTTAATTCTGGAGTTTTTAATTTTTTCAAGGCTTGATATTCAATATTTCTAACTCTTTCTCTTGTAATTCCCAATTTTAAAGCTATCTCTTGTAATGTTTTTTGAGAGTTTTCATCAAGTCCAAATCTAAGTTTGATTACAGTTCTTTGTTTTTCTGTTAAGTTTGCCCCATCTAAAATAGTGTAAAATTTCTCTTTAAATTCTTTCTGAACAACTATTTCTGTTGCAAGAATATCTGGTGGAGGAAAGCTTTTATCTTCTATAAAATCACCCAGTTCCGCCTCCATTTCATTTCCTATTGGCGTAGATAAAGAGATCGGTTGTATTGAGGTTACATGAATGTCATGAATCTTTTTTTCTAGAATTCCTGTTTCTTCCCCAATTTCATCTTCATACGGAGATCTTCCAAGTGCTAATGATAAAGTATTTCTAACACTTTGTATTTTATGTATTATTTCCGTACGATGTAGAGGTATTCGTATAACTTTATCTTTGTCTGCTATAGCTCTTGTTATAGCTTGCTTGATCCACCAAGAAGCATATGTTGAGAATTTAAATCCAAGTTTGTAATCAAATTTTCCTACAGCAATCATTAATCCTATATTACCTTCTTGTATAAGGTCAAGTAGCATTAATTTTTCGGTATGATATTTTTTTGCAATTGATACAACAAGCCTTAAATTTGACTCTGCTAAAGACTTTTTAGCTTTAATAACTTCCTCTGGAGTACCTGATTCAATTTTCTTACCTAATTCTACTTCTCCTGCTCTAGTTAAAAGTGGAAATTGTCTGATTTCTTGTAGATAAATTTTTACTGGATCTAGATCGGTTGTGTTATCTAAGTACTCCACAAATTCATTACATTCTGATTCTTCTTTAAAAACTTCCATAATATTTAATAGACCTTATAACTATATTACGACCCATAGTATTAGTCAATGATTTTAGATATAATCACGTAATGTCCGTAAAACTTCTTCAGTTCTTAATTCGTTCAAAACTTTAGATTCAATCTGCCTTATTCTTTCTTTTGTTAGTTTAAATTCTTTTCCAATCTCCTCAAGTGTTCTAGTTATGCCATCATTAAATCCAAATCTTAGTTCTATTATTCTTCTTTCTCTCTCTGATAATTGTGATAATAGTTGACTAATTTTTTCTTTTAGAAAATCTTGAGCTACTATTTCATCGGGGGGTATATTATTTTTTGATATAACAAACTCACCTATAGTAGTAGACGTAAAGGTAGAGGGAGCATAATTCTCTGTACTTACTGGAGTTGATAACGAGATAGGGTATTGAGACATGCTTATAATTTGTTGGATTTTCTCAGCAGGCTTTCCTATTTCCTCAGCTATTTCATTTAGAGAAGGTTCTCTTTGAAGGTTTTGAGAAAGTATATTTCTTAACCCATTTATTCTTTTACTATAGATTATAACGTTGTGTGGTATACTAACGCTTCTGGCTTGTGGGCCTGCTCTTTCAATAAAATGTTTTATCCACCATGTCGCATAAGTGGAAAATTTATACCCTTTTTTATAATCAAATCTTTCCACGGCTTTTATGAGCCCAAGATTTCCCTCTTGTATTAAATCAAGTAAATCTAGTCCGCAAGAGTTATATGCTCTCTTTGCAAAATATACAACTAGCCTTAAATTAGCAATAGTTAATTGTTCTGCAGCTTCTATATCACCTTCTGCCATTTTTTGACCTAATTTTACTTCGGCCTCTTTTGTTAGAAGAGGTATTGTATAAACTTCTTCCAAGTAGGCATCTATAGGGTCTACCATAATCTTGCCTGGTTCATCTTGATAATATCTTGTTTTTAAAATCTCCATAATGAAATTATTAAATAACCTAGTGATTATACTATATATTCATAAAATTTATTAATATTAGTGTTTGATATGGTTATTTTTATATATAATCTTGGAGGATTTGTTTGACTTCTTTAGTGTTTAGTTTTTTTAAAGCCTTAGATTCAATTTGCCTAATTCTTTCTCTTGTTACTTTAAATTCTCTTCCAACCTCTTCAAGAGTTCTTGCAACACCGTCTTGAAGTCCAAATCTTAATTCTATAACTTTTCTTTCTCTATCAGATAAGCCTGATAAAACATCACTAATCTGATTTTTTAGAAAATCTTTTGAGGCTACTGCTTCTGGCAATGGGTTATCTTCATCTGCAATAAAATCAGCTATTGTACTTGATCCAGATCCGTCATCTCCTACAGGAGTTGACAGTGAAGTAGGGTATTGAGATATCTTTATAATCTCTTCAACTTGATCTACAGTTTTACCCATCTCTTTAGCTAATTCCTGTGACGATGGAGCTCTCTGTAGTTTCATAGATAATGTACTTCTAACTTTTTGAAGTTGATGAATAGTTTCAATCATATGAACAGGGATTCTGATTGTTCTTTCCTGATCTGCAATAGCTCTTGTTATTGCTTGTCTGATCCACCATGTAGCGTAAGTTGAGAATTTATATCCTCTTGTATAATCAAATTTATCAACAGCTCTCATTAATCCTATATTACCCTCTTGAATTAGGTCAAGAAGACTCAAACTGCCCCCTTTATAATATTTTTTGGCAATTGATACGACTAGTCTTAAATTTGCAGTAGTTAAATATTCTGTTGCTTCTTTATCACCACTTTTTATTCTTTTAGCAAGTACTACTTCTTCCTTTCCTGTTAGAAGTGGGATTTTTCCTATTTCTTGAAGGTATGCTCTTATTGGGTCTGAGTCAATATTAGATTGTATGCTTTTTAGTATCTTAATCTTGTCCTCTAGAGTTATATCTTCTTTTTTTACAGCTACTGGTTTTTTAGATTTATCTTCGTAATCATCTTCCTCATATATAATTTCTAAATTTTGCTTTGCTAACTCAATAAAAAGCAAGTCAATATTGTCAATATTGTTTTCAATATATGGGATTTCACTCAAAACGTCTGATTCTAATAGATATCCTTTGTTTAAAGCAAGAGTCAACAACTTTTGTATTGATTTTTGGGTAAGCTGAGGTTCCATCATAAGCTTCTTAATTATATCATATATTGTCAAATAATTTATATGTTATATAATCAATTCTACCTATGAATAAAGATATTGCTATATCAGATATCCTAACCCAAATAAGAGATTCTATTTTTATTATTTTTAGAAATACTAATCTTTTATCCCTTTCTTTTATTTCTTTAGCTTTGTTTTCATTGATACCACTTTTATACTTTTTATTTACACATTATGTAGTTAAAAATCATAACACAAAATACATACTACATTTAATATCTAATTTTAATATTTTTATTATATTACTAATATCATTTATAGTACTTATATACATTATACTAGGAACGTTTTTTTTCTATTTTATTCAAGCTTCTATAGTAAAAAGTATGCTTGATGAAAAATATTGGGGAAAAATATACCCTATTAAATCTTTCATTTCAAATGGTAGAAAGATTGCAGTTTCATATTTTATATATGAGATTATTTTCGCTATAGTTACAACTTTTTTATTTATACTATATATATTAGTTGTTATTGTGATAGCGCTTATTCCTTATATAGCATCTTTAATATTTTTGCTTGCACTGGTTCTGCTAGTTTTGTCTTTGCTATATCTAATATCAGTAAATATGCTAGGTATAATGCTTGTTTGTGATCAAGATATGGATATCATAGATGCTATGAGGATATCCTTTATGAGTGTTTATAAAAACATGAGAATATTTTTCAAAATAACGGGTATATTTATATTGTACCTATTGTTCTTTATAGTTTTAATAAGTTCAATTGGTAGCATGGCTATTTCAGTGATTTCGTATTATTCACATATGGGTATAGCTATGTTTTCAATATTAATTATCTTAGATTTCATACTAATGACATTGCTATATTCTTTTATAAATATATTTATTTTAACTTTTTGGGTTGGTATATATATAAAACTAAAAACTTTCAATATATTCATGTTGACAAAAACTATGGGATAGTTTATACTTTAAATCACTAACTTTATTATTTTAATATTATGGATGAAAGATTGACTAGACTAAATGGTGATGAGTTACTTTCACCTAGTGAGGAACATGAGAGGAGATCTGAGAATGGATATTTGTTAGAGGTTGAAAAAGCTATAAAGGATTCTAGGACTGAGAATGAGAGAAGAAGAAGGATTCATGAAATAAATAGAAAATATTCAGAGTCAAGATAAATTTTAATTTAATATTTAAGTATTATGGGAATAGAAGAAGAAATATATGTTGTAGAAGTTGATGAAAGTGCAAGAAGAATTTTGGAACAGAAGCGTGCTATAGTTGTGGGGAAAGCTATAGATGGAACAGATTTAAGCTCAGATGAGCAGAGAATGTTAGAAGAACTGTATAGAGAGGTGGATGGAGTAAGAGAGGGAGATCCGGAAGGTTGGTATGGAGAATAAAATTACTGGATTTTATATTTTTCTTGCTGAGGCGTATATATAGAGTTGAGCCCATCCAGCATATCCTGAATATTCATCGTTTACTATATCTTGTATTTCAGTAATTTTATAATTTTTATAAACATTCTTTACATGTTTTAATATCCAGGTATCTATAGGAAATGCTGAATTTACTCCCATAGAATAGAGTAGTATGCATTTTGCTATTTTATCTCCAACACCTTGGAACGAAATAAGTATCTTATATGCATCTTTTGGGTTTAAGTTATGGAGGTTATATAAATCTATATTTTCATCTAGGATTTTTTTTGCAGTGTTTTTTATATATTTTGCTCTAAAACCTAATTTTGCATTCTTTAATGTTATATCATCTGCAGATTCCAATCTTTTAACTTCAGGAAATGTATAAAAGCTATCTTCTAATGCTGGATTTTTTGAATCAGTGAATTCTATTTTATCTCCTAAATACAAAGAGAGAAGTCTATAGGAAGTATTTATTTTAGGCACATTATTGCAACTTGATATTAAGTATGCAAAAGTACATTCATATTCATCTTGGTTTATTATTCTTAAACCCCTATACTTATTTATACTTGATTTTACTATAGTATCTTTAGAAATTTTTTTTATAATATCATCGTAGTTAACATTAAGATTGAAATAATTACTTATAGTTTCTTCTTTAATTTTTGGAGATGATTCTATATGAAGATAATTACCAATCTGTTTAACTTTTAAGGCATGTTTTCCTATAACACCTTTATACTCATTATCAGTAATTTTCACCCATGAAAAACATTGACCAGAATCAAGAGTATATTGCAGATTAAAATCTTCAGTTTTTATTACCATTATAAGTTGACAAATATATAGAAGTATTATACATTAATATTGGTTAATTATAGACAATTTAAATGGCAAAAAATTATACTAAACATATTGGAATTTTGAAAGTTTTACCCTTCGCTATTTTAAGTTTAGCACTTGCGACATCTGTTTATGCCGCATCACACAATTCTAACGCACAACAATCTACAGGAAATCCAAATACGACTACAAATACTATAACTACGCCAGGAAATAATGTTGTCCCAACACCTTCTAATGGTAATGGAAAAACTGTAGGTCAGAATGCTAAAGCTAGTGGATTAGCAACATCTTGTAAAGCAAAGATAGTTGCTATTGTCCAAAGATCTAACCATATGTATGATCTTGCAAAAGTACAAGAGAGAGCATTTACCAAAATTGCACTCAGTGTAGAATCTTTTTATTCAAGTAAGGTTACAGTAAAAAATATAACAGTTCCAAATTATCAAGTTCTAGTAGCTAACATACAGGCTGCAGAAGATTCTGTTCTTGCAGCAGAAACAAAAGTATCTGGGGATGCAGTAAATCTTACTTGTAGTACTACAAGCCCACAAACAATGGTGTTGGTATTTAATACTGATATGAAAGCTCAAATATCTGCATTAAAATTGTATAGAATAAGTATAGTTAATCTTATTGTGGCTGTTAAATCTAGTTTATCAACAAGGACTTAAGTTCAACTAAAAATTAATTATGGATAACCAAAATACTGATATAGAAATGAAAAAAATGCACAATGATCTATTAGCCTACAAGGTTATAGCATTAGTTGTGTTTCTATTTCTTGCTTTAGCTATTATTTACATAGTTGATCTATTAAATAATCCACAGTCTACAACTACCCAACAGACCCAGAGTATGACCACTAACACCCAGAATCAACCTCCTACAGTACCTACGGTTAATAATTCTACAGATTTAAATAGTGCATTAAACTACCTAAATGGTACGCATTTAAGCTCTATAACATCAGGTATATCCCAAAATACATTACAGTAGTGAAGCTCCCTTTATATCAGCCTTGTTGTCTTTGGATATAAAAATGTTTTTATAATCTTTTAGGCCATTAGTTAATCTTTCATAAAAAATAGAATTTTTAGTTATAAATGATCCTTGCCCTAGTAAAGAAGTATTCTGATATTTGTTAGTGAATGCAATAATTAAAGCTGTAGTATATGATGCTGCAATAGAGGCAATTTCTACATATGATAAATCATACTTGCTTAACGCTTTATATGAAATATATTCTTCTAAAAGTTTACCTCCACTGGAACTGGTTCCAATGAGTCTGGACTCATTGAGTCCAGACTCAAGATTACTCATCTCTAATCTACCTACTTCAGAGTTTATGAAAAACCCATCCTTTATATAAGATAAGTTTACACCAGTTCCTGAGAGCACAGATATATATGTATCATAATTGGGGTTTTTATAATAATTATAAATATTACTAGCAACTGCATCATTCACAACGTTTATCTTTATATCTTGATTAATAATTTTTCTGAATTTTTCATTAATTGAAAAACTGGCATTTATAAAAGGTATTTCTTTTGATACTATATCAATTTTTTTATATATACCGTCAATATATCCATTAAGTCTTTTTGCTATAAATGGATAAGAAAATATTATATTTAATTTATCTGTTTTATCAGTAATATATAACCTTTCTCTACCATAATTTACTATGTATTCGAAAAAATTTTCTTTATCCCTGCTAAACCTTATAATATCTTCTTTTAGAATTTCTGTATTTTTTACTTGAGCATAATATACATGTGATCCACCGATACCTATGATTATCTTCTCAGTATCTGTATCCACAATTTTAATATCATCAATGATTATAGCTGAATTTATATTCAGTAATTTATCCCTATTTTCACTTATATGTGAAGAAATAGTTCTAATTTGATATTTGTTAAGTTGTTCCATTTTTACTTTGATATTTTTCTTTTATTTTATGCATATTTATATATATAGAACCTACCCCTATGAATAAAACTGTAGTCATAACCATAACAAATGCTAGACCTAAATTATGTAGGTTGTGAATATTTAGTGGTGTAACAATGTGTAGATTTGCAATTTTAGGGAAAACTAGTCCAAATATTCCTCCTAATATAAAAACTAAACCTCCTCCAAAAAGTGTATTACCTGCAACTTTAGACGCCAATTTTAACCCTTCTGATTCAGGAACTTTCATATTCCTAATCCACCTGCCAAAAATACTACCAAAAATAGCCTGAACAAACATAGTTCCTATGCCAAAAAATACTCCTGGTAGGAATGCTACATACATATTTGGCATTTTTGGGACAAGTACGGTATATAATATTAATGCAAAGGCTCCAAATCCCCACCCTGCTATAAATCCGTGTAAAAGTGCCATGGAAGGTTCTATTTGTCTTGGTGTATCATCAAATTCATGATGTTTATGTTTGCCTATCCAAGATGGAGGAATAAGTTCAATATGGAATATTTTATGAACCCTTAAAACATATATTCCTACTAAAAACATTGCTAATCCTACTACTATATATACATAATAATTTAAAGAAGGAAATTGCGACCAGTTTATAAGTGCAAAATAAGCTATTTCAGATGCTATTGCTCTTTGGACTGTAAATGCTAGTGAAAATAGTATTGCTACATATAACCCCTTTCTAGATGAAAAACTTCCTATTGCATAAGAGAAAGTTATAGGCCAGGTATGTTCATCTGGAGTTATACCATGAACCAGTCCTAATAAAAATGCGTAGAATAATACTGTTAGAGTAGCTTCAAATACCATTAAATCTAAATTGTTATTTAAGTTTTTCTTTTAATCCTTTAATATCCTTATTCCATATTTCTCCGTCAAACCAAGATAATCCTTTAAATTGTAATTTATATATTGACTCTTTTTTATATACACTTCCAAGGTAAATATACTTAAGATTATGCTCTTTTGCAAAAATTATTGCTTTTAACATCATACATATTCCCATATTTGAATTGAAATATGAAAGATCATAGAAAGGATATGAATAGTGTACCATAGAATTATTCATGTATGACAGTGCATATCCTTGTGCAGAACCTACATTATTTAAATTTTTATCTTTATAAATAAAAACTATATTCATGTTGGATTTATCCATATTCATAAACATTTCTCTGATTTTATTAGCAGTCATTACTTTATCTCCAAATCTTGTTTTATAATATATAAATCCCATTTTATGTATAGTATAAGCGTACTTATTATAAGGTAACTCTTGTTTTTCTATATATATATTTTCAGTTTTTTTTAAAATTCGTCTATTTTCACTTGTTAATTCAAAATCTTCTAAGTCTAACCTTAGGCTTCTTATCTTCTGCATAACATTTTTTCCTTTTCTTACAAAAACAAACCCTTCATTATAAAGGCTTGCTATATCATCTGTATTTTTAATTGTTATCTCCTTATAATATTCATACATATTTTTATTATAACAAAATTTGTAATTTTAAAATAAACATTGTATATACTAATATTCCATTTTTTTATAATATATGATAACATCCATGTATATGAATTTTTTTAAAAGATCCGAAAGGAATTATTACTTAAAATTACTGAGCTTTGCTTTAGGTATATTGTTTTTAGCAGTGGGTTATTCTATTGTATACATACCAGTTTTAGTAGTATTAATTATTATAGGTATAATATTTTTATACTTTTCTTTTTTTGAAAACCCTTTTTCCAAAATACATACAAAAACTAATTTATCTTTAGAAAATAAAGATGAGTCTAAATCTAATCTTAAAGTAGCTAAAATTGTAAAAACAGCTTCAAAGAAAAAAGTTACTAAAAAGGTTCCAGTAAGTGAATCAAAGAAAACTACTAAAGCTACTAAAAGTGTTTCCAAAAAATCTAAAAAATAAAGATCTAACTCCCAATGAAACATTTTACTGAAAATAGTGTATATATATACAGTTAAGAAATATGATTATGTTAAAGAACAAAAATTATTATATATTAGTTGTAATTTTATTTATCATTGCAATAGTGGGACTTGACATATACAATTCAAATTCTACAAAAGTTATAAAACCACAAACAAGTTTTTTTTATAAAAGTTACTCACAATATTCTCAAAATCAAACAAATAATAATGTTGTTGGTAATGTTAATAGTGTACTAATATCAAAAGTATTAATGTCTAAAAACATTAACGGAGAAAATTTTGATACAACTCCTATAGTTGCAGGAGATGCTATATATGTTGGTACAATGAATAAGGCAAATTTATCTGGTGGGCTTTTAGCATTGTCTAGAGTTAATGGTAATATAATATGGAAAGATAATTTTTCAAACTGGATAATGACTAACCCTGTTGTGGTACCTCAGATTAACATGGTTTTTATTGGATCAGGAAACAGTATTAAATATGGACCTAACAACTCTTATAGAGGATTAGGAAACAATTTTGTGTATGGTATTAATATTTCAACAGGAGCAATAATGTGGAAATATAAAACATTAGGAGAGAATATGCCTACCCCTATATACAATAACGGAATTTTATATTTTGTGAATGGAAATAGAACATTTTATGCATTGGACGCCATAACTGGAAAAGAGTTATGGACATTAAATATTGGGTCTATTGTATCAATGTCATCTCCTATACTTATTGGCAATAATGTATTTTTTGGAGGATCTAAACCATATAAATTCTTTGATGTAAATATACAAACTAAAAGTATTAAATGGGCAATATCTTTCAAAAACCTCCCCGGAGGAGTTACTATAACAGGTGGACTTGATGATACAACACCAGTTTATTATAAAGGATATTTATATACTAATGCTACAATGTTAAAGGATTATACTACCAATTCTGGGTATGAATATTTGTATAAAATTAATGCTGGGACGGGTAATATAGTATGGTCACTCAATGAAGGATATGGAGTTATAAATGAACTATCAGATCCAATGGAAGGTTCTGTTCCTACACTTAAAGGGAATACCATTTATACTGGATCTAATACAACAAGGAGTATATTTGCGGTAAACATTAATACAAAGAAAGTAGACTGGTCATACAAGATTAATGGTATGATTAATGCGCCTTTTATTATAATAAAAAGTTATATATATGCTATAACAGGGAATGGGAACATTTATGTTATTGATAAGAGTAATGGAGCTTTTGATGCAAAAAGGACATTAGGAGGTCCAGAAATAGCATCAGGGTTGAGTTTTTATTCAGGTAAATTCTATGTAACCACAGGAAACGGGAACTTCTATATTCTTCACTAAAATCCCTGTATAATACAGAACGTATGGAAAATTCTAAAATTAGAAATATAGCTGTCATTGCTCATGTTGATCATGGTAAAACTACTCTAGTTGACAGTTTTATGAAACAATCAAATATGTTTAGAGACAATGAGGCTTTAATGACTCAATCTTTAATCATGGATAACATGGATCTTGAAAGAGAAAGAGGTATTACTATAACTGCCAAAAATATATTTATTAAATATAAGGATTATAAAATAAATATTATAGATACACCTGGTCATGCTGATTTTTCTGGAGAAGTTGAGAGAACTTTAAATATGGCGGATGGGTGTTTATTAATAGTTGATGCTCAAGAAGGGCCTATGCCCCAGACAAGGTATGTACTTCAGAAAGCATTGGAGTTAGATAAAAGAATAATAGTAGTAATTAATAAAATAGATAAGAAGTTTGCAGATATAGATAAAACATTGTCTGAAATAGATGACCTATTTTTGGATCTTGCAACTTCTGATAATCAATTGGAATTCCCTATATTTTATGCAATTGCTAGAGAAGGTATAATTTTTGATAAGCTTCCAGATTTAAATACTAGAATGGAGTATAAATCAGGCTCTTCTGGATCTGATGTATCACTCCTTTTTGATAGTATAATAAAAGATATTCCACCTCCTTCTGGAGATTTAAACTTCCCGTTTCTACTTCAAGTTTCGTCTATTGATTATGATGAATACACTGGATCTGGGGTTGTAGGAAAAATTTTACAAGGAGAGATACAAAGAGGAGACTCATTAGATATACTTGGCTCTGCATCTATAAAAAAGTTTAAAGTTCTAAAATTAATTGTTTCAAATGGTATAAAAAAAGAGGAAGTACAAAAAATGCAAGCAGGAGATATAGTGACTATAATTGGTGCTACGGATGCAAAAATTGGAGATACAATAACGATGCCAGGAGAAAATGAGAGACTCCCAGATTTAGATATACAGGAACCATCTGTTAGGATAAAATTTGAGGCTAATACTTCACCTCTAGCAGGTAGGGAAGGTAAATTTATTACTTCAAGACAGTTACTTGCAAGACTAGAAAGAGAATTACAAAAAAATGTAGCAATGAAACTTGAAATTTCTGGGGATCAATTTTTTGTATCTGGAAGAGGAGAATTGCATTTATCAATATTAATAGAGACACTAAGAAGAGAGGGATATGAATTTCAAATTTCAAAACCAGAAGCTATTACGAAGATAATTGATGGGAAAATTTATGAAGGACAGGAAGATTTATTTTTAGAGGTTGGTAAAGATTCTATAGGTATTATAACAACTGCACTTTCAAAAAGAAAAGGAGAGCTTGTAAATATGCACACTGACAATAATGATATAGTTCATTTTCATTATAAAGTATTAACAAGAAATCTATTTGGCCTTAGAGGAGAGCTTGTAAATGATACAAAGGGTACAGTTATTTTTAACAGTTCCTTTTCTGAATTTGTACTATCCAAAGGCGGTGCAATGTATAAAGATAGGAAAGGGGTTTTAATTGCATCAGAAGCAGGAAGTACAACATCATATGGGCTTAATAAAGCTCAAGAGAGAGGGACTTTATTTGTGGCTCCAGAAGAACAGGTTTACGAGGGAATGATAGTTGGTATAAACAAATATGATCAAGATATGGAAGTTAACGTATCCAGAGCAAAACATTTAACTGGATTACATTCAGATATAGGAGAGGAAACCATAGTATTGATGAAAAATATAGAGCTTACTATCGAGCTTGGGATAGATTTTATAGCAGATGATGAATATTTAGAAATAACTCCAACGAATCTAAGATTAAGAAAAAAATACCTTAGAAAGTCTGATAGAAGTAAATTTAATAAAGAATAGTCTCATATAGAAAGTAGAGACAAGCTTGTGTATAATTAAATTATGAATATATTAATATATGTTTTAATTGGAATTGTAATAGGACTTTGGTTTGCAAAAAAATATAAAACCAGGGGAGGGCTATTTATAGATATAATTACTGGAATTATAGGAGCAATGATTGGAGGCCTTGCAGGTGATTCTTTTATATCTAGTACACTCTTTAGTATATTACTTTCAATAGTATTTTCTGCTTTGATTTTGTATATATTTAAAAAGGCTGTAAATAAGATAGAGTAGTTTATGAATAATAAAAACACTAATTTCTCTGTACCTTTAGATTTTAAATGGGGAGTTTCAACATCTTCCTATCAAATTGAAGGAGGCAATTTTAATAGTGATTGGTATTTATGGGAAAAATATAAGGGATATGGAGAAACAGGAGATGCATGTAGATCATATGAGAAATATAAGGAAGATATTGAGGTTTTAAAAAAATTAAAGGTTAATGCCTATAGATTTTCTATTGAATGGTCTAGAATAGAACCAGAAGAAGGAAAGTGGAATCTTGAGGCCTTGAACTATTACAAAGACCTTATAAAATCTCTTAAAGATAATAGCATAGAGCCTTTTGTAACACTTTTTCATGAGTCCCTTCCAATATGGGTATCACAGATAGGAGGGTTTGAGAATAAGAAAGTTGTTAATATATTTGAAAGATATGTAGATTTTATAGTTGAGAATCTTGGAAGCAATGTTACCTTTTGGATTACCATTAACGAACCTTTTGTTTATGCTTTAATGGGATACTTATCAGGAGAATATCCTCCAGGAAAAAGAAATATAATAAAATTTTTCAAAGTAGAACATAACCTTGAAATAGCTCATATTAGAGCATATACGAGGATAAAAGATATATATAAAAAATTCAATTGGGGGAGATCTAGGATTTCTGTTGCAAAAAATAATGTAGATTATTTATCATTAGATTTAATAAGTAATTTTTATGTAATGATAAAAAGATATTTTACTAATTATTCCTATTTAGATAGAACTAGAAAGTACATGGATTTTATAGGTCTGAATTATTATTTTCATGAAGAAGATAAATTCCATTTATCTATTCATAATTTCCTATTTAAAAGTATCCCTAATGACAGACTTAAAAAGCAAGATATATTGGGCTGGGATATATATCCTAAAGGTATATATAATGTAATAAAACAGCTATATAAAAGATACAATAAAGATATATTTATACTAGAAAATGGTATATCTGATACATCTGACTTAAATCGTATAAAATATATAGAGGATCATATTTTATACATAAAAAAAGCTATATCAGAAAATATACCAGTAAAAGGTTATTTTTACTGGAGCCTTATAGATAATTCTGAATGGAAGTATGGATTTGAGGCTAAATTTGGACTTTCTTATATGGACAATAATAGTGATAGGGTTGTAAAAGAAAGTGGTAAAAAGTTTGCTAATATAGTACAATCTATTTAATTATAGATTAATTTTTATAGGGTAAAATCAATATATTATGAATGTATCAGATAGGTTAGTATATGGAATATTTTCCATAATTGAATTTTTTCTTGTTTTTAGAATTTTATTTTTACTTTTTGGAGCTAATGCAAATAACCCAATAGCTAAATTCATTTATGGAACATCATATCCTCTAGTTGCACCGTTTTCTGGGTTATTTCCAAATATACAGTTTGGTAGGTTTGTTTTGGCATCAAATTCTGTTACAGCATTGATATTTTACACTATTGCAGGCATTGTTTTGGTTGAAATATTAACATCTTTTGTACAAAGACAAAAGGATAGAAGAAACCCTACTGTTTAATCTTTTATATATAAATATCGCTAAAAAATGAAAAAAGCAGATTTGCATGTACATTCTAATGTGTCTGATGGTGCGCGTTCACCAGAACAAATAATTGATTATGTAGAATCTAATACTGATATTGATAAAGTATATATAACTGATCACAATAATATAGCTGGCGCAAAGATTGCACTAGCATACTCACTCTTTAAAAATTATAAAATAGAGGTAGGTATTGGATCTGAGATATCAACTCAACATTGCCATATGATTGGGCTTGATATTAAAAAAAATATAAAAAATAAAATGTCTCCACAAGATACTGCTAAAGAGATATTAAATCAAGGGGGTTTTCCTGTCATAGCTCACCCATTTAATCCATTCCAAAAAGGAAGGCATTTAAATGGTAAGATTCTCGTAGAGTCTATGCTTAGTAGTAATATACCTTTTGCTATAGAGGTTAATGGATCCTTAAATTATATGACGCTTTTTTATTCAAGAGGTAGATTTTTTAGAAAACAGGCAGAGCTATCATTGGCTAACAAAAAAGCTATAAATATAGCTAAAGAATACAATATACCTATTGTAGGTGGATCAGATTCTCATTTACGTGTAGTTTTAGGAAGTGCATATACTATATATAAAGAAGATCTAATAAGTGATATTAAAGAAAACACTATCCAATATGGGTTTAATTTTCCTTATAGGAAACAAGGGATAAAATATTTTATATATCATGCTTTGTTCGACTCAATCCCTGTTCCTATAAAATATAAGAATAATATATTAAAAGTTTTCCCTTCAGAAAGAAAATAGCATTAAACTAATAAAAAATTAATTGATAAAATATATATTCGAGAATATAATGATAAAAGTGTGTGATATTTAGTTATAAAAACCCTTGAAAATCAATAAAAAAACAATAAAAAAAATCTTAAATAAATTATATAAATATTTTATTATAGGTATCATAGGAATAATTATTGATAATGGTGTTATATTATTATTAACATTAGTGTTTTTTGTCCCTGCTAATATTGCGACACTATTATCAGCAGAAGTTGGGAACTTAAACAATTTTTTTATAAATGATAATTGGACCTTCAAAGACAATAAAAATTCTGTATTTACAATAAGAATATTAAAATACCATATTTCTATTCTATTAGGTTTTGTAATTGCAAGAGTATTTTTATTTCCTGAAGTATTTTCTTTTGCCTCCTTATATTTTAGTAAATTTTTTGCTATTCTTATTGCTAATAACGCTAGTATAGGTATTAGCTTTATTTTTAATTTTACAATCAATTTTATATGGACCTGGGGTTCTGCCAAAAAAGACATTTATGAAGATATTGAAAAAGATCTTGAACAAACAGAATTTAGATAATTATGTAAATAATTTTAAATTATGTTAAATAGATCACTTTCTAGAAATAAATATTGGTACAAGGAAAGTGTTTTTTATGAGATATATATAGACCTATTTAAAGATAGTAATAATGATGGTATTGGTGATATAAGGGGCCTTATAGATAATTATATATATATCAAAGAATTAGGCATAGGATGTCTATGGTTATTACCTATTTATGAATCACCTTTAATGGATGGGGGATATGACGTATCCAACTATACCAATATAAGAAAAGAAATAGGAACTCTAGATGATTTTAAAGAATTAATAAAAATATCACATGATAATGATGTACGTATTATCATGGATTTAGTTTTAAATCATACTTCATCTGCTCACCCTTGGTTTATAGCCTCACAAGACCCTTCATCAAGAGAGTTTTCAAAATACAGAGACTATTATCTTTGGGATGCAGAAGGTGATAAATATAAAGATGCATCTATAATATTTTCTGATTATGAAAAAACTAATTGGACATATAATCCAATAAGGAAAGAATATTATTTTCATAGATTTTACAAAACTCAACCAGATCTAAATTGGAGGAACAGTGAAGTACTTAAAGAGTTTTTTAAAATAATTAGTTTTTGGTTAGACCTAGGAGTTGATGGTTTTAGGGTAGATGCAGTCCCTTATTTAGTTAAACGTGAAGGAACAACTTGTGAAAATTTGAAAGAAACACATATGATTTTAAGAAAAATTAGAAGATTTGCTAATAGACATTATAAAGATAGAAATATAATATTTCTTGCTGAAGCTGGAGAACCTATCAATAACCTTGTTAAATATTTTGGAAATGGTAGGAATGAATTTCAGATGGCATTTAATTTCCCATTAATGCCACAAATATTTTTATCATTATTAGAAGAAGATAATAAGTATATTATAAATACCATTAAATCATTTCCAAAAATTCCACGTAAAAGTCAATGGGCAATATTTTTACGTAATCATGATGAGCTTAGTTTATCTACTGTAGATAAAGATACAGCCTCTTTATTCTACTCAAAATATGATAAGGATAAAGTATATAGATTTAATACTGGTATTGCAGAAAGGTTATATACACTATTAGGAGATAATAAAGAGAAAATAGCGTTAGCTAATTCTATATTACTTACTTTAGTAGGTACTCCAGTGTTGTATAGTGGTGATGAACTTGATGAAAAAGAAAATTTTTCTATAGTCCCTAAAGATGATATTACATATGATAGGAGGTTACTTGTGAGAACTAAAATAGATTGGGCTAAAGCACACCAATATATATGGAATTCTCAATCAACATATAACAAACTTAGAAATATGCTTCTAATAAGAAAAAGGTATAAAAGTATATTTGCTCATTCAGACATACATATTATAAATACAGGAAACAAGAATATATTTGCATACTTAAGGGTTTATCACCAAAAAAACCTTATATTTATAAATAACCTTTCAAAGAAGAAACAGTTAATAGATACAAATAATTTAGCTATATTTCACTTCTCTGTATTAATACAAGACGGTGCCGAAGTGGCAGGTAATATAATTGATCTAAAACCATATTCGTATATCTGGATTAAAGTTATAACTGAAAATCAGCTAATTAGAAACAATCTAATATCAAAGCTCTCTTTATTCAAAAGATTTTAGATTGTTTAGTTTTTTGCAATAAACTCAGAGGCAAATTTAATAGTCACGTCAGTTTTTTTATGTGGGTTAAATATATGATGTGGGTCAAATATATTTTTTATTTCCTGGAATATACTATATATTTTCTCTCCGAATTCTTGCTCTATGTATGGACTTCTTATAAGGCCATCATTATGTTCTGCTGTTATAGATCCATTATATTTTAAAACAAGATCATAAACTTGATTGGCAATGGGATATATTTTATCCCTTTCTTTTTCATCTTGTAAATTCATTAATGGAAGAATATGAAAATTTCCATCGCCTATATGACCTGCGACTGTATATAGAAGTTTTGAGTCATCCAAAATTTTATATAGTTGAGGTAAAAATTCTTCCAATGTTTCTGGCCTTACTATTATATCATCTATAAATGGAGCCGCTTTAAGGTTTTTAATTCTTTGTCTTAATAGATTAAAGCTTTCTCTTCTTATAGCCCAATACTTTTTTGTTTCTTCATTGCTTCCAGAGACCTTTGTGAATAGATTGTTGTATAAGGACACTTCTTTATTTAATTTAGCTATATTATTTTTGATTTCTTCAAGATCATCAGATTGAAATTCCACAAGGAGTATTAATTTTGGCATACCTTTTCTTAATACTAATAAGAATTCTGGTAAGAATGAAAATGATAATTTCACTATGTTGGAACCAAGTATTTTAGAAAATGCAAAAAAGAATTTTAATGCTAATTTAAAAGTATAGTTGTCAAATGATTCAAAACTTGTAGGTTTGTATTTTAAAACAGTGTTGACTATTTCTGGTATATTATTAAAATCTTTTAAAAACAGCAAAAGCATACCATTATACTTTTTTGTATCAACAAGTCTGAGTTTTATTTCAGAGGTTATTCCTAAAGTTCCTTGTGCTCCTATGAATATTTGAGATAAATCAAAAGACCCATCTTCTTTTATAATATTCCAGATTGTATAACCACTAGAATTTTTAGACACTACCGGTTTTTTACTTTTTATAAGTTCGCGATTTTCAGATAAAAGTTTATACATTTTTCTATAAATATCACCTTCAAAATTTTGTAATTCCATTTTAAAGTTCAATTCATTTTTAGTTAACTTTCCAAATTTATATGTATTTCCATCAGACAATGTCATAGTAAGTTCCTGAACAAAATTCTCTGTTTTTCCGAAAGATAAAGATTCCTCTCCTCCAGAATTATTAGAAACTATACCTCCTACAGAGCACAATTCTTTGGATGCAGGATAAGATGGGAATACCAGATTATTCTTTAATGTCTCTTTTTCAAAATCTCTATAATATACACCTGGTTGAACTGTAGCTATACGATTATCTATGCTTATTATTTTATTAAAATGTTCTGGCATTACTATTAATATTGATTCAGTTAATGGGCCTCCTCCCATATCAGTACCTGCAGATCTAACAGTTATTGATAAATCAACACCATCTTTATTCTTACTCTCAACATATTTTACTAATTCTTCTATATCATGAATATCTTCAGGAAATACAATTATTTTAGGTATCATTTTAAATATACTTGCGTCTCTACTATAAGATTCTAATGTGGATGCATCATTTGTAACCTTACCTTTTACTATTTTTGTAAGTTCATTCTTTAAATTATCCATTTTTTCTTTTTAATAAATTTATTGTTTTTTCTTGTATGCTTTTTGAAGATAATCCATATTTTTCAATTAAAGCTTTTGTATCTCCAGATTCTGCAAAAGTATTCTGTAATCCAACAAATTCTTGAAGTGTAGGTCTTCTTCTTGATAGCATTTCTGATATTGCACTTCCCATACCTCCATCTACCTGATGATCTTCTATAGTTATTAGTGCATTAGTTTTTGATACAGATTTGAGTATTGTATCTTGGTCTAATGGTTTTATTGATGAAATGTTCAAAACTTCTGTTTCAACACCTTCTTTCTGTAAATTAGATGCTGCAATTAAAGCATAATAAAGCATATATCCAGTAGCAGCTATTGTTACTTGAGGGTTATTAGATACCCAGAACACTTGAATTTTATTTTCATCATAAGGTGTCTTTGATGTTGTTATAACTGGGGTCTTATCTCTTGTGAATCTTATATAATAAGGATCTTCCGATTCAGAACTGTTATAAGTTGCTTTGTATGCTTCAATAGAATCTGCAGGAACAATTACCTTCATTTTAGGCCAACACCTTGTTATTGCAATATCTTCCGTTGCTTGGTGTGTAGGGCCATCAGGACCTGTCATGATACCTGCATGATGTCCAGCTATCTTAACATTAGAATGATTATAAACAACAGTTGTTCTTAAAGTTTCCCAATTTTTTCCGGGAGAAAATACAGCATAAGATGATATATATGCTATTTTTCCAGATACACCCAATCCAGCAGCAATGGCAGCCATATTTTGTTCTGCTACTCCACAATCAAAAAATCTATCTGGAAAATTTTTTGCAAATTCATCTACTCTAGTAGATTCTGCCAAGTCTGCAGTTAAGACAACTATATTAGGATTTTCTTCTCCAAGTTTCAAAAGTGCTTTTCCATACCCATCCCTAGTTGCCTCAAGAGTTGGGGTTTCAAAGATGTTCTCATTTAAATATAAATCTTTATTCAGCATTATTGATGTTCACTAATAATCTTATTTCCTAAGGTACGAAGTTCTTTTAAAGCTTCTCTTGCTTGTTCTTTATTTGGTGGTGATCCGTGCCATAGATAATCCTTTTCCATAAAATCTACTCCTTTCCCAGGAATAGTATGCGCAATTATTACTGTAGGTTTTTCAAAGATTGACTTTGCTTCATTTATAGCATTTATAAATGCCTCTATATTATGTCCATCAACTTCAATAACATGCCAATTGAATGATTTATATTTATCAACGATTGGTTCTAATGGCATTACATCTTCAGTAAATCCATCAATCTGTATATTATTTCTGTCTATAACTAAAGTAAGATTATTTAACTTCATTTTTCCTGCAAACATTACAGCTTCCCAAATGTTACCTTCTTGGTGTTCACCGTCAGATGCAATAACATATACTTGGTATTTTGCTTTATCTATTTTAGCTGCTAATGCTATCCCTATACCTTGGGATAAACCTTCACCTAAAGGTCCTGATGATGTTTCTACTCCAGGCAGAGAAGTCCTATGTGGGTGTCCCTGAAGCCTAGAATTGATTTTTCGTAGAGTCTGTAGTTCTGATATATCAAAATAGCCTCTTAGTGCCATTGTAGCATACCTCACTGGACATATATGTCCATTAGATAGTATTAATCTATCTCGATCTTTCATATCAGGATTCTTTGGATCTTGATTTAATATATGAAAATAAAATGCTGTAAATATATCTGCCATGCCCAAAGGACCTGCAGAATGACCAGATCCAGCAGTTAGTAGCATCTCTATAATAAGTTCTCTTATTTTATTCGCTTTTTCATTCAGAATTCTTATTTGATCACTATCTATTCGTTCTATCATCTTCTTTTTAATACTATCATAAGATCAGATACATTGGAAGGAAGTTTCCCAGTTATAATTGCATCACCAGTCTTTTTAAAGAAATTATAGCTATTATCATTATTAATATAATCATCAAAAACTAGTCCTAGTTTGTTTGCTTTCTGTATTGTTATATCATCCATTATACCTCCTGCAAAATCTGAGTTATCCCAACCATCCGTCCCTATAGATATAAAAACGGTATCAGATCCTACATATTTATATGATGCCAGTGAGGCTTCTTGGCTTCTTCCTCCTTTTCCATTACCATGTACTGTAACTACACTTTCTCCTCCTCCGAGCAAAACTGTATTATGATCTGTTTTTTTAATTAAATATTCTCCTAATTCTCTTGCTTCCATCTGTACTCTATCTGAAAAAATCTTACTATTGTAACCTAATTTTATAGCTTTTTTATACATTGCATTAAGTGCTGTTATATTACTTAGCATTAGTATATTGGATACATTCTTAAAATATTTTTCATTTTTTGGAGTTTCTTTAAAAACTGACAAATCAATATTTAGTTTTGATTGAATTTTAAATTTGTTTACTATTGCAATTGCGTTAGAAACAGTTGTTTGATCTTTTACTGTTGGTCCTGATGCAATAAAAGAAAGATCATTTCCTGGTATATCAGAAAAAATCAAACTTATTATTTTTGCAGGATATATTAATTCCGCTAATTGACCTCCTTTTACTTTGGATAAATGTTTTCTTATTGTATTCATCTCTTCTATAGGTACTCCAGATGTTAGCATAACCTTACTTATATCTATTAGTAGATCATTAGATATCTTATTAGGGTACTCAAACAAAGCTGATCCACCTCCACATATTACTGTGATCACAAGGTCAGTATCTTTTAATTGACTATATTTTTCTATTACCCTTTTTGTAAAATCTAAGTTTGTTTTTGTAGGTAATGGATGATCACCTTTTGTTACTTTTATATTTTTCATCTCTTTAGAAATAAGGTCAATAACATCTCCTGATGTGATTAAACCATTTAATCTTTTGTTTAAAATTTCTACAATATCTGCCGAACCTTTTCCTATACCGAGGATATATATCCTTTTATATTTTGAAATATCATATTTTTTATTTTTAATTGAAAGGATATTTTCTTTTAAAGAGATATTTTTCTCTAATACTTCAATTGGTTGTATTGAATGAAGACCAGCTTCTATTATTGATAGTATATCTTTTCTTTTTTTATCTTTTGCTAGATTTTTATAATTTTTTATAATATTGTGCATTTATGGTTTATTAATTTTTATTTGATGTAAGTGTGAAGCGAATGGGTATACATATGTTCCCAATATAGGTATTTTAACAATATATTCAAGTATTGCAGCAATTATCAAAAATACTATAGCTAAACCCAATGTTACACCTAATCCATAAGCGATTCCAGATATAAAACTTCTTATTATCAGTTTTTTCTTATCAAGATATACATTGTTGATCGCTGATACCAAAGCATTGAGTGCTTTTTTAGTTTCTTTGTCTAGATTCACATGTTCCCTTGTTTTTTCATCCATAATATTTATAATGAGTGTAATTATATTTTAGCACATTAATTTTATATAGAAAAATAATTAAGGCCTTATATATATGTATATAAATGTTTTGGTAGTAAGCATAATTATATTTGTAATGTTTCTGATAATATTTAGGAAGTTTTTATCAAGAAACTCTTCTCCTGTAAGACACTCTTTATTATTTTGGTCTATAGGGCTACTATTTGGTGCTGTAGCAGCATTCTCTTTCTATGTTTTCCTTATAAGTCATAATACCATACCATTTTATATCTATTATTTTCTTGGAGGTGGACTTACACCAGCAACTTTAGGATTAGGTTCAATATATCTACAAAAAAAAGAAAAATTAAGAAAAATAATGCTTTATTCTACAATTACCCTTGCTGTAATACTTTTAATACTATTATTCTTTTCATCTATATCCAGAGAGGGGTTACATCAGTTGATATTTTACTTTAAAGGTTATAAAGAGAATGCGGCTCCAAATGGTAGTGGTGTTTTGAAAATAGGTTTATGGACAATACCCTTAGTAATTTTAAATACTGTAGGTAGCATTGAACTTATAGGGGTTTCTTTATACTATGTTTATAAAGCTATCAGAAAAAAACTCTATGATAATAGGTTTTTTGGGATTTTTATAATAGGTCTATCTTCATTGGCTTTAGCTTCGGCAAGTACAGTTGCAAGATTATTTATTGCATCATTATTTTGGCCCAGTATGCTTGTAGGGTGGTTGCTTTTTCTTATTGGAGTATTATTAGTTTGAAGTTTAAATTATTTTCAAAACACCCTGTCTTAATATTTTAGCAGTTTTGTCTCTGCAGTCTACAATTGTTGATACTCCTTGGGACTTTATTTTCCCTGCATCTATTATTATATCTATCATATCAATTTTTTCTTTTGGAGTTTCTTTTAATAGTTGTTGTATAGAAAATGGGGTAGGGTAATTTGATATATTAGAGGATGATGCCGTTATAGCCAGGTTCAGTTTTGAAACTATATCTTTAGATATTATATTATTTGGGATTCTTATTGATACGCTATTGTCACTTGAAATATTTTTGGTGAGTAATCTTTTATTATTTTGTTCTAATACAATACTAAGTTTCCCTGGTAAATATTTTGTAATTAAATTATTGGCAATTTTATTAACTTTTGCATACCTTTTAATCATTTTGGTATCAGATACAGTAATGGACAAAGATTTATCTTGTCTTTTGCCTTTATATTTTAAGAGTTTGTCTGTAGCTTTGAAAGATTCTGCATTAACACCGATAGCATATGCTGTATCAGTTGGGTATATTATTATATTATCATTTTTTATTGAGTTGACAATCTCTTCTAATTCTTTATTCTTAAGTTTTGAATTTATATTTTTAACTTCAAATATTTTCATATTTTAAAATCTTATATTTTGGTCTTTTTAGTTTAGACTATTGAATTTTATTCTTCATAAACATTTAATATTATAATACTAGCATTAACTATCTGACTTATTAGTTTTTTGGTCTAGATAAAGTGAATTATTATTTTTTGTAGTGAAATATTGTAACATCCTTTGCAGGTAATCCAGTTTGATTATCAATTTCTTTGTTAGGGGTCACGGAGACTTCATCCATCTCTTCATATGGGAGTACCATTGTTAACCGCCCTCGACGCAGTAGAAGTGTTTTATCATATGCTTCTATTTTAACTTCTTTTGTTACCCTAAATATACTGATCACACCATTTGTGTGTTTAACAAATATATGTAAATCAGGGTTTTGTTGAAGAATACTAGAATCCATATGTTCTCGTATGCATCTGAGCATTTCTAACGTTACTCTACCCAATATTTCTTGTTCTGGTGTATGAGATTCTATCTCCATACCTAATTATACAATATTATTGTTAATATTTATATTTTCACAAATGTTATGGAAGAACCTTGTTTATTTGCTCTACCAGTTCTACCTATTCTGTGAAGATAGTCTTCATAGGTTGATGGTATTTCATAATTTATAACATGAGATATATCAAGTATATCCAAACCTCTTGCTGCAACATCAGTTGCGACAAGAATGTTGTTTATATTATTTTTAAAGTTATCAATAGCTCTTTGTCTTCTTGATTGCATTTTATCTCCATGTATAGATTCTACTTTAAATCCTCGTTTTAATAATTCTTTTGCAAGATTGTCAACATCTCTTTTAGTTCTATTGAATATAAGAACCTTTTTGTATTCATCCTTTATTAATAGGTTATGTAATAACTCTATTTTTTCTCCGGTATCTCTATATTTTACAATATTTTGAGTTATATTATTATACGAATCTTTGGGTTCTATGGTAATAATAATTGGATTTTTTAAAAGTTTTACAGCTAAAGTTTTAACTTTTGGTGGTACTGTTGCAGAAAAAAATAGTGACTGTCTTGATAAAGGAAGTGATGAAAATATATTTTGTATATCTTCTATGAACCCCATATCAAGCATTCTATCGACTTCATCTAAAACAACATTATTTATATCTTTTAATGGGACATAGTGTTTGGAGGTTAAATCTTTAATTCTACCAGGGGTTCCAATAATAAAGTTAGGATTATTTCTTAGGTTATTTATTTGTTGGTACATAGAACTCCCTCCTATAAGTAAGGCTGATCTTATAGATAATCCCTTTGAAAATTTGAAAAGTTCGTCTCTTATTTGTGATGCTAATTCTCTTGTAGGAGCTATAATTAATACTTTTTGTGAATTATCTTTTATTATCTTATCTATAAGTGGTATCAAAAATGCAGCGGTTTTACCTGTCCCTGTATCAGCAATTCCTATTACATCATTTCCCTTTATTATTTCTGGAATCGCCTTATCTTGTATGACAGTAGGGGATATAAAGCCTCTGTTTTCTATTATATTTTTTATTTCATTGCTGATTTCAAAATCATTAAATTTATTTTGAGATATATATTCTGAGGCATTATTTGTAGATGATTCTTTTACAAATAATGAAATATCTATTTTTTTTGAATCTATTTTATTTCTTCTAAAAGATGGTTTATTATCATAATTTTTATTATTGTTATTAGTATAAGTTCTCTCAGCTCTTTTTTGTGCAAATACTACAGATAACTTTCTCCCTTCAATCATTCTCTTATCAACATTATTAATTACATCTAAAGCCTCAGCAGTATTGGACATTTCTAAAAACCCAAATCCTTTTTTCTCAGGCACATAAACATCTACTATCTTTCCATACTTAGAAAATAGGCGTGTCATATCATCTCTATTAAAAGAAAAAGGCAAATTAGCTATATACAACCTTGTTTGCATAATTTTAAACTATAAACTATCTATGAAAAAGAATAGAATTTTTGGGGTAGGATTTCAAGAATTTTGATCTAACGATCTTAATCTAATGTCTGACCTTCAATATCTACTATTAGTCAATATGATTGTATTGTATCATAACTGAGTCAATATGTACATTGAATATATTTTAATGAAGTTTTAATAATCTACGGTTACTATAGATCAAGAGATATATTAAATATTAGTATGGCTGTATGAATGTTACTAAAATTTTATCGTCAAAGATATTTTTGGTCGTGGTTTCTTTAATTATAGGGGGGGTAGTTGGTTGGTTTTCATGGTATTTAGTGTACCCAAATCTACATGTTAGTGGATCTCAAGTTTGGACTGGGTCAGTTGCTCCAGCAACTGGTAAAGTTTCTACAACAGGATATTCTTCTGGAAGTAGCTCAGTAAATACTAAGAGTAGTGGTAGTCCTTCTTCTTCAACTCCTAAATCTACGCCTTCATCATCTTCTTCAAGTAGCTACTCTTATTGATAATGTTAAGGGTTATTAATTTCATCAAAAATTGTTATTAGTGTTTGGATTTCTAATTCAGTAGTTCTTGTTAATCCTAAATATCTTTCTAATTTTAGAGGATTAGATATTGGACCGTTACTTTTTAATGGATACAGTGTTGAATACCTATCAACAGACATTATATAATTGTGTTGATTTAATTGATATTCACAATGTACTTTATTTTTTTGTATAACTAATATAGATACCAGTGGCACATCATCATTTGCATCTGTTCTTTGAGATATGTGTATTAAGTTTCCGCCTCTGAAAATTAGTTTACTTTTAATGCCTTCTGATAAATAAAACCGCGGCCCATCAGAAGCTACCCCAATAGTAGTTATGCTATCAATCACATCATATAATTGATGTAAAGTTTGTTGTGAAGGGGGAGCACCATCTTTATAAAAGTCTAAATTCTCCATTTTGGAAATATTATATCTTTATTATATTTTCTCTTTCTTGACCAGTGGATATATATGATATTTTCATACCTATTTGTTTTTCTATTTCTTTGATATATTCTTTTGCTTCTTTTGGTAAATCCTTATAATTTTTCACTCCATTTGTATTCTGTTCCCAACCTTTTAGTGTTTTATACATTGGTTTAACTTTAAATAAAGATTCTGTATCTATATCTTCATAATTAACTTTTTTATTATTCATTTTATAATGAGTACATATTTGAATAGTTTTAAAAGAGTCTAGAATATCTAGTTTAGTAATTGCAATCTTATTTATCCCATTTATTTTTATTGCAAATTTTAATAATACGGAATCAAACCATCCACATCTTCTTTCCCTTCCTGTGGTTGTTCCATACTCATGTCCTCTTTCTACCAATATGTCTTTGTTTTTATCAAAAAGTTCTGTTGGAAATGGTCCTGATCCGACTCTTGTTATATATGCTTTTGAAATTCCAATAACATTATCTATTTTTTGTACTGGGATTCCTGTACCTGCATTGATTGCACCAGGGAGTATATTAGATGCAGTGACAAATGGATATGTGCCCCAGTCATTATCTAGAAAAACACCGTGGGCTCCCTCTAGTAGAATACCCTTGTTTTTTTTAATTGTTTTTTCAATTAATGGTAGGCTTTCATGAATAAAAGGTTTTATCTTTGTAAAAAATTTAAAATAACTATTTTCTACATCCTTTTGTACAATCGTTTTCCCACCTAAAGATTTTAATATTTTATTCTTTATTAAAAGTTGTGTTTTTAATTTTTCACTGAAAACTTTTTTATTAGAAAGATCATATAGTCTTATTCCATTATAACTCACTTTGTCAGCGTATGCAGGCCCAATACCTTTCCCAGTTGTTCCAGTCTTGTTTTTACCTTTTATATCTTCATAAATTTTATCTAAAGATTTGTGATAAGGCATTATAATGTGACATCTTGGAGAAATTAACAACCTATTATCTAAATTAATTCCAGATTTTTCTAAAGTATCTATTTCACTTATTAAGACTTCTAAATCTAATATAACTCCATTAGAAATTATAGTCTTAGCTTTTTTATTAAATATGCCTGAGGGTATCAGGTGCATGGCAAATTCTCCATACTGATTTACTACTGTATGTCCAGCATTATTTCCTCCATGGAATCTTATTATTAGGTCTGATTGCAGGGATAAATAATCTATTAATTTTCCTTTACCTTCATCCCCCCACTGAGTTCCTATTATTATGTTTATTGCCATTACGGATGATATTGTATTCAAGTTCTAATTTAAAATCAATAGTATGTATTATTTATAATAAATAAAATAATTATTTAGATCTTTTTAATATTGAATAAATTACAGGCACTATAAATAATGTTAAGAAAGTGGAGGTGAATAACCCTCCTATAACAGTTATTGCAAGAGATTTACCTATTAGAGTAGAGGTTGAGGAGAACATTGCTAAAGGAAGCAGGGCAAACATAGTTGTTATTGCTGTCATCAATATTGGTCTTAATCTTACCTTTCCTCCTTCAATTATAGCTTGTCTTATATCAACCCCAGTAGTAATATTTTGCTTAATTTTGGTAAGAAGAACAATAGCATTCGTTACCACTATACCAATAAGCATTAACATTCCTATTAATGATGGGAGATCTAATGTTGAATCTGTTATAAATAGAGCAACCAAAACACCTATTATGGTTACAGGAAGAGAGAAAAGAATAGCGATAGGTTCTATTATAGATGAGAAAGTTGCTATCATTATAATAAGTACTATAACAACTGATATTGCCATGGCTTCAAAAAGAGAGTTAAATGAAGATGCCTGCTCAGACGAAGATCCTTGATTCTTGATAGTAACATTATATTTACTTTGAGCTTTATTAACATAATTTGTTATACTGGAGTTTATACTTTGTGTATTTTTTGCAGTTATTAATGCATCAATCACTGAAGCTCTTTGCCCATCCTCATAAGTAATACTAGAGTTATATTTTTTATTTTTTACTGTTGCAACTTTAGATAAGGGAATTTTATTTCCCATAGAATTAGTTATATATATATTTGAGATATTAGGCAAATTGTCCACATATATGTATGTATTATATGATGAACTATTTATACTGTAATTTTGAATTTCTGATGGTGTAAAATATGGAGATATTTGAGATAAAACTTGTATTGATGATAATAAGTTTTTAGAGAGAGCATTGTTATTTAGTGTTATTTGTTTTTGATATGTATTCTTAGATAGATTTGATGAAATATTACTTACCCCTCCCATACTTTTTAGTTTATTAAGAAGATAATTATTTGCTTGGTATAAATTATTAGAATTGTCTGAATTTATTGACAATGCTACTGAGTTTAGATTTCCTACTGCTGATAATAGATTTACCTGGCTATTTAATCCTTTAATCTTATTTGCAAAATTTTCTATATTAGATATTTCATTATTAATATTATTATTATTTTTAAAGTTTATAAAAATCTGAAATTTATTATTTTGAGGTGTAGTATTTAATGCAATTCTTCTATTATTTGCTAATCCTATTGATACAGTGTATAAGGATATATTATTTATTGTTTTTATATAATTTACTAATTTAATTGCTGTATTATATGTATCTGTTTTAGATGATCCAGTTTTAAGTGATCCTGAAACAATTGCATTTGGTTGAGTTGGAGATGGGATGAACCCTGTTTTTATAAAAGGAATTAAAAATAGTGATGATATTATTAAAATTAGTGTTATTAATATAGTTGATATCTTGTGATTCAAAGATATATTTATTAGTTTTTCATAATATTTTGTTAAGAAGAATTCCTTTTTCTTCAATTTAACATTTTTACGTAACAAGAATATAGCACTAAATATAGGTATTACTATTATTGCCGTAAAGAGTGATGCTAGAAGAGCAGATGAGGCTGTAAAGGCAAAAGGTATAAAGAATGATGAAGTAATTCCTCCTACAAATGCAATTGGTAAAAATACTCCTATTGTGGTTAAAGTTGATGAAGTTATAGCTCCACCAACTTCTTTTACAGAATTTATAAGTAATTTCTCATCTTTTATGACATCTTCTGATAGATGTCTGAATATAGTTTCAATCACAACAATACTATCATCAAAAATTCTGCCCAATGCTACAGATAATCCAGAAAGAGACATTATATTAAAGGTTATATTCTGCACATTCATTAGTGTTAATGTAAAGAATATTGATATAGGAATAGACAGAGATGCTATAAGTGTAATACTTCTACTTTTTAGAAATATCAATATTATAAAGATGGCAAGTACTATTCCAAGGACAGTTTCTTTAGATATTCCATTAATGGTTGAATTTATAGTAGAGGTGTCATTGCTAAGTATTTTATATTGTATCCCATTAGTATTAAGTTGCTTTATTTTATTTAATATAGTACTTATTACTTTTGTAGTATTAATATTTTGTTGTCCAAAAACATCTACTAAGTCAGATTTACTACCATTTGTATCAACTATTTGATTGTTGTAAACTTTTATAACATTTAAGGTGGCAATGTCTTTAAGTTTAATAATTTGTCCATTATAGTAGGATATTGTTGAATTTTTAAGGTCATTAATATTGGTTACATTAGAATATATTGTTACTGGTTCAGTTATATTTTTTGAAGTAATAGATCCAATTGGTGCATCTACATTATATGATTTTATAATATTCACTACAGATGACACTGAAATATTATACTCAATTAATTTATTATAATTTAAGTTTATTTTAAACTCTTGAGTTTGATTCCCATAATAAGAAACATTGCTTACCCCTGAAACTGTATTTATATATGGAACTATAGTATTCTTTACAAAATTGTCCCTATTTTTTCCAGAAAATGAAAGTTCTAGTATTGGTATATCAGAAAAATTAAACTGAGATACACTAGGAGTGCTAACTTGCCTAGGTAGTTGGACTGATTGAATGTCTTGGTTAATACTTTGTTCTAATTGATTAAGGTTTACTCCATAATGTGATGTCACAATTATTGTAGTGTATCCATTGTCAGCATTTTCTTGTATATCTTTTATGCCGGATATAGATTTTATAGCATTATAGATAGGCTCAGTGATATTTGTATAAACTTCTTTTGCGTTTGCACCAGGGTAATTTGACTGTATTATTAAGGTTGATAAATTTACATTAGGAAACACTTCCCTATCAGCTACTACATATGAGTATGTCCCGAATAATACTAAAAAAATTAATATTACAAATATTAAGGTTTTGTTTTTTAATGAATATGAAACTAATTTCTCTATCATAATAATTAGGTTATCTAACAATCACAAATATTACCATAAATTTTATAAAATACAAAATATATAGATTTGTTCTTTAATTCATTATAAATCAACTATAGTGTATAATAATATTATGATATTAAATCAACTTACTAAAGAAGAAGCATCAGTTATATTAGATAAAAATACAGAAGCACCGTTTGTTGGAGAATATTATAATTTTTTTAAGGAAGGTAAATATATTTGTAGACAATGTGAGACGCCTTTATACTTATCTAATGATAAATTTGAAGTAGGATCTGGATTCGCAGGCTGTGGGTGGCCTAGCTTTGATCAAGAAATTGATGGCATGGTTAAAAAGATCCTTGATAAAGATGGTCATAGAACTGAAATTATATGTAATAATTGTGGGGCACATTTGGGGCATGTATTTTCTGGGGAAGGCTTCACGAAAACTAATATGAGGCATTGTGTAAACTCAATTTCATTGAAATTTGTCCCTAAGGTTTAAGCTTTTAATAAGTATTATGAATGATAATGAAAAAATAATTTTTGGAGGAGGTTGTTTCTGGTGTACGGAGGCAATATTTAAAAGGCTTAAAGGTGTTTCTTCAGTAACTCCTGGTTATGCTGGAGGTACAGTAGATAATCCTTCATATGAAGAGGTATGCTCTGGTAATACAAATCATGTGGAAGTTATAGAAGCAGAATTTGATAGAAATGTTATTTCACTTAGAGTGCTTATTGAAATATTTCTGCATACTCACAACCCCACAGAAATTGATAGACAAGGTAATGATATTGGAACTCAGTATAGATCTGCAATATTTTATTTTAATGATGAACAAAAAAGTATTGCAAATACGGTTATAGCTGAAATTGATAAATCAGGTTTATACAAAGGTGTTATAGCAACTAGGATTGAACCATATGTGAATTTTTTTAAAGCAGAAAATTATCATCAAAATTACTATGATAACAATAAAAATAATTTTTATTGTAGTGCCATAATTAGTCCTAAAGTTCAAAAATTGATTAAAGAATATTCCTCAAAAGTAAAAGAGGAGTATATAAATTGAGATATGGAATTATATCTATTGCGTCATGCAGAATCACAAATGAATACTAGACCAGAGTTAATCACTGGCAGGATGAATGAGGTAGTTCTATCTGATGATGGTGTAAAACAAGATTCAATGTTAGGAGAATATTTATTAAAGAATAATATATTTCCCAATATAGTATATTCATCTCCAGCAGAAAGAACTATACAGACTGCTCGTATTGCACTTGATAGTATGGGAATGACGGACACGAAGTTAGTAGTTGATTGTGGTATTCAAGAAATGGATCAAGGAGAATGGGCAGGCAGACCAAAAAGAGAAATTTATGTAGAATCTATTTTACGAGATATGGAATTAAAAGATAAACATTTTAAGGCACCATCTGGAGAATCAATGCATGAAGTAGGAGAGAGGATGTTTAATTTTATTTCTAGTGTTAATAATGGCGGTGAAATAGTTTTTATATTTTCTCATGCTATGGCTATAAAATGTTTAATTGGTTTTATTTCTGGATTAAATAGAGAAGAAATATATAATTTGAAAGTAGGAAATGCATCAGTTACATTACTTGTGAAAGAAGATAATTCTTTAAAACTGACTTACTTAGGAAAAGATTATATTGATATATCTAGATTATAAAACCTTCTTTTTTAAGAAGATTAATTTTCTTTCTTGATCCTATAGCCCCATTATATCCTCCTATTTTGCCATTACTTTTTATTACTCTATGACAAGGGATCATTGGGGCATATGGATTTTTTCTGAGTGCATTTCCTACAGCCCTATAAGCTTTTGGTCTACCTATTCTAGATGCTAACTCTTTATAGGTAATTATAGATCCTTTTTTAATTTTCATGGCTTCAATTAATACAGCTTTTTGAAATTTAGTAAGTTTTCTTGAATTTATAACTTTTAATTTGTACGTTTTATCCATATTAGTATTATATATTATTTAATTTCTCTATTTGTTTATATCTAAAACAATATTTATTATGATTATTAAATATTCCTATAGATTCCATAAATGAATAACAAATTTTAGGGCCTATGAACTTAAAACCTTTTTTTTTGAATTCTTTATTAACCTTTTCTGCTATTACTTGCTTATCTTCATCATTAACGATTTTATAATTTACAAAATTCCATATATATTCATCAAAACTGCCATATTCTAATTGTATCTTCATAAAAATTTTAGCATTATTTAATATAGAATTAACTTTTAATTTATTTCTAATAATTCCTCTATTATTAAGTAAATCCGTTATTTTATTTTTATCATATAAAGATATTTTTTTATAATCAAAATTATCTAATGATTTTCTATAATTGTCTCTTTTTGAAAGTATTATTAACCAAGAAAGGCCTGCTTGCATAGATTCTAAAACTAACATTTCAAACAATTTTCTATCTCTATGTTCCGGTACACCCCATTCTTTGTCATGGTACTTTAGATACAAAAAGTCATTAGTAACCCATGTACATCTTTGAAATTCTTTACTCATAAAAATTTAATTATCTATATATTCTTATTAAATGGATGCTTATTAATAAGTCTATTTATATCATTAATAATTTGATTAGCATTGTTGACTTCAATAATTATTTCTTTATATTTTTCATCTTTTAAAAATATGGATATAGTTTTTTCAGGGTGATGTATTTCTAGAAACACCATCTCATTGTCATAAAATGTTCCTTCAGAAATTATTCCTGGTAGATTTGATCCAGCAATTTTCTTAATTCCTTTAATTCCTAACCATTTTTTAGCATCTTTTGTATTTTGAGACACAGAAGAAATGTGATTAATTGGAATCTTTAAGTGGCTTTTTAAAGCAAGTATTTTATCTATACCTTCCATTTCTATTATTATATTTTCACTATCTGATGTTACTGTTGTCATATAGGCCATTTTATATATAAATAATGTAAAACTCAAGTGTTAATGATATAACAAACTATAAATATAGATCTATCTAAAAAAAATATTTAATTTTATGATACACTATAAATAAACTTTAAGGAGGTGATTTTATATGAAATTTACAAAATTTATGTCTACTCCTACAGGGAGGGGTATTAGAATTGTTGTGGGTTTAATATTAATATATCTTGGTTTCTTTGTTATTCATGGTAAAAAAGGAATTGTTGTTGCTATAATAGGATTAATTCCTTTTCTGGCAGCCATATTTAATGTTTGTATATTAGCACCTTTATTTGGAGGTTCTTTTAAAGGATCGGATGTTAAAAACTAAAGTCAAATAGCCTTTATGGGAGCAATTTATCATTTGGTAATTTGCTCCTAATTTTTTATAGAGCAATAATTTCTAAATGGGGATTTAATCTATGGTTTCTTTTACTTTGTCTGGAGTTGCAGGATTTACTAATTGGATAAGTTTAACAATTCCATATGCAATTACTAAGTATATAAACATAGCAACCAGTGTTGACCATTCAAATACTGAGTTATATGTTACTGTTACATGAAAGATACTAGAGAATGGTTGAGAAAAAACATTACTAGTAGAGTATATAAAACTTACAAAGCCACTCCCAGGATTTGCAGCTGCTAGTTTTAATATAAATCTGAATGCTAATAATACCTCAATTATTCCTAAAATATACCAAACTATTTGATGTGCTCTAAAAATAACTTTTTTTGTTTTATAGTTATTTCCAGTATAAGCAGAACTCTTAGTCTCTGTTGTAGTATTTTCTATATTCTCGGTATTATTGTCCATATAATTGTATAAATATATTATACTATCATAGTATCTATGTTAATGTTATTAAGCGTAGATAACTTTTTTAATAACTACGGTATTATAGATAAAGAGTTTATAAAGCAAGGGTCATTAAGTTAGATTGATATCTCAGGGTATTTTGAGTATTGATAAGGGGGGTATCCTGGATGGCTCCCCGTCGTATCAACGGTTTGAACCAGCTTTGGCTTTTTGGTACATATTAATAGAAGTATTCAGAAAGGATGATATATAAAATTATAATAAAATCTTATTTTAAATCAGAATATTCTTCTTTGATTCTTTCATCTAAGAATATT
>DAHXLB010000015.1:0-8216 GCA_027371855.1 bacterium
CAGCAAATTGAAAATTTTTATTTATAACACCATTTCCATATGTATAGTTTCTAGAACTATTCATACCTTGTTGGGTAAGAGAATTATTAAATGATACTATAGTGTTGGTAGAAGGATAATATCTACTATTTGAAATATTAAGAATGTAAATTACAAATAAAAGAATAAGTAAAACTATTAATGTGAAAACGACTTTTAGAAAATTTGATTTATGCATAATTATATAAGTCTAACAGATTCTACAATATATTTTAACTTAATACAATACATATAGTGTATATGATGTTTTATCTATGATTTATAGTATTTTATTATTGGGGGAATATACTTTAATTTATTCTTGTTTCAGGGAAGTGTTGAAGGAAAATATACTCCATCATATATACCAGAAGATATAAGTTGAGGCACTCCATTGGATATGTTATATAAACCTTCTTTATAGGTATAATATTTTACTCCAGAAACATCAGGATTAGCACTTCTAAAAACAGCAAGAACAGTTTTGGAATTGTAGCCTATTCCATCTATATATTGCTTATCAACCGTTATTAAATTTTTATATTTTAATGTATCTAAATTTATAAAATCTACACTTGCATTATATAACCCTGAAGATTGAAGGTAGTCTCTTACTAAATAAAGATTTTGCTTATACCCTGCAACGCCATCTGCATATCCCCCTAAGGATGCAGCACAAGATGATATAGTCCAATTTGATGTATCTATTTTAATAAGAGTACAAGTCTTACCTTGATAAGGGTAGTTCTGTAGATTTATGTATAAATAATTATTATAAAAATATATGCCATGTGGATTATTTAATCCTGTTACTACAGCTGTAGCAGTAAAAGTATTAGTATTTATTTGAACTATTGCTCCATTTATTACATCTGTGGCATACAAATGTCCATTATAAAATGATAAATCCCCTATTCCTTGAAAGTTAACAAAACTCCCCCCGGATGTATAGCCACTTATTGTTGATAAAAAGTTACCTTGAGAACATTTTTTAGGTGTACAAATATTGATATTATTACTCTCATTGGAAATTGCATACTCATTGTTTTTTATTAGAAGTACAGAATCAGCAGCTTTACCTGGACCTAGATATCCACTTACTGTGTTTTTTATATTATTGTTAAGATTAATAGAATATAGGTAATTTAATCCTGTAAAATAGGCAATAGTATTTAGTTGAACCTTTTTAGATACAGTTGTAGTTATTCGATTACCTTTTGTTGCAGGTATAGAATGAAATACTTTAGTGCGGTTTAGAAATACTGCTATAACAATAAGTATTCCTATAATTAGTATGAATTTGTTTTTCATTATAAATTGAGACTAGATTTTATATTTATATATATGTAATAATATGGTTTATACCATATTTGTTATACCATATTATCTTCAGGAGGGTCTATACCAGAATGAAAAAGAGAAAATTAATTATACCTATCATAGTAGTGTTGTTAATATTATATATGGGGTTTCACCTTAGTAATGCTAACAATAAAGTACCTATTCATAAAGTTGTAAAAAAGGTAAAAGTAAAGAAACCAAAAGTTGCAATAGCACAGAATCCTCTTGGAGTTAATATTTATATTTGTGATTCTAAGAATAATAGAATTATAGAAGTTAATCCTCAAAAACAAATTATATGGCAAATGACAGGAATTCAAGATCCTGATGATGTTCAGGTATATAAAAAAAATATATTAATAGTAAACCAGGAGAATTACAATAGGGTTATTGAGATAAATACACAAACTAAACAAATCATTTGGAGTTATGGCCATCTTGGAGTACCTGGGTATCAACCAGGATATTTAGGTCGATATCTAGATGATTCCTTTATGCTACCTGGTGGAAATGTACTAATTACAGATGCTGGTAATATGAGAGCTATTGCAGTAAACAAAACTGGGCAAATAGTATGGCAATATGGACATACTGGTGTAGTTAGTACAAATCCTGGATATTTAGCTGCTCCAGATGATGCTATGCCAATACCAGGTCAGAGTATATTAATAACAGATGTAGCAAATCATACCGCTATAGATGTTAACCCTAATAATAAAACTATTAATTGGAAAGTAAGTATTCCAGAGTTTTATCCTTCCGACGTTGTGACATTACCTAGTGGTAATCTACTCTCAACTGATTGGGTTACCCCTGGTAAAATACAAGTAATTACAAAGCAAGGTCAGGCTATCTGGACATATCAACCAACTGGAATGAATACTCTAAATCATCCTTCTTCTGCTCAACTGCTTCCTAATGGTAATTATCTTATAGTCGATGATCGTAACAATAGAGTTTTTGTTCTAAATCCAAAAACAAAGCAAATAGTATGGCAATACGGGATTACAGGACAAGCGGGTATAGGACCTGATATGTTAAATGACCCTTCCGGAGTTGCATTATCAACCCCAATGGAATCTCCAGCTTTTGTAAAATAAGGCTATTTCTAAAATGTTACTCTATCAAAATTTAATAAAAATATAAAAAAGCTTATAGGTTCATATGTAACCATATCTACTGGATCAGTAGCTACATCTTTTAGATCATGGAATGTAGGTACTGTAAATGCTAATCTATATACTCACCCTCAAGTATTTAAAGTTAAAATTGTAGGGATAACTTCTGGAAATGCTTCATACATTTCATATAACCAATCACTCTATTGGAGTAATCTTCTAGAAGGTACAAAGAATCCTAAATTTTCTGATATAGAAGTATTGTCCAATAATACATCTAATGTTAATAGTATATCTTCAATAATTTCAAATGACGGATATGGAACAGAAACACTTTTTAGTATTATTTCTGAACTGAATACCCCTTTTTTGATAGTTGATAGTATTCTTGGAATAGTAGGAGGTATATCACTTGTAGTTTCTGCAATAATGATACTTGTAATAATGCTTATGGAGATATTAGAGAGAACTAGAGAAATCGGAATATTAAAGGCTATAGGAGCTAAGAGATCTCAGATTAGAAACCTTTTTATACTGGAGACTGTTGTTATAGGCACCATAGGTGGTGTATTAGGACTTATCATTGGAGTAATAGTAATAAGTATACTTAATTTCTTTATTAATTTCTTTATACAAAAATCAGGAGGAGCCGCTACTACTTTATTTTCGTCTCCTATATATTTCTATATATTTGTATTCTTATTTGGAATTGTAATAGCTGTTTTAGCAGGATTATATCCTTCTTCAAAGGCATCAAAAATGAATCCGATAGATGCTTTAAGGTATGAATAAACATATTAAAATACCTAATTCTGATAATAAAAATCAATAATATCTGGATTTAAACTTATGACGTCTTCCGGATAATCATGAATTATAGTTCTGTCAAATAGTGAATCAGACAAGGCTTTATTTACAACCATAGAAGAATAACCAGACACACATAATTCCATATAATACTCTAGCATAAATCTAGGTTGTTTTTTAAGATCTGCAGTTATCCTTTCTTTTAGTATATCTACTTGTCTTTTTAAAATCTCTACACCAAAGTTATATTTTTCTATCTCCATCTTATTTTTTTATTATTGTCTTATCATAATATATACCTGTATTAAAAACAATATAAATATATCCTGTTATGGTGGTTAGTTCTTATATGTATGCTATACTGTATTTAGATAAGCTATTCCTATCTCCCTGAAATTATATTTATATTAAATATTCCCAACAAGATTATGATAAAAATGAATAAACATATTGAAATTGTACGTTCCAGTACAAGTAAACTCAGTTCTATGAGTAAAGAATCCTGTAGTTCAATATATAATGTTTTGGCGAAATATTATTCTCATGTTGGAATCAGTACTGTTAATAATTTAGAAGATCTGGAGAGATTAGTAAATCTTAGACCAGATTTGGTCTTTTTAGGTATGAAATTTATATATATAGATATAGGGTTACAATTACCATCAAAAATATGGATAAGTAAGTATTTAGATGATGAGAAGATAATATATACAGGATCAAGTCAATCAGCACACAAACTTGAGTATAATAAACATTTAGCAAAACAACAGATGTTAAATTTAAATATTAAGACTTCCCCATTCTATATTATAAGAAAACATGCCTTACCAAAAAGAGATAATAGATCTTTGAGATTTCCTTTATTTGTAAAACCAACAAATAGTAGAGGTGGTATGGGTATTAATAGTCAGTCTGTAGTTTATAATATTACAGATTTATACTTGAAAGTGCACTCAATTGCTACCACATTAAATTCTGATTCACTAATAGAAGAATATTTACCTGGAAGAGAATTCAGTGTAGCTATATTAAAAAATAAATATTTGAAAGGATTTTATGTAATGCCAATAGAGTTAGCTACCACTCCAGATAAAAATGGTATAAGTGTTTTAAGTAAAAAGGTAAAATCATCAAATAGTGAATATGTAATGATTGTTACTGATAATATTATAAAATCTAAAATTATAGAACTTTCAATGAAGGCTTTTGATGCAATAGGGGGTCGTGATTATGGACGTATAGATATTAGACTAGATAAAGATGGTGTCCCACATTTCCTTGAGGCCAACCTTATACCAAGTTTAATCGATAATTATGGTTCATTTCCTAAAGCTTGTATGCTTAATATAAACCTAAGGTATGAACAGATGATACTAGATATTGTAAAATTAGCTTTAACACGTAATTTAGAGGTAAAAGAGACAATGGCTCAAGGAGTTAATAGACAAAATAATCTTATTATAGACTAAATTACATACTAACTATTAAGGATAATTATTTATCCTCTTGAGTTTTTATCCATTCTTCACTTGTCATAACTGTAGCCTGTCTAGGAAAAATCTTATTTATTAAAACAGAATGCACTTCTTCATCAGAATCATTGCATAAATCTAATAATACAGTAAGTCTAAAATCCTTATCTGCTGCTTCTCTAAGTGTTGATAGAACAACACCGCTTGTAGAAATTCCTGTAAGTACAAGACTCTTTATATTTTGTGCACGTAAAAGCATTTCAAGATCACTTCCACTAAAAGCACTGATTCTATGCTTAGTCACAAGTAAATCATTATTTATTAACTCAATGACTGGATGAGAGTTTACCATATTAGTTGATACATTTTCTTTTATGGTATTAAATGCCTTATTATTTACACTAATTTCTGGAAGACCCTCACGGAAACTTACTACTACATATATAACCTGTATGTTATATTTGTGTGCTGTATCTAAGGCTATGTTAACATTTTGTAAAAATTCATCTTTATTCTCTAGTCTATCTATAATCCCAGCTTGGAGATCCATAACTAGTAATGCTGTTTTTTCTTCTATATTTACCATATTAGTATTATACTATGAAAGAAATATTTTTCTCAAATTTGATATTATATAATAGCATAATATAAAATGGTGAAATCAAAATAAATGTCTATAGTTTATCTAAATACTTTCCTAAAAAATGATTGATAACAATAAAAACTCCTTTAATAGTACTACTAAAAAGAGGTGGAGAGATATGGGTGCGGCATTTAAAATACGTAACTACCGTTGGTATTGGACAACACAATTTTTATCAGGAATAGGAACTTGGGCACAAGCTATAGCACAATCTTGGTTAATACTTGATCTTACACACTCAGCTATAGCATTAGGTACAATAACAATGTTGCAGTTTCTTCCTATGCTACTTTTTTCTTTATTTGGAGGAGTTGTGGCAGATAGATTTGAACGTAGACAACTTCTTGTATTTACCCAAATTATATTAACACTTCAAGCAATAATATTAGCCGTACTTGTTCTTACTAATAATATAACTATATTTGAGGTGGGATTTCTGGCATTACTTTTAGGTACTACTAATGCTCTAAATGGTCCAGTTCAACAAGCATTTGTACCGGAGCTTGTGGGAAAGGATCTTGTTCCAAATGCTGTAGCTTTAAATAGTGTTCAATTCAATACATCAAGAATGATAGGAGGTGCAATAGGAGGTATAGCTATAGCTTTGTGGGGTATTCCTGGTGCCTTGTTTTTCAACGCTGCAAGTTTTATTCCTACAATTATTGTACTTATTATAATTAGACCTGCATATACTACTATAAAGACATACCTGGAAAAGACATCTGCTATAACTGAACTTAAGGAAGGTTTAAAATATGCATTATCAAATCTATCAGTACGTAAAATAGTTTTACTTTTTGGTGTTATTGGTCTTTTAGGGTTTAACTGGCAAGTAGCTGTTCCTCTAATAGCTAGGTTTTCACTACACCAGAATGTCACAGCATTTGGGGATCTAATGGCTGCACTTGGGGCTGGATCTCTAATCGGTGCCATTATCCAAACAAGAAATAGTAATGCTAGTGAGAAACGTATAATATTAGGAGGAATTGCTTTAGGTATTTCCCTTTTACTACTAGGTTTATCACATTCATATATATTGAGTCTCCTACTTTTGGCCATTGCTGGCTTTTCAGGTATTATAGCCTCTGTTACAACTAACACTAGATTACAATTAATTACACCAGATAAATTCAGAGGTAGAATTATGGGTATCTATATATTGTTAATGGGAGGAACAACTCCAATTGGAGCATTCTTGTTTGGAGAGATTGCAGGAAATTTTAATACTGGAATAGCTTTAATGATTTTTGGTGGAATCACTGTCTTAGCAATAACTATAATTGCAATTACTAATCATCATATAAGAGATAATCATTTAATCAGTTAACTAGCTTTCGTAGCTAATTTTCTCTTAACTTGCTCTTTATGTATTTTATCAAACGAAGAATTCTCAGGTAGACCTAATGATTTAGCAATAATACTTAGTTCAGTTTTATAAATAACATGCCAAGGAGACTTCTCACTAATTTTAAGCCTTCTTGACTCATTAATCCTATTAGGATCATCTATTTCTTCTCATATAGCATCTTCATGCATATGTAATTTTTGTGCAGCAATAATTCTACTTTATTATCAACAATATCTAAATCAATGTCACTTATAGGTTCATTCTCCATAATCTATATAAATATTAATTTTTTTTGAAAGATGCTGGCGGAGTATATGGTTTCACTGAACCAATACTTGTAATGGTAAAAGAATTGGTATATTTTTGCTTAATTTTTGTTCCTATATTTTCAGACAACATATATCCTTTATTAGATATACAAGAGGATGCAAGTTCAAGTAGTGAATTTCCAATATCTGTTCTTTTAAACATCCATAAATGACCTGTAATACCAGATACACTACAAGATTTACCTTCTTGCAATATCACACCTGTAACATTCCTGAATCCTATGAATTGTTTAGCACTATTTATATATGGAGAATTTGAATAATTGTTAGATCCCTCTTTTTGCCTATACCATATATTAGCTAAATCTGTATAAATATATCCATTTATATGGTACAAAGGTACAGGTTGTTGTGTGCTCCAATTTTGAGAGGAATAAACTAATCCAGTAATTGTTAATGAGTTATGAGTGAAACTAAAAGTGTAATTTTTAAGTGCAGTTAGTTTGGATAGATTTAATACAGATTGACTTAATATAGGCGAATTATGAGTAGAATTTTTTAGTGATATATTATTGTTCCTTGGAGTAATCAAATAAAGAATAATGATAATTACAACTGCAACAAGTGGTAGTATTATATATACAATTGTCCGTTTTGAAGTCATACTTTACAAATTTTAATTATTGCAAGAATAATATATTGTTTTACTATTGTTGTCAATTTTTCAACACTTGTTCATTGATAACTTTTTTTGCCTCAAATACCTCCTTATCACTTGAGTCATAAGGTAATTTCAACCATCTTGCTTCAATCATCCTCTCTTCATTCCATATTTCTGACCAGGTTGCTTTATAATCAAGACCAATCCTCCTTGCAGCAAATACTCTTTCCACATCATCTATAACGAACCAACTCGTATTTTCTGGAAGACCAAGTCTTTTTGCAGCTTCTATACGTTCTTGATTGCGTATTTCTCCCCATGAAGCACTATCTGAAAGTTTCATCATTCTTGCATAAATTATCCTTTCTAATGTATCATTTATTTCTATATTATCTTTTTCCATAATTATTAGTATTATCTAATTACTCTGAATTTTTATTATATCCCCTTTAAGTTTTTTTACAAAATAACTATCATGAGATACATATACAATACCACCGTGAAAATCTTTTAAAATATTTTCTAACTCTTATATAGAT
>DAHXLB010000025.1:0-4142 GCA_027371855.1 bacterium
TATCAGATATGTTTTTACATTCTAATTTTAATAGTTCATATCTAGAGATAGAGAAGGGAGTTGTTAAAGAAGAACTTAGAATGTATGAAGATACTCCACAGAGAGATATTTTCACTCTATATAATGAACTTTTATATAAAGGTACCCCTTTAGGTAGAAATATCGGAGGAACAGTTTCAAGTATTGATAATATAACAAGAGCAAAGGTGATAAATTTTATAAAAAACAATTACTTTCTTAACAATATTGTTATATCAATTGTTGGTAATGTTGATACAAAAGAAGCGATAGATACAGTAATAAAATATTTTAAAAATGATAATCTTGGAGCCAGAGCTCTAGTCAATGGTGAAAATAAATATATTAAATCTAAATTCTCAGAAGATAGTATAAAAGTTAAGAAAAAATATGTTAATCAAACACATTTCATACTTGGTTTTAGGGGTTACCCTGCTGGAGATAACAGACAATATAGTCTAAATGTACTATCCGCTATTATAGGTGGTGGCTTTGGGGCATGGCTCTTCCAAAAATTACGTAATGAAATGGGTGTTGCTTACTATGTATATTCTGGAACCCAGGAATATATGGATATAGGGGATTTACACATAGTAGCAGGGGTTGATAATCAAAGGTTTGAAGAATCTTTGGAGACAATTATTAAGACTATATCATCTTTAAAAAGCAAAAATATAAAAAAAGAAGATATTGTAAGGGCGAAAGAATATATAAAAGGTAGTATATCTTCATATTTTGAAACTACAGATAATATGGCATCTTTTTTTGCAGATGAAGAGTTAAAATTTGGAAAGATAAGATCTTTAGATGATATGAAATCATCCATAGATAAAGTATCTCTAGACTCTCTATATAATGTATTTGAAGATATAACATGTCAAGATATACAAAACCATATTTACCTGGCTTGTATATTGCCAGAAAAAACACACACATCTAATTTAGATAGTATTATAAAAAATGTTTAATATTAGTATATTAAATGTTCTTTTTAATATATTATTCATACTTTTTGCAGTACTCACCCTATGGTTAGTCTTTTATAAAACAGGGGAGAATGCAGGTAGTCATTCTGCAATGATTACTAATAATGATTTTTGGGATTTTGTATTTTTACTGTTTATCTCTTTCATCTTTGGATATCTAATCTTATCCTATATAGGGGTTATATATCTATCTTTACTATTTACACTACTGTTTTTAAAACTTAAAACCTATAACTGGACACTTGTATTTGATTTCTATGCTTTATTTATGAGTATTATTCTTGTTCCTTATTTTATCCCTATTGGTATAGTTTATATTCTCATATTATTACTTATCGTGGTATTTATAATACTATCCAATGGATTTAGATCCAATTTAAGGAATCTTCATTATGGTAAAATTGTACCTTCAAAACTATTATTTCAGGGTTACGCGGTAACTGTACTATTTACAATTTTATCTATAATATATTTTTTTAATTCTAGATTGTGGGTGGTAAAGAATAATTTTATATATAACCTTGATCTTTGTGCTATATTATTAACAATTGGTCTTTTTTGTTTACTATTAAAATTGTTCTTAAAAAATGAAGAACTAACTTTTGATATATTAAAAAAAAGAAATAGAGTTTAAAAAAAATCATATAAATACTTTAGATATAGGATAAATATTATTTAATACAAATTTTTTTATTTTATGGTATACTGGTTCAACAAAAATTTACTTTAGAGGTGTGAGATTATATTCATGGATAAGATTAAAAAACAACTAGAAGCTGAAAAAAATAGAATTCTACATGAGATAGAGAGTACAAGTAACTCTGTTTTAGAGGCATCGCCTGATGATAATGCTGAATTTTTTGATGACGTTGATAATTTAAATCAAAGGATTGAGAATTTAGATATTAAAGATAAGCTTAGGGAAGTTCTGATGGATGTAGATTCGGCGTTATCAAAGATAGATAAAGGTAAATATGGAATTTGTGAAAACTGTAAAAAACCTATCGAGAAAAAGAGACTTGAAACATATCCATTTGCAAAGTACTGTACCAATTGTATGAATAAGTTGGAAAATGAAGAATAGTAACACTCATCTTGATAAATCTAGTTTGAAAAATAATGAATTTAAGAATCCAAATCCTGCAGTTATAAAAGTAATAGCAGATTATTCGGATAGATTAGATCTTGTGTTGTCGGAATCACATCCAGATACAAATTCAGATAAACAATTTCCTATATCAAGAACCCTAGGTTCAAGGACAAGATTTAAAAAACTTATTAAAGATGGTTTTGTTAAGGTAAATTCAAATATTGTGAAAAAACCAAGATTTGAAGTTAATCCTGGAGATGAGATTACCTATATAGATTTCTCATACAAGCCAGATTTTAATATAAAACCTCAAAATATAAAACTAGATATTATATATGAAGATCAAAATGTTATTGTAATAAATAAAAAGCAAGGGCAAGTGGTTCATCCTGGGGCAGGAAATTTAGATAAAACTATTCTAAATGGAATAATATTCAAACTAAGATTTGATAACAATGATGGTAATTTGTCTAATAGACCTGGTGTGGTTCATAGACTTGATAAAGATACTACAGGAGTAATGTTATTTGCAAAAGATGAAGATACATTAAATTTTCTGGTTGAACAGTTTAAAAAAAGAGAGGTTGAAAAAGCATATTTAGTTCTTGCAAATGGATTTATACGTAGTTCTGTCAAAGGTGGTACATATATTGATAAGAGCAATTTTACAGTAAAAGGATTTATAAAAAGATCAAATACTGATCGAAGAAAGTTTGTATTCTCAAATACTGAATCTGGATCCAGAGTAGGATCTATAGGTAAAGAATCAATAACTAATTTTAAAATTCTAAAGTATATAGGTACTGAATATATAGATAATAAAGGATCAAAGGCCCACGGATCTAGATCCGCCGGATCTGGATCCGTGGGATCTGGATCCAAAATTTCTAGAAATAGGGGTATTGAGGAAAGATTTACACTGCTTGAAGCACACCCAAAAACTGGACGAACTCATCAAATAAGGGTTGCATTGGCATCTTGTGGTCATCCTGTTGTAGGAGATAAAGTTTATTCTATAAAATCTTCTAGTAGGCATTTTAGTATAAATAATATGTATTTACACTCATTCTCTTTAAAATTAAAAATACCAAGTACAGATGGTTCTGGAGAAATAAGGATTTTTATTGCCGATGTACCTAGTTTTTGGTCTAAAACTATTGGTTTTAAACCTTTTGGACTAAGATCGTTGGATAAATAGTGTAATAAATATTGTAATTTTACGTTTATGTCTAGAAAATTTATAATAAAAAATGAAGATTTCATATGTTTAAATTGTGGGAAGGAAGTTTTGAAAGATACAAATGGTTCGTATAGAAACCATTGTAATTTTTGTTTATATTCTCTCCATGTTGACAAGTTTCCTGGAGATAGGGAAGAATACTGTCATGGTCTACAAAAACCAATATTCATTGATGTAAGGACAAACAAAGCTATTATATACCATAAATGTACAAAATGTGGTGAAGAGAAAAGAAATAAGGCCTTAAGCGACGATGATATAGTTAACATAGTATTATCTAATTATAATGATTACTCATAAAAGGCTTCTATATCCATTGACAAAACTTCCTAAATTAGTTAATTTATATTAAGGAAATAGCTTATTTTTGAAGTATTTATAATACCTTTTTGATGTTAAAAAATACGAATATTTTTCATAGAGGTATAAGGTCGCTTTTGCCAGTAGTAGTAGCTTTGCTGGTAGGTTTTTTAGTGCTTGGTGTTTTTCAAGCTAAAAATATTCATGCTCAACCCTCTCCATACCTAAATTACCAAGGTAGACTAGAAAACTCTAATGGTAATCTACTTACAGGTAACTACTATGTAGCATTCTGTATATATACATCTACTACTGCAACAGCATGTGCTCCCATAGCTCCACCTTCTACAGGCGCTATATCTACTTTAAATGGAGCGGTGTGGGGAGAGGTACAATACTTCTCATCTACTAACTCTCCATCAAATGAGATAGAGAATGGAGTATTTAATGCTAATCTTGGTTTGTACTCAGCCTTATCAGGAACTCTGTTTGATTCTGGATCTGCATA
>DAHXLB010000035.1:0-15073 GCA_027371855.1 bacterium
ATACGCGACGGACTTAAAATCCGTTGGAGCAATCCATGAGGGTCCGAGTCCCTCTCTCAGCATATAACGGAATGTAGTTCAGTTGGCTAGAACGCTTGCTTTGGGAGCAAGAGGTCGCTGGTTCGAGTCCAGTCATTCCGAGTATTTAGTATTTGTTCCCAATATTTTAACCTACTTTTCATTTAGGATCTTTACACTAGCTACGCCTATGAAAAAATATACACAAATAACAATCTTTTCAGTACTATTTTTAATAGTACTTTTTTTTATAAAGAACAGAAATGGAAGTGGGGTTTATAAACCCAACCTGACCATAGCTAAAACTCCTACTACTTCTATACCTAAACAAGCAATTAAAAAAAGTTCCCTCTATAAAGATGGTACATATACTGGTAATGTTGAAAATGTATATTATGGTAATGTCCAGATAGAAATAGCTATATCCCAAGGTAAAATTTCTAATATTAATGTTCTCCAATATCCAAATGATAATCCTACTTCTTCATATATAAGTACACAGGCAATATCACTTTTAAAACAAGAGGTTATACAATCACAAAGTTCTAATGTAAATATTATATCTGGAGCATCTTACGTAAGTCAGGGATTTATCCAATCCATAGGTAGTGCTTTAAAAAAGGCAAGTTAATATGAAAAAGAGAAAAGTTATAATGGCTATGCCTGTGGTTATAGATATTGCCGATAAAAATATCAATGTTAATGTATTTAAAGAAATTTTTGATTATTTAGCATACATAGACAATACTTTTAGTACCTACAAAGAGAATAGTGAAATTACAAAAATAAATAATGCAAAGATTAATTATAAATCATACAGTCAAGATATGAAAAAAATATTACAACTTTCCAAAAAAACCAAAGATGAAACTAATGGTTATTTTGATATACATAACAACGGGAAATTAGATCCTTCAGGTATAGTCAAAGGGTTTGCAATTTTAAAAGCATCTCAAATATTAAAGAAAAAAGGATATAAGAATTTTTATATAGATATTGCAGGAGATATAGAGATATCTGGATTAAATGATAAAAAAGAAAAATGGAGTGTAGGTTTAGAGAACCCTTTTTTTAGAACTCAGATAATAAAGGTCTTAGCACTAACAAACAAAGGTATTGCAACTTCAGGAAATTATATTAGGGGATCTCATATTTGGAATAATAAAGAAAGGTCTGAAGATTTAGAGAATAATGTAATGAGTATATCTGTTATAGGTAAAAATGTTTATGAGGCTGATAGGTTTGCAACTGCTGCATTCTCCATGGGAGAAAATGGAATAAATTTTATAGAAAATTTATCTGGATTTGAAGCTTATATGGTTTTATCTAATAAAAATGCAATATTTACGTCAGGTTTCGAAAATTACGTTATATAAATTATGGTTACATACATAGATTCATTCCTAAATAAATTTACAACATATAGATTCACTCTATATTACTTAATTGCACTTTTTCTTTTTTCTCTTTTATTTAGTGCCTTTGGAATTCTTCCATATACACTAGAAGATCTTCTTATAAATCTATTTATTGCAATTATTGTTGCATATACTGCAAATTATGTTTTTGCATTTATATTTAGGGCAAAAAGAAATGTAGAATCTGTATTTATAACAGCATTAATTTTAGTATTAATTATCCCAGCATTCCCAACTGATTTTACATATATTTTTCTTGCAGCAGGAGTTGCAATGGCGTCAAAATATCTCATCACTATAGAGAAACGTCATATATTTAACCCTGCAGCTGTATCAATAGCATCAATAGCGCTTTTATCTCCATCACATGTTGCAACCTGGTGGATAGGATCTGTATACATGCTACCTCTAGTTGTTATAGGAGGTGTTTTACTTACAAGAAAAATAGGAAGGGGTAAAATGGTATATACCTTTATTGGGGTCTATTTTATACTAACCATCCTAGCATCTTTTATTCATGCATCTAGTATTCAGTCAACAATAAATCTCAGTTTATTAAGCTCCCCAATACTATTTTTTGCATTCGTTATGATTACAGAACCTATTACATCCCCATCACGAGAAAAACTTCAATTAATCTATGCTACATTTGCGGCATTTGTGTTCTCTACTCCGGAACTTAGAATATTTAATCTAGGATTTACACCTGAACTTTCTTTATGTGGAGCAAATCTACTTTCATATATTATGAGCCCTAATTATAGACTAGAATTAGTCTTATATAAAAAGGAAAAATTGTCACAAAATACAGCATACTTTATGTTTAAAGCTAACAAGAGAATTAAGTATATTTCAGGTCAATATATGGAATGGATGCTTCCTCATAAACATACTGATGACAGAGGAAATAGAAGATTTTTCTCTATAGCATCTTCTCCAACAGAAAATAATGTTGCATTATTAGCAAGATTTTACGAAGAATCAAGTAGTTATAAAAAATCATTATATAATCTAGAACCTGGAGAAAAAATTATAGTATCAGAGTTATCAGGGGATTTTATTCTATCATTGAAAGATAAAAATCCCATAGTTTTCATTGCAGGAGGAGTTGGAATTGCACCTTTTAGAAGTATGATTAGATATATAATTGATAAAAGATTAAATGTTGATATAACAATATTATATTCTAATAAAAGATATGATGATATTTTATTTAAAGACCTTTTTAAAGAGGCAAAAAATTATGGGGTTAAGACTATATATATAATAACAGATGACATACCATCAAACTGGAATGGAGAGACAGGTTATATAACTAACAATATGATAAAAAGTGAAGTCCCTAATTATTTAATTTCTAATTTCTATATATCTGGTCCTCAACTTATGGTAGATAATATGAATCACCTACTACTTGATATGGGTGTAAAAAGAAAAAATATTAAGGAGGATTTCTTTCCTGGCTATAACGAAACTCAAATATAAAATACTTATAACTCTATATCTCTTTTTAGAAAGATAAATATTCCTGGCAATATAAATATTACAAACATAGAAATAAATACAATAACAGAAGATGTTTTTATATTACCGTTTTGAATTATTGAATTTATATTATAGTAGTAAAAAATAGAAAAATATTTTAATACTTTTAGACTAGATGATAAGGAATAAACAACATTGAAAACATACATAATAAATACTACAGCTGATATTACCATAGTAGATTTTCCTCTATTTGCAAATATTGATGATATAAAAAAGCTAAAACTCAAAATTGAAAGCCCAAAAACAAAAGTTAAAACACTTATAAGATAAATATCTATTTGAGAATATTTAAAATTTTCTATTGATGCAATTGGTATTATTAAAATAACTGCAAAAATTATAAAGATTAGAATCGCTATCAACCCAGAGATATATTTTGATAGAAATATTTTAAATCTTGATATTGGTAAGGATAAAATTAAACCAATAGTTTTATCTTCAATCTGCCCTACAATCTGGGAGTTTACAAATGATACTATAAAAAATATGAGTATTAATGGAAGTATAATAGTAAGATATTTTCCTGATAAATAATTCAAGAAATTAAATTTACCAGAAGATACTCCCAATGCATGTAGTAAAGCTTTAGGAAATGAGTTCACAATTTGTGTATATGCTTTAGAACTATTTTTTACCCCAGGGAATGTTAAAATTAATAATAGAGCATACAAAAATGTTCCAATTGAATAGTATGTTATTAGTAATGTTTTTTGTTTTAGTATATTTTTTATATAGTTAATCATTTGATCCAGTCCCTATTTATAAAATTCTAAAAATGTATCTTCTAATGATAGTTGTGTTACACTAAGACTTTCTATGTTATATTTACTTAGTATTTTTATTAAACTATTTGTATCCTTCTTTACCTTCAAACTAATACTTTTATCATCACTAGATTCAATTTTAAAATCTTTGAAATCTTGAATATCATACTTACTTTTAAATTTAATAAAAACAGAAGAGATGTTCTTTGTCTTAATTTCATCAACTTCTTCTATAGATATAAGTTCCCCATCTTTTATTATCCCTATTCTGTCACAAATTTCTCCAACTTCCCCAAGATCATGAGAAGATAGAAAAATCGTAGTACCTCTTTTTTTTATATCTAAAATTAATTTATGAAATATATTTTGATAAAGTGGATCTAATCCACGTGAGGGTTCATCTAATATAATCAATTTAGGATCACAAATTAAAGAAAGTATCAGCGTTACTTTTTGTGTATTTCCATATGATAAAGTTCTTATTTTTTTGTGCATGGGTACATCAAAAATTTTTATTATATTATCATCATATTCTGATTGTTTTCTAAAATCATATATAAAATTTATATGATCCTTTAAAGTCCAATTTATGTTTAATATTTGGGAAGAAGATCCATATGATATACCTCTTTTTATCTCTACCATATGATCTTTTATATTTTTAGAAAATATTTCTATTGTACCTTTGGTAGGATACATAAATCCCATCAAACAATTTATTGTAGTTGTTTTACCAGCACCATTAGGGCCTAAAAATCCAAATATTTCACCTTCTTTTAGAGAAAAATTTAAATTTTTTAAAACCTCTTTGGACCCGAAAGATTTAGATAAATTTGAAACTACTAAAACATCCATATTTTCATTATACAATTTAAATTCCTGTTGTCAAAAATAACACACTATATATAATTATTATTCTATGCTAAAATATTTTTAAGGTTAATTTATTTTGTATTATATATTATGAAGATATTTAAGACATTGATAGTCTTAGTTACCTTAGCTACATTTGGAGTTGGCGTTGCTTTTGCCCAAACAAAAACATCTACGCAATTAGATAATTTAGTTAAAGCTGGAATACAAGAACAAAAAACTAACCCCCAAACAGCTGTAGCAGATAAAGAAGTTACCACAGGAGAAGTACAATCTGCTGGAGAGAACAAAGTATCTGGATCCGTCGGATCTGGATCCAAAGATGTAAAAGAAATACAAGTTCCTGAAGTAAATGTTGAAAAAGAAGTAGAAACTGAAAGTAAGTCCTCAAATACAGATACTAATTCTAAAGATAGTTCTACAAAATCTAGTACTAATAAATAACATGTTAAAAAATAAAAAATATCTCTATCTGATTTTACTTATACTTATAATCTCTGTTTTAGTATATAGTTACAAAAACAAGCCTAAATCACTAACTAACAGTGTTAATAAATTAGTTGTATCTCAATCAATAACCAGCACTGGAACCCCATCTCAAATAACAACCACATTTAATCATTTGGTAAACAGAAACATATATATGTTTGTATACCTAAAAAATCCAGTAGCTAATGAGACAGTATCTTATATAAGATATTTTAATGGGTATTATGTTGATTCATACAGCATCACTACTTCCTCATCAACTAATAAAATACTTTATTTTAATTGGGACAAAACGCATGCACTTGATTATCCTGTAGGTACTTATACTATCAAGGTGTTTATCAATGGTGCATTTATCAAATCTATTAATTATAAGGTTATATGATAATTGGATTTTTACCTAATTCTTGATTAATATAATTTTCTGATTTTGTAAAATAATATATTTAATCTACGTTAAATAATAGATTCAACTTTGATAATATGTTATTATCAAGATAAATGAAGATAAGAAATACTATACTTATAGTAATATTAATTGCCCTTATAGGAATTTTAGTATATTTTTTATATTCTGTATTTTCTAAAAGTAATCATCAACTACAAAATATTTCCACTGTATCTCAAAATTTGACAAGCTGTAATAATCATAATGTATCTGGATCCGTGGGATCTGGATCCAATGATTGGATGATAAGTTATCAAAACCTGAAAAACTTATCCAAAATAAATAAAATTCTTGTAAACAATATTTTTAACTCTCCGAATACATACATAATGGAGTCACCATCTAATTTTCAATATAATCCTTATGGAACATTTGTTGCTGTTTTTCAAAGTTATCAGAAATTTAAAGAAGACTTGTTAAATAATAGCATAGATTCTAATTTTAGATGGGTTTTATATGATAATGAGCGTTGGTCAAAAACACCTCTACAAGAACAGCAAAATCCTATTTTGTATGAACAGCTTTTCACTAATCTTGCACATCAATATGGGTATAAAGTAATTTTATCTCCTTCACAAGATTTATTTGTGGAATCAAAAAATAACTCTAATGGTAGCTTATATCTAAACTCTGGTATTGCCAAAGCAACCTATAACTACGCAGATATATATGAAATTCAAGCTCAATCTTTTGAACAGTCAAGATATAGAAATAGTCATGTATTTACAAACTTTGTAAATAAAGTGCTTATACAGATCACTAATCATACAAAGCCTATAATTGTAGGACTTGGAGCAAGTAGGGTTCAAAATGCGACTCAACTATATAATGATTTTTTATCTATACAAGGATCTAGATCCCAAGGAAAGATTCAAGGTTTCTGGATAAATATACCAGGATCAACACCAAATAGACTAAATCTTGGTATACAATTCTTACAAATGGTTGAGAATTCGTGTAAATGAATATTACTTAATCTTCTTTAGTGTATTTATAACAATAGATAAATTATTTTTTAAAATTAATTTATCCTCTTTAGATAATGTACCTATCTTATCCTTCATCTCACTTCTCATAAGTTTAGAAAATTCTTTCATCTTCTCTCTACCTATATCTGTTATAGATACTATTTTCTCTCTCTTATTAACACCCTCTTCTTTGTGTATAAAACCCTGGTTTTCAAGCTTAAATAATGCTTCTGTAACAGAAGGAGGAGATATATTCATTTTTCTTGATATATCTACAACTCTAATATTTTTATTTTCACTGATTATTTTTAAAAGTAAGGCTGAAGAGACAAAGTTATTTCCATACATGAAATGAGTTTTCATTTCCATTATAAGATCAATTATTTTATCTTCAATAGTACTATCCATTCCTATTATCAGTCCTTAGAGGTATCTCCTTTATAAGTATAACAAAAATTAGTGCTATTGCAACAACAACCGCTGCAAACAATAACACATAGCTTATTGATTGAGTTAAAGATAGATAAACTGCGTGAGTTATCTCATGTACATATTTAAGCAGGTATTGTGGTACATTATTTGCTCCATTAAGTGTAGTAGAGAATGAAGTGTTAGAACTTGAAAAAGAATGTTGGATAGCATCATACTTTTGAGATAAAGCTACAGGCAGATTTTTTGGTTTATTATAAGCTAATCTTGATATAAGAGTATTATTCAATATAGTTCCCATAGCAGCAAGTCCTACTGCACTAGCAACATTTCTGAAAAATTGTAAAGTACCTGTCACTACACCTATCTCTTGTACAGGGAAGAAATTTTGAGCCACAATAGTCAAAATTGGCAACAACACTCCAAGGCCAACACCAGTTATAAACATGTGTACCATCATTAAGAGTATACTTGTATTAATAGTTAGGGTTGATAAAAGGAAAAACCCTACAGCTGTAATAATGACTGAAGACACTATTAAATATTTATACTTTCCATACTTTGTAAGTAAGAGTCCTGCACCGATTGCAGTAAGGATAAGTCCCAAAATAAGGGCTATTAGATATAACCCTGAAGTTGTAGGACTTGCTCCTCTAACATATTGAAAGTATATTGGTAGGTAAACTATCCCTCCTAAAAAACCAAATGAGGTAAGAAATGCCACAACATTGATATATATAAAAGATTTATTTTTAAATAAATGCAAAGGTAATAAAGGATATTTTGCTTTTGTTTGATAAAAAATAAAAATAATTAAAAAAACAATAAATGTTCCTATTAGTAAGAATTCTTGTATAGAATTCCATGCTATTAGCGAACCTCCAAATATTAAGGCTGATATTAAAGCAACTGTAAATATTGAAAATAGTGCAATACCAGGATAATCTACAGTCTCTTCTTTGTGAGTTTTTATTAGAGGATATTCTCTTAAAATAAGTATAAATGCAAGTATACCTACAGGGACATTAATATAAAATATCCAATGCCAAGATAAAGATTCTGTTAAATAACCTCCAATCAAAGGCCCTATGACAGATGCCACTCCAAAACTTGAGGATATAATACCTTGCCATTTTCCACGTTCCCGTGGTGAGAATAAATCTCCAATAGATGCAAAAGCCAACGATGTTAAAGCTCCTCCACCTATACCTTGTATAGCTCTAAAAATTATAAGTTGTGTTATATTTTGTGATAAACCAGATAGAACAGATCCAAATACAAAGATGCCTATTCCCCATAAGTAGAATAACTTTCTGCCATAAATATCTGATAATCTACCAACAACCAATATTGATATTGTAGATGTAAGAATGTAAGCAGCATATATCCAGCTTAAAAGATTAAAGCCTCCCAAATCTTTTAAAATTGTAGGAAGTGCAGTTGAAACTATAGTCTGATCCAAAGCAGACATAAACATGGATATCAAAATAGCTGCCATAAGGAACTTTAACCTTCCAGGTTTTATATGTTCTTTCATCATAATAATAAATGTTTAAATATGTAATTACCTAACTATTAGGTAGCCTATGAAAGTATATCATAGATATTATATATGTCAAATATATCACTGTGCTATTCGTTTTAGAATTGATTGATAGGCGTTATTTAATTCTTTAAATTTTGTATCATCTTGATTTCTAGTAAAATCTGGGTGAAGAATTCTTGCCTTCTCCCGGAATGCCTTTTTAACTTCACTAAGTGAAGCACCACTCCTTACTCCAAGTACTGAGTATGCCTCATCTAGGACATCATTACTGTCTGTTTTTTGAGATTCTGTACTCTCCCTAGATTGTTTAAAAGAGTTATATAAATTGAATATAACTTCACTGGAGAACTTAAACCGAGATTTTAGAACTGCAGAGAATTCAAGTAATGTTTTTGATTTTACAAACACAGTATATATATACTCATAATTATCGATAACTATCTCTTCTATTTCTGCATTCTCGTTAATAATTCTACGTACTTTAAAGTAATATAGATTTAACTCTCTAAAAAAATCTATTCCTCCTATTAAAAGTGCAATTACAATAAAAAGTAAATCTCTAGTAAATAAGGTAACCCAGGCACCAACTGTAAGTATTAAAGAGTTATTAAATAGTCTTCCAAGAAGTGCACTTCTATATTGTTCTGCTTTAAGCTTTGAATTTTTTTTTGGAGACAGATATAGAATTAAAGATATAAATGTTGTTACAAAAACCAAAATTAAATAGACGAAGAATGTATCTAGAGAGTTTATATTCATATTATAATTAAAAAAATTGACCTCGGCGGGATTCGAACCCGCGATCTCCAGGATGAAAACCTGATGTCCTAGACCACTAGACGACGAGGCCAAAAACAATAAAAATATACCAGAAATAAAGGTTTTTTGCAAATATAATGTTCAGTAATTTGAGTTTTGGGAATTTTTAGTATACAATGAATCAAGGACGTGCCCAATCTATGCAGCCTTGAGTCCAGATTCTTAGATCCAGATTCTTGAAGTTGTATATCATCAATAAATGAAAAGTCAAACAATTGAGATTTCTACAAAGACAATATTCATAGTTATAGCTACATTAGTAGGAATATACTTCTTTTTGAAAATAGCATTTGTCTTCGTCCTCATATTTCTTTCCTTCATCTTAATGTCAGCAATTGATCCATTGGTTGTATGGTTTGAAAAAAGAAAACTACCAAGAGGAATATCTGTCATATTTAGTATGCTAATTATAATAACCATAGCAGGTTTCTTTTTTTATATAACCATATCCCCTATAACAAATCAGATAGATCAAATTGTAGCGGCTTTTGGGACTATCCCACAAAAGTTAGCCCATATATTTCCATTTATAAAGTCCAATTCTACAGTAAAGATTGGAGGATTCAATTTATATAAATATATATTTAATAACTTTCATAACTTTGTACTATCTGGAGCTTTAAATGTATCTCAGACAACTATAAATGTAATCACTTTTATAGCATATATAGTATTCATACTTGTAATGTCTATATATATGCTCATTTATAAAGAACATTTTTATGCAACAACATTAAATTTCATACCAAAACAAGACAGAAAAAGAATAGAACATACCTTGAGAAGGGTAGAGATACAACTTGGAAGATGGCTTAGAGGACAGTTATTAATAAGTCTGTTTGTAGGAATGCTATTTTGGATTTACCTTACAATTTTGGGTATTCCTTATGCTATACCACTTAGTTTATTTGCAGCATTTTGTGAAGCTATACCTTTCGTAGGACCAATAATATCTGGGGTAGTAGCATCATTAGTAGTCTTTTTCATATTCCCCAATTTGTTTTTATTGTCTGTTATTGCTGTAGTTATAATACAACAATTAGAAGCAAACCTAATAGCACCAAAAATCATGGAGAGAGTTATAGGGATAAACCCTTTAATTGTAGTTATAGGAATATTTATAGGTACAGAAATAGGAGGCCTTCTTGGAGCTCTAATTGTACTGCCTATAATTACAGTAATACAACTTTTAATTTATGATATATGGGGGGAAGGAAAAGATGATAGTCTATCTAAAAACAATTAATGGCATTAAAGTTCAATGTACAGACACAGAAAATAAACTTCTACAGCTGAATAGCGATATATCAATACATAAAATTCTTGATAGAAATCTGGATGAGATGAAGCATGTTATATTAAATAACCAGCTACTATATCCAAAACTTTTTTATACTGAGTACTTCCATATTTTAAAAAATGACCACAAAGATCTTTTTAAAGAACATGGTCTTAGACATGACATAACCATAATGTCTGGAAATCTTGCAGGAATAGAATTTATGAAGACATATGGGCATTATCATGATCTTTTAAATAGCAAAAGCAACACCGCTCCTGAAGTTATAGAAATTTTGTATGGACAAGCATTAATACTTCTACAAAAACCTAAGATGGTAAGCTCTAAGTATGCTTTAGGTCAATCTCTAGAGAGTATGTGTGACTTCTCAAATATAGAAGAATTTACTTATTTTAAACTTAATAAAGGAGACGTATTTGTAATACCACCTGGGTACGGACATATATTAATAAACCAGAAACCTGGGGCTTTGATTTTTTCAAGTTTAATTTCATCAAGAGCTAAAAGTTTATATCAAAGTATTTTTGATTTTAGAGGAGGAGCTTATTACATAATTAAAAAGAATGCGAAACAGGTCTTTGTACAAAATCCTAATTATAAGAATGTCCCTAAAATTAAAAAACAGAAGAAGTGGGCATATAGTAATCTTATAGATAAAAAAGATCCTATATATCTATCATTTGTTAATGATCCTAAAAAATACCACTGGTTGAATAATCCGGATAGTATAAATTGGGAGAATTTCGCTTAATTACCTGCATTAAAATGCCTGGAAAAGGACTCGAACCTTCACACTTTTTCAAGTACTAGCTCCTAAGGCTAGCGTGTCTACCATTCCACCATCCAGGCAAAGGGTTACAAGCAATTAATTGCAGGCAATTGATTGCAGGCAATTGAAAATGACTATAGATAATTATATAACAAAATTGTAATTCAGACTAGTAATCTTCTAAATGATATAATTATACAACAAATCGCTTTTAGTTATTTTCCTACAGGTAATACCATGTTATCCATTCTACAAATAAGACTATTAATGTCTCCTTTGTATTTTAGTTCAATACCAACTAATGCAACTCCTCTCTCATTGGAAGTCTTCTTTATGTATTCAAATCTTACTATATCATCATTCACTCCTAATGCTTTATTAACAATTTTTTTTAATTCTCCAGGTTTTTGATAAAATTCAATTAAAAAATAATACTTAAGACCTTTAAAAACAAGAGATCTTTCCATAATTTCAGGGTATCTTAAAATATCATTGTTCCCACCTGACAGAATACATACTACATTTTTACCTTTGATCTCTGTTTTTATATTCTCCAATGCTGATATAGATAGAGCACCTGCTGGTTCAGTAATAATACCGTCATTTTGATATAATTCTATCATTGTAGTAGCAACTTGCCCTTCTTCTATAACCTTTATCTTTTCTACATTATTTTTTACTATATTAAACGTATTCTCACCTACTCTACTTGTAGCTACCCCATCAACGAATGTATCTACTGTTTTTGATTTTATAATCTTGTTAGCTTTTATAGATTCTGCCATTGAAGCTGCACCTGAAGGTTCCACTCCTATAATTTTAATATTATTATTTTTGCCCTTTAAATATAAAGAAACACCTGATATTAATCCTCCACCTCCAATTGGACATACAACATAATCTATTTTATTCAGTTTATCAAATATCTCTTTTCCAACTGTTGTCTGACCTTCTATTACTTTTTCATCATCAAATGGGTGTATAAAATTATAACCATTTTCTTTTGTAAAAATTTTAGCTTCTCTATAACATTCATCAAAATTTGAACCTACAAGCTTTATACTAACAAAATCACCTCCAAAATATTTTACTCTATCTATTTTTTGTAGATGAGTAGTTACTGGCATGAAGATAATACTTTTTATTTTTAACAATGATGCAGCAAAAGCCACTCCTTGAGCATGATTACCTGCACTAGCACAAGCAATTTTAACATTTTTATTATTCTTATGCACTGAAGATATAAGGTTATATGCTCCTCTTATCTTATAAGATCTAACTACCTGAAGATCTTCTCTTTTTATATAGATATTTGCATTATATTTACTAGATAGTCTAGAAGATAATTCAAGTGGAGTATTTACTATAATATCTTTTAAATTCAAACTTCTTCATCAATTGTTCTTGTATTAACTCTATATTTCATTGGATCTAAACCCTTTTTTATATGCTACCAAAGATATTTCAATATGAGCAGATTTTGGAAGGAAAGATACTGTCACAGTCTCCCTTGCAGGATAAGGTTCAGATCTAAAAAACTTTGCATATACCTCATTTACAACCTCAAAATCATAGATATAAAAATATACTTGTTTTTACAACATCTTTAAAATCTATGCCACCGGCTTTAAGTATACTCTTAAGATTCTTCAATATTTGTTCTGTTTCTTCCTTAATATTAGTACTTACCAAAGATCCAGTATTCCTATCAATAGCTATTTGTCCAGATACAAAGAGAAAATGATCAACGAATATCCCTTGAGAATAAGGACCTATTGCACTTGGAGCATTTGTAGTTTCAACTTTTTTTAACATTTTAAATATGATTTTAACATATTTCTAATATTAATATATTCTTGAATAAATAGGAAACAATTGAGGTAAAATTAAAAACTTACAGTTGATTTATATAACTCTGAACACTAGGAGCCCATGATGGATTAGGTGGGTCATATACAGGCTGCATTTGGTATGGAGTTTCATTCTGATATGAGCTACCTATCCCTTCTGCTATGTTATTAATAGCATTTGGCCAAGATCCAAATCCTGAAAATCCACTAAATTCACTTCCACCACCTGTCCAACCCCAACCGTTATAGGATAGTATCCCATTTACACTTTCAGGTATCACTCTTCCAAATCCAGATTCTACACCTGATATTGCAACAAGTAGTTTCCAATTAACACCATATTTTGCTCCAGCAGATATAAATTCTCCTGCATAAGGAGCCATAGGAGACCCATGTGATACAAGAAAATTATATAAAACCTGTACATTTGCATTAGATGTTGTTGTAATAGATGAAGATATTTCATTATTCTTACTTGGTATTACAGCAGCAAGCATCCTTGCATGTTCAATATTAGGGTTTATGATATTAACTCCAGCTAATTTATCAAGATTTGATAAACTTTTATTCCTTATTAGATAGACATTAGCAGCCATCACCTGTTTAGACAAAAATACTTTACCCTCTAGATTTGCAAATACATTTAAAGGGCTTTTAAATATAAACAGAGAGGCAATAACAAACAAAGATACAAACACATATAAGTACACACGCAACCTTTTTTTAACTATTTTGTCTATCTTTTTTATATAATGCGAGTCCTCTAAGCTAGTATTTTTTGATAAACTATCATTATTTAGGAAATTCATATATACATACTAAAGATTTTTATAGGAAAAGTCAATATATTAGCATTTAAACTGGAGTTTTTTAAGTGAAAAATCAAAAAGCAGAAGACGGGGCTCGAACCCGCGACAACTAGTTTGGAAAACTAGTACTCTACCAACTGAGTTACTTCTGCATAAAAGCAATTATACAATATATTTATGTTTGGATCTAGATCCTTGAGCCTTGGCCCTTACTTACAAGTTTGGAATTGGTTATATAAAACAAGAGACTTTAAGATACTATCTAGAACTTGGGTTCTTTGTATATTGTTATAATTTAATACTAAAGAAAAACCCGGGTTATAGAATGATACTAAATTCTTGTTAGACACTAAATATCCAGTATATAGTCCCTCAGTTTCCTTGGACACAGATCCAGCACCATTTCTTGTATTATATGCTGTCATACTCTGACACTTACTGTACACAGTTATTGTCTCAGTATTAGTAGAACTTGAATCCTTAAAAGTTGCAGATTCAGAACTTGGAGTTTCAACAGCACTAGCCATAGTCCATCCTTGTATATAATTTATATTGAAAGATTGAGTACCATTATATGTTCCCTTAAATAGAGAATATGTTATTGGAGGAGTGACAAGTTTGGGTGTAGGAGCAACATTGGAAACATAAGAATTAGAGCTTTGAGTACTTATTTTCTGTAATTCCTCAGCATATTTTGTAGTTATATACAAAACTACTATTATTAGAAGAGCAAAAATCACAATAAATAATGTTTTTGTTTTCATGTATATATGATATATCTTTTTTAAAATTTCATCAAGGATCTAGCTCCAAGGATCTGAATCCTTGGATCTGAACCTATAGGCTTAGATCTAATAATTTATATATGAGACGATAAAAATAGAAAAGAAAAAGGAGGTAAAAACCTCCTTCATCTGTGTTAATAACGGAGTCAGTTTAGAGCATCATCAATCCAATTCCTATTGCTATTATCAATCCTCCTACTGCTGCAAACATCTCTATTGGGGATGTCCCTGCTGTCTGGG
>DAHXLB010000008.1:0-14929 GCA_027371855.1 bacterium
ATGTAAACAATGTTTAAGGGAACACCAAAAGCTCTATTTAAAGGGATCTAAGTGTTATACCTCTAAATGTCCATTCATAAGGAGAAATGGTGCTTTACCAGGATCTAATAGATTTTCTTACAAAAGACAGTCAAATTTTGCTATACAATTTAGAGAAAAGCAAAAAATTAAAAGGATGTATGGAGTTTTAGAAAAACAATTTAGAAGATATTATGATATAGCTCTACATCCATTATGTGGAATAGGAGTTATATCAGATAAAGATAATATTTTAAGTCCTGATGATTTTAAACTTTTTACAGCCATTTGTCTACCCATACCTGGACCAGATATAAAAACATCCACATCAGACAATCCATATTTTTGAGATTTTAAAACTGCATCTTCTGCAACTCTAGAAGCAGCAAAAGGAGTACTTTTACGAGCACCCTTGAATCCAACTACTCCAGCAGAGGATGATGCAAGTACATTTCCAGACATATCTGTCAATGTTATTATAGTATTATTGAAGGTAGAAGAAACATAGGCCTTACCTTTTGTTATTCTAACTTTTTCTTTTCTAATCTTTTTTTCTGCCATATTATTTCTTCTCTATTTTTTTATTTAAACCTCCAACAGCAACTCTAACCTTACCTTTTCTTGTACGAGCATTATGTCTTGTACGTTGGCCTCTGACGGGCAATCCAATTTTATGTCTAATACCTCTGTATGAACGTATATCTCTTAATCTTTTTATATCTTGATACACTTTCTGTCTTAAATTACCCTCTACTAAAACATCTCCTCCTTCTATAACAGATCTTATTCTTGCTATTTCATCGTCAGTTAAATCATATGTTCTTTTGTCAACACTTATCCTTGCTCTCTCAAGTATTCTTCTAGATACAGAAATCCCTACCCCAAATATACTTGTAAGGCTTATTTCTATTCTTTTTTTTACAGGTAATTCAACTCCTGCAATTCTTACTTGATTTTGTGCCATTATCCTTGTCTTTGTTTATGTTTAGGTGATCTTTTACAATATACAAAAAGTACCCTCTGCCTTTTTACGACATAGCAACTTTTACATATTTTTTTCACAGAAGATCTAACCTTCATAATTAATATCTATAAATTATTCTTCCTCTTTTTAAATCATATTTTGAAATCTCAACCTTCACCTTATCTCCCACCAATATCTTTATATAGTGCATCTTCATTTTGCCAGAAAGGTACGCAAAAACCTCTTTCCCATTTTCAAGTTCAATTTTAAAAGATAAATCAGGATATGCTTCTTTAACAGCACCATTAAAATCTATTTTATCTTTACCTTGAGTACCTTGGGTACCTTGAATCTGGGTTCTTTCCATAAAACATTATTTTAAAAACACAAGAAATATTATAACAGAGAAATATTAAGTGTGCAACATACAAATTCATGGTTGCGGGCTGAGGTCTTGATTGTTTTTAAACAAAAAAAGACCTCGAGCCCGAGAAAAGAGACTACAATTGTCGCTTTTTTACTGAGAGATTCATCATCTTCTCAATATTCAGTATGACGCCAAGTGCCAATGCATTGAGTGTTAATATTATTGTTGGAAAGATACCTATACCAGATAATATACCAAGCACTAAGCCCAATATACCAAGTAATAATATCCTTCCCCCAACAAGAACAACACCAACATAGTACGCAAACTTCCCGACCATTGAATCTCCTTTTAGAGAGGTTGAAAACAAAAATTTTGTCTCCATTGCCTACATCAGGATTTCTCCTAAAATAGAGTATATCATAGAATTCTATAGGTTCAAAATTGGTTATATCTTTGTGATATAATTGAGGTTATGTTAGATAAAGATCAGATAAATGCAATTAAAGAGAGAATTAATATTGTTGATGTTGCATCTGAGCATCTAAGCTTAAAAAAGGCAGGTAGGTCATATTTTGCATTATGTCCATTCCATCAAGAAAATACTCCATCTTTCTCAATTAATGAGGATTTTCAATTTTTTCACTGTTTTGGATGTCAAGAGTCTGGTGATGTAATAACATTTGTTGAGAAAATAGAAAATGTTGATTTTAACGAAGCTATTGAGATTTTAGCAAAAAGAGCAGGAGTAAAAATAGAAAAGAAATATAATGAGAATGAAGTTAGAAAATCAAATAGAATTGATATTTTAAAAATAAATACTTTGGTTATAAACTTTTTCCAATCAGAATTATTAAAAAATAAACAAGCTATATCATATTTACAGAAAAGGTCTATAAACAAAGAAAGTGTTAAAACTTTTAAAATTGGATATAACCCTAGAGGTGATAATTTAACACGATTCTTAAAATCTAAAGGAATCTCCAAAGATTTGGCAATAAAATATGGATTTACAAAAGATAATGACAATAAAGGGTTATTACATGATAAATTTCAAAATAGGATAATATTTCCAATATCTAACATTAAAGGTAACATAATAGGTTTTACATCAAGAGCAATTGATGATACAACCATACCAAAATACTTAAATTCACCAGAGACAGAGGTCTTTAAAAAAAGTGATGTGCTATATGGAATTGACACTGCTAAGAATTATATTTCAAAACAAGACTTCGTTATAATAACTGAAGGCAATATAGATGTTATACAGTCTAGTCAAAATGGAATTTTAAACATAGTAGGTATTCAAGGAACAGCAATCACTGAAAACCACTTGAATATGTTAAAAAGATTTACAAATAATATCTATTTTGCATTTGACTCTGACAAAGCAGGTTATGCAGCATTAAGAAAAAGTTCTGTACTAGCTGAGAATAGAAATTTTAATACAATGGTAATAGATCTTAGAAAAGCTAAAGATATTGATGAATACATATTAAAATATGGTAAGGAACAATGGCAGTTGACTATTAATGAAGCTAGGGATTATTTATCATTTATAATAGATTATGAAATTAATAATAACAGTATACAAAACTATAGGGGGAAAATAGCAGTTGTTGAGAATATATCTGAAGTTTTAAACAATATACCAAATGCTATAAAAAAAAGTTTTTTTGTATCAGAACTTGCGAAGAGACTGGATCTTAGTTTTGATATTGTGGATCAATATATTAAAAAAAATATTATAAAAAAACCTACAGACGATATATCTAAAGAAATTAACAAAACTCGTATTAATAAAAATATTGAAATTTATTTTCTATATATAATAATTAATTATCCCGAATTAAGAGGTTTGGCAATTTCAAATATTCAATCAGAGTATTTAAAAGATCCATATTCAAGAAAAATTTATAAACACCTTATTTTAAATGATTTCAAAAAGGATATAGATACAATAGATATGAGTATACAAAGATCAGTTAGCCAAGAATATATTATGAATGATGATATCAAAAAAATAGAAAGTGATATTTCAAATATAGTTAAGATAATTAAAAATAGATATATAAAAGACACAATAAAGGATCTGAAAAGCCAGTTAAAAAATGACCCCAAAGAGAACCAAAGAATCCTTAAAAAAATAGGGAGATTATCCTCGGAATATATACAATAATACATCCTTAAAATATTTAGTAATTTTCAAACTAAACACTATATACAATTGACAAAGTAGATTGAATATGGTAGAATACTGCTTGTGTTTATTTTTTCCCACCTGTAGTTTATTTAATTTTATTTATATTACAGGGCTAAAATTAGTATTTACACAATATTAAATGAATACAATTGATGTATCGAAGCGATCGCCAAAATGGCTATTGTTTATATTAGCTTCTCTTATTATCCCCCCAATAATTTTTGCTAAACCAATAAATTACAATCAAATAAAAAGCAATTCAGAAAACCATGTTGTGAAGAACAATGTTCATAGCCAATCTATAACTTTGACTACACTTACAACAAGGATTAAGCCAGCAGAAAAAATTCAAGAGTCTATTGTAGGTGTTAAACAAGCAGTATTTGCTACTTATACACCGGTAATAACTCCTTCAACTACCTATTTATCTGGAGAGAATACCTATTTACCTACAATTAATGCTGCAGCTTCAAAGTATGGTTTAAACCCTGAATTATTAATTAGTATAATTTCTTGTGAAAGTGGGTTTAACCCTCAAGCATATAACCCATCAGGAGCTTCGGGTATAGCACAATTTATACCTTCAACGTTCTATGGGAGTTGGAACATATATAGTAGTGGTGGTTTATGGAACCCTACTGCACAGATATATGCCATGGCTTTAAAAATTTCTCAAGGAGGACTTACTGCTTGGGTATGTAGATAAAACTACGACTGTCAGCTATTAATAGCTGACAGTTACCCCTGCAAGATTGGCTACTAAGTAATATTTCCCATTTATCATTTCAACCATCTGTGATCCGCTAAACTGCACTGCAACATAAGTTGTTTGTAAATTATGAATAGCAAATGTCTGAGCAACTTCTAAATAATCATTTGATGGAATAACGAGATTTTGAGTTACACCATTAATTTCTGCAGTAGCAGAAGCTATATATAGCTTAATATCACTATATGAACCAGAAATAAGAGAGGTAGACCCTAAATATTCTATATTTGAAGATGCTCCAATGGATCCAGATCCAAGAGATAATAAATTTGAAGTAACATTATTTTTAAGATTTAATGTCTCCCATCCATTATACTTATATGACTTAGTATTTGTAGTTAAATTAGTATATTTAACCTCAACTTTTCTAAACATTATAGATATACTTTGTGGAGAAACAATATTTTTATTAGTTGATGCCGTAGCATTAGAACTGTTTGTAACGCCAAACTGAAGATTTCCTTTTAAATTACTGGGGTATTGATTTGAAAAGTTTAATTTGTAATTAGCAGGTCCCTTATCTATGGATGCTACTGGAATACTATTTTGTGAATTAGAAAGATTACTTTGAGAAATTATCGAAGAATCATGCTGTAAAGATGATCCTATTAAAATGCCTAATGATAAAACAACCACGGCAAAGATAGCAATGAACAAAACTTTTAGCCAATTAACCTCCAACGTTTTATCTAGAGGATTTGTTAATACATGTTTTATTCCCATAAATACATTTAAAAATAACTATTTTGTAGGATGCGTCTTATAATACTGTACAATAGAAGTGTATACTTTAGATGTTTTTGCCAAATCTTCAGTAAACAATACATCCTTTGTATTAATTCTCATCTGATCCATTGGTCCGTATGACAAAGATGGAGAAAGATGTATTAAAGTGTATTGAGATTGGCTATTAGAATTACTAGAACTTCCAGAAGAACTATTCAATTTTAAGTAAAATACTTTTCCCAAATATATCCACTGGCTAGATATACTTTCTATTTGTCCAAAATAGATACTAGAGTTAGCATTATTCAAAAATACAGCTTGATATCCAGAGCTTCCTTGGAGCGGAACATATGCAGATCCGTTTTGTGACCTAATTCCTCCTATATTAAGAAAGAACCCTATAATAACTAAAAATACTACAACAACAACAGCAACTATAGGAATGAGCTGAAAATCACCCTTAAACACCCTACCTGCCTCAGCGGTTACATCTGCATATTTATAAACATTTTGTTGATTATTCATATATGTAATTATTAAAATAAATAGAATTAAATGTCAAGGCCACCCACATTCATAGTAACAAATTACTCTATGTAAGGGAAATATAGATAAAAAATAGAACCTTTATTTTCAGTAGATTCAGCTTTTATGTGTCCCCCCAATTTTTCTATTCCTATTTTAGATATATATAATCCTAATCCAATACCGTCATAATTATAGTTAAGCATATCTGTTTTCCTTGTAAAAGGCGTAAATAAATCATCTTTATTGAGATTAGAGAATCCTATACCTGTATCAGATATCTTAATAATATAAAATCTATCCTCTTTATAGAATGATATTGATATAATACCATCTTTTTTATTGAATTTAATGGCATTAGATACTACATTTGAAATAATGGTCTCTAATATAGACTTATTGGTTTTTATTATTTTTAAATTTGAATCAAAGGAATATCCAATTGCAATATTATTTAAATGGTTCTCTTTGTCTACAATATTTTTTACTACTTGCTCAATATTAATAGATTCAATAACTATCTCTTGTGAACTTGCTTGAAAAAAAATCAAACTTAAAATTTCTTCGATTATTTGATTTAAATCACTAGCACTTTTGGATATTCTATCTACAATTTTTTTATCTTCCAAAGACAAATTGTTATCATCCTTTAATATATCTATATATCCAGATAATGATGATACAGGAGTCCTAAGGTTATGAGATACAAGATAGATAAAATCATCCTTCATTCTATCTACTTTATAGGACTCATTCTGAAGTTTCATAAAATCTGTTCTTAATTTGTTTAAAGAAGTGTTTAAATTTACAAATTCTGGATTTTGAAAATCTGGGGCAAAATTTATATTACCACTTTTTATAGCTTCGCCAAGTTCCTTAATTTTAAATATATCAGATATATAATTTTTAAAAAGAAATAGTAAGCAAAGTATAATGCATAAGATTAACACAAAAAACAATACTGACAAAAAAGTCAATCCAAATATAATGAAGTTAAATGTCATAAAAACCACAAATAGTAATAAAACTACATATAGCCTATTTCTCATTGTCATAATTTTAGCCTAAAAATGTGCTTCCGTTCTTTGCATCTAAAGATAGGACTAATAGAACTAGAGCTATTAACATATAATCGCTAGGTTTAAAAAATAGTCTCATAGAACTTGCAAAAAATCCTAAAGCTCCGAGTAATATTGCTAAAACTCCTAAATAAAATAGTACTTTCTGAAAAGTTTTTGATTTCATAAAAATCACCTCCTTGATATATATTAAAAAAATAAATAGCTATTTAAATTTTACCTTATACTCTTCTATTGTATCCTTTATAAAATCTTGTGCAACCTTCTTATTTTCCCATCCTTCAACTTTAGTATATTTACCTTTCATTAGATTTTTATAATTTTCAAAAAAGAATTCTATTTCTTTTAGTTTATGCTCATGCAAATCAGATAATTCATTAATATTATTATAATGAGGATCATCTACTGGAACACCAAAAATTTTATGGTCTAGTTCTCCAGTATCATCCATTTTCATCATACCGAGAATCTTAACATTAATTACTACTCCAGGGAAAGTTGGTTGAGATGATAAACACATTATATCCATTGGATCATTATCATATTTATTCCAAGTTTGAGGGATTAATCCATATTCAATTGGGTAAGGTAATGGTGCGTAAGTAGCTCTATCTAACATTAAAACTCCATATTTCTTATTAAATTCAATCTTTCCATGATATCCACGAGGATTCTCAACAATCATATATACTGTCTCTGGAAAGTTATCACTTGTTGGTAATTCATGAAAGATATTAGACATAATAAAATTTTGATTAAAGTAATTCTAAGAGAGATTATCAATCATTTTTAAAAAAAATACAATAATATAGATAAAATCCATAAATAAGAATAAAAATATTATAAAGAAATAAATCTGTAATCATGCTACAATTTTTTAGTGGGTCTAGACCCAGTGGATCTAGGAATCAAAAATATGAAAATGAAAATAATAAAATCTCTATTTGTGATTACTTTTGTTTTATTAATACTTTTAAATGGTAATACCGCTTTAGTGCATGCACAATTTTTAACTACTCTATACTCAACAAAGGATAGTACTATTGTGAGAGGGGACATTGTATCCTTAGAAAATCATTTGATAGTAAAGACAACCCAAAATAACATCAATAATATTCAAGGTATTGTTGTTAATAGAGATAAAAGTATTATATATACTTCAAAAAATGGAGTCTTAGATGTATTAGTATCTAATCAAAATGGAAATATTCAAAAAGGTGATAATATTTCAATATCTAAAATTCCAGGAATAGGAGAAAAATTAAATAGCCAAGGAATATCTATAGGCACTGCAGAAGTATCATTTAATAATAGTGCCTCCAAAAATTACAATGGTGTGGCAGTTGAGGATATACTAGTTAATATAAATGTACAATATATAAATAGCAATCAAGGAACCTTTTCTGGAATATTAGATGGGATAGGAAATCCAGTACTACACAAATCTCTAACGTTTACTCAACTTATAGTTATAGTTATATTTACTATATTAGCGCTATATTTTATAATATCATTCTTCCTAAGATATACAAAAAACACTATATCAACAATAGGTAGAAATCCCTTGGGATATTTAAATATTAAAGAGAAAATTTTTAAAACTATAATTTATAGTATGGCAATAGTAGTTATCTATATTATATTAATCTACTTTATACTAATACTATAATCAAAAATATTTTAAGTAAAATTAACAAATACTTTAGCTTGATTATTTGTAAGTACTAAAATACCATTATCAATAGTTATAACTGCCTCTTCTTTTAATGCTTTTTCAAGGTATTTAATCTTTCCTGGTAATAATATAGATACAAAATTTATATGGTTTTTTAGTATATCAAAATCACCTATCAAACTTTTTGCAGAGAAATGAGAAACATCTCCTTCAAACAATTCTCCTTTCAGAGATAATATTTTTAAAGTAAAATATCCTTCTTCCATAATTTATTTTTTTATATCATCTGTTATATCAGATAGATTTCCTATCATCTTAAATTTATCAGCATCTATATCACTGAATTTTCCACTCATTATAAGCTCTATCCCCATCAAAGTATCCTCAAGTTTCACATATTTACCTGGTTTCCCCGTGCTTTGTTCCATAACGAAGAATGGTTGTGATAAGAAATTCCTTATTTTCTCAGCTCTATGGTAATCAGATTTATCTTGAGGAGATAAGTCATCCTCTCCTATGATTGATACTATATTATCTATTTCAACATATTTTTGTAGTATTCTTTGTACTTCCAATGCAAGATAGTAGTGTCTATCTCCAACATTTTTTGTATTTAATACAGAAGAAGAAGATTTTAATATATCTATGGTGGGATAAAGTCCCATTTTTGCAACATCACGTGATAAAACAAGAAAAGAATCTATAAAATTTAGAATCTCTTGTGTTGCTGGATCTGTTAAATCATCCGCTGGAACATACACAGCTTGTACTACTGTAATAGACCCATTTTCATTAGATACAAATCTTTCTTCCAAATCCTTTAGATCTGAAGCTAATGATGGGTGATACCCTCCCTCTGATGGTAGTCTTTCAATAAGCATTGAAAATTCGTTGTTAGCCTGGACAAATCTATAGATATTATCAATGAAAAGAAGAACATCTTTCTTTTGGTAATCTCTAAAATACTCTCCAACAGTAGCTGCTGTATGACCTAATTTAGATCTAATTGCAGCATTTTCATTCATCTGCGCAAATAAAAGAATTGATTTATCAAGAATATTGTTTTCTTTCAAAGTATTATACAATTCATATCCTTCTCTAGTTCTTTCTCCTATCCCTGCAAAAATTGACATACCCTTATGAAATGTTGCTATATTATGTATAAGCTCATTGACTAAAACTGTCTTCCCTACCCCTGCTCCACCTATAAATCCTATTTTCCCACCCTTCTTAAATGGAGTTAAAAAATCAATAGCTTTTATTCCCGTCTCTATTATCTCTACTTTTGAATTAGAGAAATGTTCTTTACTTTTTGAGGTATAAATATTACAAGAAGTCTTATCTCCTTCTACGCTGCCTTGATTGTCTACTAATTCTCCTAGTGCATTATAAATTCTACCTAATGATCGTTCTGATAGTTTTATATTTAGTTGTTCTCCAGTATTATACAAAGTATCATACAGTCTTATTTGGTCTGAGCCTCTTAAGACTATACATAAAACCCTATTTTCATCAGTATACTCTATCACTTCCAGCAGTATATTGCCTTCCTTCATTTTTAAAACATCCCTTATAGCTGGTTTATCACCTTCAAACTCTGCGATTACCTTTATACCTTTAATTTCTTTTACTACTCCATAATTTTCATTCATTAGACTTAACCTTTCCTTCGGAGCTAACTCCTTTTAAATGATTCAAATAATATTCTTGCATTTTCATCCTTAGTCTTCCTTTTAACTTTATTAAGATCAACAATCTCATCATTATACATAGTTGTTGCTTTTGAATTTGCAGTACTCATTGCTATCATTCTACTAGCATATTGAGAAAGTTGCGATTCATAAAGAATTTGAGCAAACATCTGTCCTTTCATTACAGATTCAAAATAATCTAGCACATCTTTATATGAAGGTTCAAATATATATTCTTCTTGTTCGATTACATCTTCTTTGGGTATAGATGATATGTCTATAGACAAATTTTGCATTCTTACATTTTGTTCTTGCAATGATATATATTCTTCATATAATACGAAGACAGCTCTATAATTTTCTATATCATCAAGTATTTCTTTTGTAAATTCATCATTTACCTCATCTTTAAATGTATAATTTTTAACATATTTAATATTTTCTAATTCTAAAATTCTCTTACCTTTATCTCCTATAACAAAAACATCATATTTCCCTGTTGCAACTTTCTCTTTATCCTTAATCTCTTTCTTTAAAAGGTTTATAATTTTATTGTTCATATCTCCAATAAGACCAGAATTGGAAGAAACTATTATATATGCTGTTCTATTTATTTTATTCTGATTTTTAGATACCTTATCATCATTATAGTTTCCAGCCTTAAGTTTTACATATATGTCCCAAATATCATCATAAAATTCTTTTCTTGCGGAAACATCTTGTCTTATCTGATTTATTTTAATTGAAGCTATTTTTTCAAAAATAGAAGATATATCTTTTATGGTATTTATGCGGTTTATATTGTTATTTATATCTTTAATGCTATTCATGATAGTAGGAATTTCATTAGTTCTTTATTTTCGACATCTTCTTCTTTAAAATCAGATATATTCCTTAATTTCTTAATATTCCTCTTCATTTTGTACACATCCTCTGCTTTTATATTCATATATTGGGAAAGCACAACAGTAATTAACACTTTCTGTTCAAATAATGTATATGATTCTCCAATATTCTGATTAAATAAAATATTAATTTTCTCTCCCCTATCTAAATCTGCAAGTACTGAAGGTGGCATATTCACTCCAAAGTGAGAAAATTTATATGCTTGATCATATTTAATCAGAGCCATATTTAGCTTTTCTGATATAGACTGCATAAATATCTCTTGTACTCTTTTACCTATTCTAGATACTGAGATCCCAGTATTAATTGCAGGTCGTATTCCTTTTAAATATAGTTCTCTATCAAAAAAAAGTTGTCCATCTGTTATAGATATAACATTGGTAGGTATATATCCAGTAAAATCATTATTTTGAACTGATATTATTGGTAATGCAGTTAAAGATCCTTCATTATTCTTAACTCTTCCAGCTCTTTCAAGTAATCTAGAGTGCAAAGAAAAAACATCAGCAGGGTAAGAGTCTTTACCGGGAAAAATACCTTCTATTAAAGATATCTCTCTGTATGATTTAGCATGCTCTGTAAGATCGTCATAAACAATGATGACATCCTTACCCATACTCCATAAAGCTTCTCCAATAGAACATCCTGCAAATGGCGCAAGATAGGATTCAACTGGGAGTAATTCTGCTTTGGCAACCAAAATAACAGAAAATTCTAACGTTCCACTTTCCTCAAGTGATGTAATAATACTAGATACTTGATCATTCGTTTTACCTATTAGTACATAAACAATCAATGATTTATCCCTTTGATTACGAATAAGATCAATAAGGAATGTTGTCTTCCCTGTCTTATTATCTCCAAGAATAACTTCTCTTTGACCAAAAGCTAATGGGAATAAAGTATCCACTACAATATTCCCCGTTTCTATTTGTTTTTTTATATCATCTCTTTGTATGATTGATGGAGCTTCTCTAAACATATCTAATTCTTTGGTATCCAACACCTTTCCTTTACCATCTAAAGGTTCTCCAAAAACATTAATTACTCTACCTAAAGTATTTAAACCAAAAGCTACAGTTAGTGTGTCTTTTAAAACTAAAGCCATTTGACCAGGAATAATACCTCTATCTTCAATAAGTACAATTTTCGATATATCATCTTTAATCTCATTCACAAAACCCCTTGAATTAGATTCAAATAATATTTGACTCCCTGTTTTTAAATTTCTAAACCCTCTAACTTCACAGAGTATTGAGTTAACAGAAATAACTTCACCAACTGCAATTCCATTTTTTAAATTATCTTTAAAACTAATCATGTGCTTGTACTTTAACTTCTTGAGGCACGCCTCCTTGAGACTGGACTCCTAAATTTTGAGTTGCTGCATTTTGATCCCCTGGATCTTGATCCCCTGGATCTTGATCCCTTGGATCTATAATATTAATTATTTTATCAAGGTTTTGATTTAAAACATTAGAATATGAAAAATCAAAATAAGAGAAAGCTGTTTTTAATACTATACCTCCCCCTATAGAATAATCTATCTTATATGCAATAATTACGTTCCCTTGTATTTTTTCTCTAAAAAAGCTATATATTTTATCCTTAAAATCATCAGTAGCCTCTGAGGATAATATTATGTATAGTTTTTTGGTATTTTTTTTAAATTCTATTAACGCATTTTGGAATTTTTTAAGTTCAGTAATATCATCCATCACTTTTCCGTCTTGATGGGTTCCGTAAACATTAGAAAGTAGGTTAGATAAAGAATTATTGATAACAAAGTCTCCAGAAAAATTTGGATCTACTCTTCTTTGTATATCTCTAAATTCTATAAATTTTATATATAGATCCAATGACCTTATACATGTATTAAGATATTCTATATCCCTAATTTTGGAATTTAAATTATAATCCATACCTTATTTCATCTATATGTTTTTCCAAGATATCAAAAATGTAATCCTCCTGATCCTCCAAAGACACAGTTATATTTAGAACCTCTTTTATAACATTAACTATTACAAGAGCTGAATCTTTTCTTATTGAGTTAATAAAATCTTCTCTAAGTTTTTTTGCATCTTCATTAAGTTGATCAGAAAAAACACTAACCTTTTCTTTTTCCTCATTTGCAACATCGTCTAATATTTTGGTGGTTTTAGATCCAATTTCCTGAAGATAATTATTATATATCTCCATATTCATTTTGGAAAATGAATCTATACTTTGATTAATTTTATTCAAAACTTCCTCTATAGTTTTTGAAATTTCAGCTTGTGAGCCTGAAAGCATTGTCTGATATGCAGTTTCAAAACTTTGAACCTGCGCTTCTAGATTCCTATTTATATCCTGCAAGCCTGATACAAGTACGTTTGAAGAGTCAGCCATGGCAGATTCTTGAGTAGAAAGTTTTTTTTCTATATCAACAATTTTCTTATTGTATATGTCTGTAAGCCTATTTTTAAAATCCTCTTCTATATTTTTATATAACTCCTGTATACCTACAGACCCACTGCTAACATCATTAACAATCTCTGTAGTTCTGTCTTCTACATTACTTACAATTTTATTAATGTCTTTATTGTCTATATTGGCAGATTTCAGAATAACTTTTGGATTATTAATAGTATCTTTATTAACTCTAGCATCAGGATACCTAGATTTAGAACGCACCAAGTATAGAGTAAGTAACGAAAACAATAATATAAGTAAAATTATTACAATTATAACAATCACTGACATAGTATTAATTTAACAATTTTCTAAGTTTTTTACAAACGATTATAGCTAAGATAAATCTATTGTATTTATCATTTGACTATTTATATTATTTTATATACATTTGAAAGTATATTATTATGGATATTAAACTTTTTTATAAATCATTACTCCTACTATTTTTTAGCTCATTGTTTTTATTTATCCCTATTAAGAATATAGGGGCAAATAGTATAGGAGGTATAGCCCAAAACTATATAGCCTTAACTAAAGGGATGCAAACTGGGGAAATAGTATCATTAATATCAAAAAATACTTTTGCAGGAGTATATCCATCATCCAAGCCTAATGATTCTAATGTTTTTGGTATTACTGATTTTAATAGTACTGTCATTACAGGAATAACAGCTCCAAATAGAATTCCTATTATTCAATCGGGAACTATAAATGTGTATGTATCAAATCTAAATGGAAATATCAAAAAAGGGGATCTTATAACTTCATCAATAGTTCCTGGAATAGGAGAAAAAAACATTAATACAGGAATGGTTATAGGTGTTGCCAATGCATCTTTTTTAAAGAGTAATGTAATAAAAACAGAAATTATTAATGTAAAAGGAAAAAATGTTAAGATAAGTATAGAGAAAATTCCAGTACTTTTAAGTTTTCAAGAATATTATAATAATAATTCTCTTCAAAGCCAATTTAATGGGTTCCTCCCAAATTTTATAAAGAAAGGAGTTTCATTCATAAATATAATAATAGCTATTATTATAGTATTAATGGGTTTCATTATTTTTCTAATTGGAACTTTATCATCATTAAGACAATTAATGGGTGCAATGATAAGAAACCCTACTTCAAAAAGATTAGCAATAAACAGTGCAATAATAGTTATTTTCATACTACTTGTAATTTTTATACTTACTATTGCTATGGGATATGCTTTCCTAGTATTATAGTGTAGGAAAAAAATTATTGACAAATATTAGGAAATACTATAGATTGTTGTAAGATGGGAAAATCTAGTAAGGTTTTAACAAAAAATATACTACTTAAAGGGACGAATGCATTTCTAATTTTGTCTTTATTTTTATTTTCATCTTCCATATATTTTATAAATAATGTAAATGCAGCACAACTAACCCCTCTGACAGACACTATGTCTAACTCTGGAGGATATGGAACAGCTGGTCCTCAAACAGTGTCAACCGCAAGTGTGTCTCATTCTTTTTCATATACAACACCTACTGCATACACAACTTCAAGTACAATAGATATA
>DAHXLB010000014.1:0-12200 GCA_027371855.1 bacterium
TCTAATTTCTATGAAGGGTTGAAAAGAGAGAAAAAAAAGAGTGAATTTCTAGATACTATAATAGAGAGTAATCAAATTAAAATATCAAAGATAAAATGTTCTTTGAAAGATAAGACAGATTATGACACACCCCGTTTTATTATTCCTAAAAAATTAGATAAAAAAACTTACAGTTATACTCAAATATCTGAATTTAAAAGATGTCCTCTTCAATATTACTATGATTATATTTTAAAAATACCAAAGAAACCTAATGTTGCTCTTTTTTATGGAACCATGATTCACTCATCTATAAAAAGATTCTTAGATTTATACAAAGGTGATAATAGAAGTTTATTGAATCTTCAAAATGTATTTACATCTTTGTGGGATAATTCGGATAAAAAAGTTTTTGAAAATAAGATTCAAGAGAATGCTTTCAAAAGTAGAGGTTTGGAATCCCTAAAAACAAGTTTTAGTATGATTGTGCCTGCTGCAGATAAGTCACTGCAAGAAGAATCTTTCTATATTAGTCTTGATAGATTCAATGTTACAGGAAGAATAGATAGGGTTGATTTTTTTTCTGATAATACAGTGTCTATTATAGATTACAAAACAGGGAAATCCAAATCTCAAGACCCTTTAGATCAGAATTTACAGTTAACATTATATGCTCTTGCAGCTGAGAGTAAATTTAAAAGGGAAATAAAAGATTTAAGCTTGCAATTTGTTGATGAAGGTATTAATCTTAAAAAAAAGGTAACAGATATTGATCTTGAAAAAAATAAGAGAGAATTGATACAATTGATGTTCGTAATGGAAGAAGGGGAGATTAGGGCTACGCCTTCTTATATGTGTAATTTTTGTGATTATATAAACTTATGCTACAAAATGTGAAGAGGAAAATATTGATCCTATCTTTGTTGTTTGTTTTTACAAATCTCTTTGTATTTTTTGTTACAGCTAATAAATCTTTAGCTTCTACTTGTAATCCTCGTTTTGGATATTGCCCTCCTTCAAGTACTCAGACTCCTCCCACATCAACTGGTTCGACTACTCCTACATCATCTGGTTCTACATCTGCTGCAATTACCTGTAATTATCTAGAGAATCATTATAGCACCTTTGGTCAATATAATTCGAGCACTGATACGTCCGCTAATCAAATTGCCACAATTGATATTAATGGATCTACATGGAGTAATTGTAATCCACCAAATCTCAATATATCTATATCTCAAAGTTCGACTCAGATACTTGCTGCTAACGATGGATATGTTTCGACTTGTTCTGGTAATGGCCGTTTTGGATTTTGCCCTTCACAAATAAGTTTTTATGTATACAATCCTCCATCATCTGGTTCTGGTGCTTCTAATCCTCCATATAGTGTTTCTAAAGCATGTGGAGTCGATTCCTCTAATGCCTCTAATCCTTCCTCTAATGCCTCCCTTTGTGTTTCTTGTCTGAGAAAAAATATTGGTAATCAGAGTTTTCAATATATATATACTGATTTTGGATGTGTAAATACAACTCCATCAGGTCTTATTAATTTTATATATGTTCTTGCAATAGTTATAAGTTCAATGTTGGCTTTTCTAACACTACTTATTGGAGGATTTCTAATAATGACATCATCTGGTGACCCAGATAAAGTCAATAGAGGAAAAACTTTAGTTAGGAATGCCATAATTGGGCTTATAGTTATAATACTTGCTGTGGTTATATTGGGACTTATAGGTTCTATATTTAATATTTCTCAAATAGCATTATGATAAAATCTATATTCGTACAAAAAGTTTTTGCTGCTTGTTCTGCATCATCAGGATGTACCACAGTATCTTCTCCTTTTGGAGGAGGATTAAGTCTCCCTAATATTTTGCATATGGTCTATATAGTTTTTCTTTTTATAGTAGGATTAGTATTTTTTATATTGATTGTAGTATCTGGAATTAAGATTATATCCTCAGGAGGAAATAGAGAGAAAATAGCAGCAGCTCAAAAAACATTAGTTTCTGCTATTATTGGCCTTGCGATAATACTTTTGGCCAGTGTAATATTAGGGTTATTAAGTAGTATAATACCAGGAGGACAAAATTTTGGATTATAGAGTTGCAATTTATCGTTATAGGTATTAATCTTAAAGTGATATGTATTTTTATAATTATATAAGTTTTATGTTTCGAAGGATAATACAATATATTTATATATTACTTTTTGGGAGCATACCTTTTTTAAGTTTCTTTCTTGTTAGTAATGTATATGCAGCATCTTCATCATCTTTTAGCATAGGTAATATAGTAAACCCTAGTGGTTATTCTGGGAATGGTGTTATTCCTCATTTAATGTCTTTAATATTGCCACTTGTTTATGGAGTTATTGGTATAATAGTTTTTGGACTTATTCTATATTCTGGATTTTTGTGGATGACATCAAACGGTGATAAGCAAAAAATAGATAGAGCAAAGTCTGTATTGACTGGTGCAGCCATAGGTGCTAGCATAATCTTTCTTGCATACGTAATAAGTTTACTTGCAGTACATATATTATGAAGAGCAAAATTTTAAAATACACATTCCTATTCTTATTTGTTTTTATGGGGTATTTTACCATTACTTCTAGTGTTTTTGCCCAATCAAACCCTTGTAGTATTTTAGGTGGAACTTCGAATGGCAGTGTATGTAATTTTGGATCATCAACAATACCTGCAGCAAATTGTTCTAGCTTAAATTCAACAATAGGAGAAATAGTAACGCTACTATTCTTTATAGCTGGACTAGTGTTTTTTGTTATGATAATTATTTCTGGTTTGAAGATTATGACATCTGGTGGAGATAGAGAAAAATTTGCTGGAGCACGTTCATCACTGGTTTATGCAATTATAGGTATAGTTATTGTGGCTGGATCATTCCTTATTGTTGAGGTAGTATTTGGACTTTTGCATGTGAACGGGTCCATATTTACTAGCTCACCTATTAGTTCTAATTGTTCTATTAAATAAATAATGATAAAGAAGTTAAAAAAATATAATTTTATTTTAGGATTTTTATCATTATTAACACTATTGGTAATTCCTTTTAATGTTATTTATGCTCTACCTGTTGGTCCTGGTCCAGGGAGTCAAAGCACGTTTGGCGCTTCTCCTCCACATCTAACGGGTCTTGTAGGTGTTTTCTCTGCATTAATTGGACTTATGTATACTATAGTTACATTAGTTTTATTTATAATCGTTTTAGTAAATGGTTTTAAATACCTCTTTAGTGGTGTAAATCCAGATTTAAAAGATCAGGCAAGGAAGGGTTTAACATATGCTTTTGTTGGATTGGCTGTTATAGTGCTTGCTTATTTTATAATATTACTTGTAGGTTCTTTTGTAGCACCTAATTTTACCAATTCTTTTGTTAGTGGATCAACTCTACAGTTTAATTTGAATATTCCTACCCAAAAGTAGTTTTATGACAGGCTATATGATAGTATTTTTTATGTATATATGTTAAAATCGGTGAAGGAGGTGAAAGTTTTATGAAAATAAAAAGTTTATTTAGAAAAAGTTTAGGTTTAATATCTTCTTTGGGGATATTATCTTTTCTTGCTGTTCCTGCTTTTGCTCAGACAGGGTATATACCTTCTAGTATTACTGGAGCTTCAATTTCTTCAAATCCAAATCAACTAATTACAACAGTTATAAATTTCTTATTCATAATTGTAGGATTAGTATTCTTCATTATGATTGTTATAGCAGGGATACAATGGATCACCTCTGGTGATGCTGAAGATAAAAAATCTGCAGCTCAAAAAAGACTTGTAAATGCTATTATAGGAATAGTAATTGTTGTAGCATCATATTTAATAGTAGAAGTTGTATCAGGATTACTTGGTGTAGGTGGATTGTTTAATCAATCTCCGTTCCAAGGAAATTGTTCAGGTGGAACTTGTACGTTAAATTCTTCTTTCTAGGATCTATATTCTAATTTAGGAGAATTATATTGAAATAAATAAAAAAAGGAGTGTTAACCACTCCTTTTTTCTTTGGATCTAGATTCTTGGATCTAGATCCTTATAAAGATTAGGAAATCTTTATTGTTTTTGGTTTTGCTGCATCTTGTTTTGGAAGAGTGAGTTTTAATATTCCATCTTTAAAGTCTGCGCTAGCTTTTGTTGAGTCAACAAAAGTTGGAAGCACTATAGAACGTGCTATAGACTGATGTCGGATTTCTTTTCTATAGTATTTTCTTTTTTTCTTATTCTCCTCTTCTTCATCAGTTCTGTCAGCTTTTATTGTTAATGTATCCCTTTCAACACTTATCTCTAGATCTTCTTTTTTGAATCCTGGGACTCTCATTTCAACCATAACATTTCCTCCTTCTTCGTAAACATCAACACTGCCTACATTCGATGGAGAGAATAGGTCTACTTCCCATTCATCATCATCTAAAAACCTTGTTGGTAAATTTTTATACCATCTTGCTGTATCCCATGAAGATGGATTCCATCCAGATGGGTTCCATGTTGTTATTGCCATGAATATCACCTCCTTATTAGCATACAAATGATTACTCTGCTAATATTTTATATCCTAAAACCCATTTTGTCAAGATACTCGTATCAGATACTTGTATCAAGATATATGTTTTGTATATAAGGATTGAATTATTAATATATAACTTTAATATTTGCTATAATATATTTATATTAAAAATATATTTAATGAAAGATATTACATTTATACATACAGCAGATATTCATCTTGGAAGACCCTTTAAATACCTTGGTGAGAAATCAAAAGATGCAAAATCTCATCTTTATGATATTTTAGATAAAATTGCAGTTGTAGCAATAGAAAAATCAGTTGATTTTGTTCTAATATCAGGGGATCTATTTGATGACCCATATCCGTCACCTGAGTCAATATCAAGGTTTATGGACTTTGCTGATATACTAGATTCAAAAAAAATCAAAATAATTATTCTACCTGGAACACATGATTTATTAAAAGATGATTCTGTGTTTTCCAAACCTATTTTTTCTATACTTAAAAATGTATATACGTTTAATAAAAAAGGTAGAAGTGAGATAGACTTTGATGATCTGTCATTAGCATTGTATGGATATGCATCAGATAGAAATAAAATATCTGAATCTCCAATCACAGGTTTTTCAAAGAATGATAAATATAGATACCATATAATAATGGCTCATGGATCAGTACAAATAGAAGGGAAGTCTGCAAAAGACGATAGTCCAATAGAAATTGACGATATAGGAAAATCTTTCGCAGATTATATAGCTCTGGGTCATTGGCACCAAAATCTTGATTTTTCACAAAGCAGTGTTTCGTGCTTTTACTCAGGATCTCCAGAGCTTATAGATTTAGATCAGAAAAAGTCTGGCTTTATAATATATGGGAATCTAGATAAGAAAGAATTTACTCCAATAAAGGTTGGAGAGAGGTTTTTTGATGAGATGACAGTAGATATATCGTCGATACATACAGTGTCTGATATTATAAGAGCAATTAAGCTTAATCAGAACACTAATTTAATAAGAAAAGTAAATATTGTTGGGGAAAAACAAAAAGAGTTGTTTGGAGAAGATCTTAATAGTTTAAAAGATGAATTATCAGGACTTTTTTATTTTCTCACTTTAGATATAAAAACTGAAGATAACTTTTCAACACTTAATAAAAAACTAACAGATATAGATTCTAATTTCTCATCAGTTGAGAGAATATATATAGAAAAGTTGGGAGAGCTTATAAAAGAGTCTCAAAATATAGAAGATAAAAAAATCTATGAGAGTGCACTAGAGATGGGCTATGCTTTATTAAACGGTAAGAAGGTATCTTGATCCTTGGATCAAGATACATACACATGAATATTATAAAAGATTATGATTATTGAATATATAAAGGTTAAAAATTATAGACAAATAAAAGATAGTGAATACACTTTTAAGAAGGGTATAAATGTAATTTTTGGCCCTAATGAGAGTGGAAAGACAACACTATTTCATGTTCTTGTATCACTACTTTTTGATAACCCTAAAAAAATTAATAAGACATACAAAGATAGCTTGCGTCCATGGGGAGAGGATATATATCCATATATTGAATCTCGAATAAAAGTGAAAGATAATAATGGTCAAGATAAAATTCTTAATGTTGTTAAAGATTATAACAAAGGAAAGATACTAATTAATGGTGTAGAAGTAGAATCTTCTGATGACATTGCAGAATCTTTGGGTATAAGCAGAGATTTATTTCTAAAAATATCTTGTATATACCAAAATCAAGTATCTGTAATCGGGGATAATGCATCTAATTTACAGAAATCAATATTTGATATTATCTCAACAAAAGAAAACACCAATACAAATATTATAGATGTTATAAAAGATGTAGAAAATAGGATACAGGATATGCAGGTAGGAATGATGAGATATGCTAAAAATACTGGAATTTTAAAAAAGCTAGATGATGAGATTATATCTTTTAAAAATGATCTTCTTAAAAAGAAAGAGCTATTTTTAAAATCAGAAAAACAAACGGATGAAATTATGGAGAAAAGTACAAAATCAGAAGATATACAGAAAAACATAAATGAAATAAGGGAGCTTATTGATAATACAATAAAAGCTCAGGAGATAAAAAAGAGTATAGATTCTATAGACTCTAAAATAAAAGATATAGAATTAAAAATATCAAGAGTAACAGATATCTCTAAAAAATTATCAGAAGTAAAGAAAAACCTTGATAGAGAAAAATTTTCAAAGATAGATAAAGCTCAAAATGAAATACTATCCTTAACCAAAACTATTGAGATAAGAGAGCAAGATATAAGTAATATAAAAAGCAAAAAAGAAAAAATAGATAATTTGAAACTTAAACCAATAAGAAGGAATCCTGTTATAGCTGTTATAGTAAGTATACTACTAGTTATTCTTACAATTGCATTTTCATTTTTGGGTTACCTTATTTTAATTGCAGTTCTTGTGGATATACTATTTATAGGTATATATTTACGTTTTATTGATTATCATAAATTGAGTGCGTTTAAAAATCCTATTGATTCAGATTTATTAAATATTACTCAAGAATATGATAGATCTAAAGAAAGATTAAATAATATATTAAGAGAATTTGGAGTTTCAAGTACAAAAGATTTATTTAAAGAAAGATCTATCTTAAGCTCATTAAATGAGGAATATGTAAAATTATCTTCAACTTTGTCTGGGATATTACAAGATTCAAAGGACGAAAGTAAAGACCCAGAAAACTGGAATGCTACTATTGAAAAGTTAGAACAAAAACAAGCGGAGCTTTTTGTACAAAAGAAGGAGAATACAAATCTTTTAAATGATGATCTTAAATTATTTTTAAATGTTGACCCGTTGGTATTGAGGAGAAAAAGAATAGAGCTTGAAGACCTTGAAATGGAGCAAGCTATGCTTGATGATGAAGTTATAGCTCTGGATACTAGAGTGTCAGATTCTGAAGTAACTTCGGAACAAATAGAAGATTTAGAAGATACTATAGATTTAAAAGAGAATGAGAAAAAATTTTATGAGAAAAAACTTAAAATTCTAGAGGTTGTACTTTCAAATTTAAAATATGCTAAAGAAAAAAGTTTTGTGGATGTATCTTCGGATATAAATGATCTGGGATCGTCTTGGATATCAAAATTAACAGACTCCAAATATACGAAGATAAGTATAGGTGCTAAAAATAATTTCTCTATCTATTCTGAAAATCAACAAAGATATATTAATATGGCAGAGAATCTTTCTGCAGGGCTAGTTGATCAAATTTATCTTCTTGCTAGATTTTCTATATTAAATAGTGTGATGAAAGGTAATGGATCTCAATCTGCTGGAACTGGAGCTAAAGAGTCTATAATGCTTTTAGACGATCCTTTTGTTACATTTGACTATAATAGATTATCTTTAATAAAAGAATTACTGTTGTATCTTTCAGATTTTAATCAAATTTTTTTATTTACGTGTCATGATTCTTTTAAAGATCTAATATGAAGATTAGAAATCTTGTTTTATCGGGAATGTTATTTCTATTAATAGGGTTTTTAACACCTTTAATTTTGACTGCTCAATCTAACACTCAAACTATAACTAGTCTAGAAAATAGTATAACTACTCTAAATAATCAGTATAATTCCGATAGTCTTCAACTTAAACAATTAGAAAATCAAAAACAAGGATATTCTAATTCGCTCAATCAAGTTAACCAAATATTTGCTAGTGAGGATAACTCTCTTAATGCAATACAAACATTACTTTCTTCCTTAAATAACAAACTTATAATTGATAAAGGAAAATTATCAACATATATAAAAAATAGAAATTTAGCATATAAAATGTTTTATGAAAATACTCAAATAAATCCAGTATATCTTGTATTTTCAACTTTGAGTTTTTCTTCTTTTGTAGTTCAGTGGGGTTCTAATCAGGCAGAAATAAGTAATTTCAAACAGCAAATAAGTATTGTTAATAACAAAATAGCAGAGATTAATAAAGGTGTGATTTTTGAAAAACAACAAGGTGTGAAAGTATCTCAAGAGCTTGCATTAGTTAACTCACAAAGAAATCAAATTTATGGTCAACTATATTCCCTAAATAATAATATTAATGGAAATATAGGGAATTTAAATTCTTTGAAAAGTCAGATTGCTCAAATTCAAACTGAAATTAATAATTTAAATGCTATAGTTGCACAAAAAACTTCTCAAAATCAGGGATCTGTTGCTCCACCAGAAGTTAATAATACTTCGACAGCTTGTAGCAATAACGAATGTCAGTTTAAATTTTATTCAAATGGTCTTGGTAATTATTTTGGAGCTTCCCAATATGGTATGTTAGGTATGGCACAAGCTGGAAAAACTTATCAGGATATAGCATCATTTTATTATCCAGGAACATCTATACAAACCTTTAGTAATGTAGATAATCAAAATGTTACAATTGGAGGTCAATCAATGACTCTTGGTCAATATCTTGCAGGATTAGATGAAGTTCCATCGAATTGGCCTCAACAATCAGTAGATGCTCAAATTTTGATGGCCAGAACATATGTTTTATACTACTGCGGGATAACATTTACTACATGTGCATTATCAAATGGTCAAGGTTTCCAGGTTTATAGTGGAGGAAACTCTAAAAAATCAGAGGTAAGTGATACGGCTAATCAGGCAATAGTATATGGCGGAAAGCCTATATATGCTGCCTTCTCGTCTTCTAATGGAGGTTATGTTGCAAGTTATTCTTCCGCTATATGTGCTCTTGGGTGGAGTAATTGTGGAAGCTCTATTCCTTATCTTCAAAGTAGTCAAGATCCATATGATACTTCATCGATAGATCCTAATTATCAATATGTTAACCCTGCAATGACATCTATACAACTTGTGAATATTATAAATACTGCTAGAGCAGTATGTCTATCACTAAATAATAATTGTAATTTTCTTCAAGTTGGAGGAAATATTGGAAGTCTTCAAAATTCAAATATATGTGGTACGTCAGTATCTTTATTGCCATATACTGGCGACTCAAAGCTTGCGAGTGCAATCAATACTGATATGCAAAATACATGCTCTAACAATGGGTCTAATGATACTTTTTCAAACGTAAACAATTACTTAACATCCAATGGAGTCACTCCTATACAAGATATCACTGGTTTCTCCATTAACCCTATAGGCAAAGCTCAGCTAGCATCTACTATTACTGTAAATTCTAGTCAAGGAACTTTTACTTTTGATGCAGGAGCTTTTTTCTGGGCTTTTAATATGGTTGCCCCAAATTATAGTAACTGGGGAGATGCTCTTACAGGAGTGAGATTTTATGTGACCTACTAGATAATATTTTTTAAATAAATGTGATATCATAAAGTAATATGGCAAAACTTGATGTAGACATTAAAAGTTACATTGCAGAAAATATAGACAAAAATGTATTCTCCCATGTTTACATGCATCTTCCACAGGATGAAAGCCTCATAGAGACTAGAGGAAAATTATTTTCGGCAGTTGATATTAAAGGCCCAGAAGGCTTTGATGGCCAGGCTTTTATAGATCCATTTCTGGATGACTTAGAGGATGAGTATTTCACGGAGACTGTTTCTGGAATTTTAAATATTCTTGATAAATCTATAAATAATGCATATACAAATATGTCAAAGAAGATTATAGATGAGAATATTGAGAGCAATGTAGATTTTAATATTATATGCCTAGTTGTTTGGGGGGATATAGTATACATGGCAAGAATAGGAACATCATATATATATCTTCTAAGAGAAAATAAAATATTAAATCTATCTGATCATTTATTATCTGTTAGTCAAAATGTTGTATCTACAGCATCTGGTTATGCAAAGGATGGAGACATATTTGTTTTAGCAACATCTGGTTCAAATTTGTACCTCACTGAAGATAAAATCAATCAGATAGTAGGTCTTGAAGATTCAGATTTGGCTGAGTTAAGCATAGGTATTAATAAGGGAGATATAAGTTTTTTTATACTTGATATTAAGGATACCGGCGATGAGATAGATGATAAAATTTTAGAAGAATCTTATACTAAAGATCAAAAAGAAGATGAAATTCTTAATGAACAAAATTTAGATAGTGAACACCCACAAACAGGAGATGCTCATGATACTGAGGGGAATCTCGATCTTGGTAGGTTTTCTTCAGATAAAATTAAAAGCACTATTAACGGATTTGATCTTAAAAGAAAATCTACAAATATTTCTTCTTTTCTAAAAAGTAATACAGCAAGCACATCTTCTAAGGTAGGCACTAGATTAAAGGAGGAATTTAAGAAAATAGAATGGAAGGTAATTGCAAAATCTATTATTACAGTAATAATAACATTTTTTCAGTTTTTACTAGACAGTGTACTATACCTTAAAGATAGAACTAAAAGACAGTATAAAGTTAGAATGACAAGGGATATTGATATACTTAAAAATGAAAAGTTTACGGTTTTAGGAATAATAGTAGTTATCATCCTTGCTTTTTTTTTTCTTAGGTAGGCACACTTTTAAAACTATTAGTTTTACAAATAATAATGCTAAGTTTGCATCATTAATATCTTCGATTAAAACTTCAATATCTTCTACCTTATCAACTCAATCTATAAGTTCTAAAGATACAATAATAGAAAATACTTTTCCTCTTATAAAAAAAGCATATAGTCTAAACGTTAATAATAAAGAGGTATCTTCTTTGAAATCTTCACTAAATACTTTGTATTATAAAACCAATAATGTAGTGCCTATATCCAATATAAAGGTATTGTCTGATATTGGTATTCTATATCCTGGATCCTCTATTAGTTCAGCTGCATCACTAAACGGTTATCTGTATTTAACTGATCCTGTAGCACAATATGTCTTTAAACTTTCAGAGAGTAATGTATCTACACCTCAAGTATTAGAATCACTAAAAACAGGAACAGAAATTCCCCAAGCCATAGCATATTCTAGGTATAATCAAACAATGTTTCTGTATGATACTAATAAAGGTTTACTCACGATAGGAAGCAATGGTGCAATCAATGCACAAGCTTCTCCTGTGTCAAATCCAATATCAGATGTGGTAACATATTCTGGAGATTTATACCTACTAGCTCCTAAGACGGGTACCATATATTTAGGCTCTAACTCTAGCTTTAATATTTCTAAAGTTTTCTCATCACCATTGTTAAAAGGTGCAAAATCTATTGCTATAGATGGGAATATTTTTGCAATTGGAGTAAATGGTAATATAATAAGGTTTTATAATAATACAATAACTCCATTTTCTATTTCTAATATTGCTGCAATGCAATATCCTCTAATACATCCATCATCAATATATGATACACAATATACGAATTATTTATATATTCTAGATCCACAACATCAAAGAATAGTTGTACTTCAAAAACCTGTAGCGGGAGCTACAAATACTATAGATTATACTTTCACAAAACAATACGTATATACTGGTCACCAAAATATCTTTAAAAATGCTACATATATGACCCTTTCAGCAAATCAACAAGAGGCATATATAATAGAAGGCAGCAAGATTATAAAAATGAATATATGAAAACAATATCTATAAATAAAAAACTCTACCATGACTATCAAGTATATAAAACATATCAGGCAGGGATGATACTTTTAGGTTATGAGGTTAAGGCAATTAAACAAGGCAAAATCAGTC
>DAHXLB010000020.1:0-5747 GCA_027371855.1 bacterium
TGGAGTAGTTGTAGCTTCTTGCAGTAGTAAAGATTCAAAACCAAAAATAGAAGGAATTAATGGAGAGGGATATGTTGATTTTACAATTGATAAAGTAAAATTATTTGCAGGCGTATATTCTATAACCGCAGTTTTATATAACAGGGATTTTGAAAATCCCGTATCTTCTCTAGATAATTCCCATACCTTTAATATATTCTCAACAAGAGATACCCAGGTTGGTATTTTTGAAATTGATGGAGAGTGGACAAGACAATCTTGATATTAATCAATATCCCCGATTCTCGCTATAACAATATTTGGCGAATTCCTTGATAAAATATAATCTTTAATTACATAAATACGTAAATATGTAAGTATTCTGTTACATAGATATCTTTGTTAAACTCTAAAAAGCAATGATAAGTATGTTTTGGTAAATTTTATATTTCTTGCCATGTATATAGGAAATTTTAAAGTGTCATATATTTTCGCTATAAATATAACTTTTTTACTTCTGTATTTTCTCAAAAACTTATATTTATTAATAAAGGATAATTTTAAATTCATAAAATTATTTGGGTTTCCTCTAAGGTGTATAGATTCAGCACTCTTTATAAAATAATTTTTGTATCCTGTTTTTTTTATTTTTACTCCCAAGTCTAAATCTTCATAATATGAGATATATGTAGAATCAAACAGTCTGCATTTTAAAATTACAGATTTTCTATATATACATGCTGCTGCACAACAAGCAAGAATTTCCTTATTCTCCCTAGGGACCTTCTTTATATCATTTGCAGAAAATCCAAAATTTAGATATATGCCACAAGAATCTATTTTTGTTTTTTGTAGGTTTCTATAAAAAATTCCTTGACAAGATCCAACCATAGGATTTTTATCCATGAACCTTACTATATTCTCTACATATGATAAGGATAAGTAGGCATCATGATTAAGCGTGAGAATATATTCTCCTTTGGCCAATTTTATACCTTGATTATTTGCTTTCGAGAAACCCACATTCTTACTATTTTCAATCAATGTGAATTTATAATTCATTCTTGATAGGATTCTTTTTGTGCTATCCGAAGAGTTGTTATCAATAATAATTATTTCTATATTTTTATAAGTTTGTTTTACAACCCTTACAAGGGTCTCTCGTATATATTTTTCACTATTAAATGTTACTAGAATCACACTTACCATATGTTTATTATACCAATATTTTTATAGAATCTAACTTCATCTTATAGAAATATAGTATATTTGTCCATTCTGGTGCTATAATAGCGATGTTCTTTCAAAATTGAAGACAGAAAAATAACAGTTTATAAAAAAAGGAGTGGAAGATGCGCAAGTACGTAATGTTGTCCTTGGTAATGTTGGTGTCTTTGGTAGGTGTTTTTTCACTACAAGGATCAGGCAGGATTGGAGCAAATTATCGTGTTAAGGTAGCTACCAAGAACCTTAGCTACAATAAAAGTCATTCCTGTCTAGTACAGACAACGATAACCCCCAACAATGCTCAGTGGGGGTCAAGTATCAGCTTGCAAGCAGTAGACGGATGTCCCGGTGGGTCATTTTCCTTTTTTGAACGTTCAGGGATCAGTGGTCCATGGAATTCAATAAGAGGATGGGGAAGTGGAAGCTTAGTTTGGAATACTGGATCAAGTAGTGTTAGTGGAAAGATACAATTTCTTGTCTTTTGGTGGAATAACGCCCCAACTGTGCAAGAAACCCTAAACTACACTATTAGTCCATGTAGCCCCCAGACAACAAGTTCTTCTAGCTTAGGCTATTCGAGTCTTGTTGCTTCACCTTCAAATGCAATCGTGGGATCCGATGTTACGCTTCAAGCTACCAGTTCGTGTCCAGATGAGGCTTTTGCCTTCTTTATGAGGAGTGGTTCTAGTGCAAATTGGAATCTAATCCGAAATTGGGGAGGAGGAAATTTTGTTTGGAACAGCTCTGGTAGTGCGAGTGGCCCGATACAGTTTCTAGCTTGGGTTGGACAAAACAAAACCTCTCAAGCACAGGTAGAAGCAAATTATACCTTGGAAAGTCCGCCTCCACCTAAACCTGTACCTCCTACACCTAAGCCTGTACAACCGTCGCCACCCCCTTATCCGCCTTCAAGTTGGCGCGTTAGTGGGGTGATATATCATTCTCAGGTCTACACTGAAGATTGCGAGACAGCATCTCTCCAAATGGCATTAAACCACGAGGGGATATATGACTCGCAACCAGCTTTGCTTGGTATTGAGAATGTACAGGAACAGGGTCCCGTGATGAATGGCTCAACAATCGTGAAGTGGGGAGATCCCTACATATCTTTTGTTGGCAATCCTGATGGGGCACAGCTTGCGACTACACCTACAGGGTATGGAACCTACTACAGCAATATAGCAAGGACTGCTCAAGCTGCGGGAGGGAAGATAATATGGTCTGGAACTGGATTGACAATCTCAGAGATGCTTTCGTACATCAAAGAGAATCATCCAGTGATAGCATGGGTGGACGACAACAACAATGGGATACTCCAATACTCTCCTCTTAACTACTGGACTGCCTTTGATGGTAGGTCTATCGAGTATCCTAGATATGGGAACGAACACAACGTTTTGGTAGTTGGAGTACAGACTCTTGGCGCGACAGTAAATTCAGTGTTGATCTATAACCCTCTAGGGTTTATCGGACCAGAATGGGTCAGCATTGGAACTTTCGCAAATACTTTCGGAACCTTCGGAAACATGGCAGTGGTGCTAGGCTAATATTGATCATGAGATCAATGATGTGGATGTTAACAACCCAGCGAATCTAGACTCAAGGAGGAATCTGTCTTCAAAAAAAAGAAAACTCAGATAGTTTTGGTTGAAGATATTCGTGCAATCACGGGTCTCTTTTCAGGTTAGCTGAGAAAGAGAGAGAGAGGAGCGTTCTTTGGAGTTTAAGACCTAGATCTTTGAGGCTTATGCCTTTGGATCCAGATCCTTTGGATTTATATCCAACTCCTAGAACGCCTCCTCTCTCCTCACGACCTTAGATTCACACAAAAGAACCAACATCTATTATATATTTGTTTTATTGCAGATAATGATATAATTTTAACACTAGATATTATTGAATATTGCATTTATATACAAGAGTGTATATAATATAGGTTATTATGGAAGCAGGCTTTGCAACATTAGAACAGGTTGATCATGAAGTAGAATCTCAAGAGATAGAAAGAGAGAGATCTTCTACGTTCAATACAAAGAAGGACCATAAACTTTCTAAAAAGACCCAAGTAAGATTATCAGCTCTTGGGGTAGCATCAATAGCCGCAATAACTTTTGTTGGAGCTTCTGAAATATCTCAAAAACCAAGTTCATTTAGCGATGCTAGTATAAATGCTCCTATACAAAAAGTGCATAAAAAACTTGATATAAATGAAAAAGTTGTCGTACATCCTGTATCGTCTAGTAGCAATGTATCTATCGAACCATCTCTCCTACACCCAACAATTCCACAAGAGTCAATCCCTCCGGAAGGGTTGATAGTCAGTGATGTTCCATACTACTCCCAAATTTATACAGAGGATTGTGAGACGGCATCTTTGCAGATGGCATTAGCTCAACTGGGAATAAATTTATCACAACAGGATTTACTTGCTCAAGAGAATATACAAACAGAACCTCCTGTGATGAATGGACCTTCAGTTGTAAAATGGGGAGACCCCTATAATTCATTTGTTGGAAACCCTAATGGGGACCAACTCTCATACCCTCCAACGGGATATGGAACATACTATTCTAATATAGCAAAAGTGGCAGAGACCGTAGGAGCTAATGTTCTTTGGTCTGGTACTGGGCTAACACAAGCTGAAGTATATCAATATATTAGAGAAAACCATCCAATTATTGCATGGGTAGATGATAATAATGCTGGTATATTAGAATATTCTCCGTCTAATCAATGGACTGCATTTGATGGTAAAAAAGTTGAATACCCAGTTTATGGGAACGAACATAATGTTCTTATAACAGGTATTCGCAGAGTTGATAGCAATATAGAAGTATTAATAAATGATCCTTTGAAATTTATTGGACCAGAATGGGTATCCTTTGATAGTCTTTGGAATTCTATGGGCACCTTTAATTATATGGGAGTTGTACTTAGTAATAAGGGCTAGTCAATGTTTATCCTAGAATCTAGATCCTAGTGAAGTACCACTAAACCATTGATCGTCTGATATTTTTGTTTTGTGTTCTGAATTTTTTAATAAAGTATAAACAAGTAATCCTCCAGTTTTAGCATGCTTATCTTTATATCCAAAATGCCAATCTAGAAAATTTAATGATTCAAATGTTGTAGGGTAAGCATCTTTCGCTTTATCCCAAAGATTTTCAATACTATCGCTCATAAGATTAGAGGAAATATAATGTTGAATATCAATAAATAATTGGGACTGCCTTACATTGGATCTTTCAAGATCTGATAATCTAGGTAATCTAAATTGAGACTGGGATGTCAATGTCGCAAGCTCTCCGTATGTAAGGCCAACGCCCATTAGAAATGCATCAACATTACCAGGATGTCGTTGCCTATACTGTATCCTTTGTAAAGTTGGTCTTCCATTTAGTGGTCTAGTATCTAGCCAGTTGCCAATATCACTATCTCCTATAATTGCACCGATTAATCTGGATAGTTGTGGGTCACTTTCTTTTATTTCTCGTAATCCAAAAATAGGGAAGGATACATCAGAGTAAGGGGTAATTTCACTGATTGGTGGGACTCTAAAAGGTCTATTATCTTCTGGGGATGTGAATAATGATTCTAAATTTGGCATAGTATATAAAAATAATTATGCAAATTATAGTTTTAACTATAACTATTGTCAATATTTTATATCATAGATATGTTGAATTCTTGTTATTTTGACACCATCATAGTTTATCAAAATGTAAAGCAATGTTGACAAAAATGTAAAGCAATTATATAATATTGGTACTATGCAAGAGTTTAAAACTACTTCTTCAAAAAAAGGTCAAATTACTATTCCAGCACCAATAAGGAAATATTTTGGAATCAACAGAGGAACTACTATATATTTTAAAATCATAAATTCCACAATGGTTGGAACACCGCAAAAAGAATATAGCATATTGAAGCTAGGAGGGTTTTTAAAAAGCAGTGATGATAACAAGTCATATAAAGATATTATGGATGAATCTTATGAAAAATCAATAAGATCAAGGTTGAAGTTGTGATGGAAACTATAGGGCTAGATACAAATACTCTACTGGAATATTTTCTTGCAAGGGAAAATAAATCTAAAATAGAGAATGTAATAAAAAAGTGTATAAATAATGAGGTAATAATATATATTGCACTTCCAGTATTTTTAGAATTAGAATGGGTATTAAGATCTTATTATAAAATAAACAAAAAAGAAGTAATAAATATACTTCAATCCTTATTTGAAATGAATAAGTTAATCACAGACGATAAAGATCTTTTGTTGCTATCTATAGAATTGTTTGGAAAAGATAATAGTCTAAGTTTTACTGATTGTGTCATATTTAATCTGAACAGAAAAAATCACGTTTCAAAACTTTTTACATTTGATAAGAAATTTGATAAAAAATTCTTAATAAACTAGGTTACAAGTAGCTTTATTACAGATACTTTTCCTACTATCTTTTTAAGCTATTAAAATAGAGATTGAGGAATTGATGTGTTATATATGCTCCCATAAAATTGAGAATTCCCAAATGTATATA
>DAHXLB010000027.1:0-16943 GCA_027371855.1 bacterium
AAATACTAATGAGAATACGATTGTATGGGGCAGTGTCAGTGGAGCTACATCATACAGGGTATATAGGGGAACAAGTAGCGGTGGAGAGAATGTATACTTTCAGGTAAACAATGGTTCTACAACAACGTTGTTTGATTCTGGAATTACTCCTACGTCTGGGTCTCCTCCCACAACTGGGAGTACGGCACCTACAATTTCATCAAACACTACTTCGTCTGTTGGAGGTATTATACCGTATAACACTACATACTATTATAAGGTTACTGCGACAACTTCAAGTGGGGAAACCTTACCATCAACCGAGGTTTCTATAGCTGCTAATACACCAGTTAGTGTGCCTACAGGTCTTGTTGCTACAAATAATACAATTGTATCATCAACTATAACTTCAGGATCATGGATAAATCACCAGCATTTAACTATGGGTGCTACTATATCATCTCCTAATTCACTAGATACATTGTATCTTTTGGTTGAAGTTCAACCTCAAGGTACTGCATTTACAAATTCTACCACAACATTTGTAACTTCAGGTGTGGGTGTATACAAAAGTAGCTCTTATGCATATGTGGGGACAGCCTTGAGTGCAAGTTTGGTTATAAGTGGGCTTCCATCAAATACCAAGTATCATTGGCAGTCCGCTGTTGTGGGGGATGGAGGTGCAAGTGCGTGGGTAGCAATGGGTGGGAATCCTGATTTTGGTATCGATGTAACCTCCCCTTTGTCTAATGGTATTAGTATGATTGCATGGTCTGGACAACCTACAAAACTATTTTCTGATGGGTTTGAAAGTGGGAATATATTAACTACTTCATCTCCAGCAGGTTCATGGACTTCTGATGGGGGAACATCGCTTCCACTTGTGCAGAGTAATATTCAAGGTCCAGTATTACAAGGGAGTTACTCTGTGAATATGGCAACCTCATCATCGGGGACAAGCTATATACAAAATAACACTTTTAATACATCTTCTGCCCAATTAAGAATGTATATAGATATTAAATCAGTTGCATATGCAGCAGTAGGTGATAGCATTACCATTGGAGAGATATCTGGGTCTTCTGGAACTATTGCCACAATAAATCTTTTAGATACAAGTTTGGGTCCTGTGATTCAAACAGTGAATGTTGTAGGTACAACATCTTACCAAGGGACTACAGTTTTATCTTTGAATAGATGGAATGTTATTGTATTTGATTTATCAGTGTCATCGACTACTGGTTCTTTAGCTACCTATTTAAATGGAATAGCCGAAGGATCGCTGGTGTCTCAAAATACAGGAGTATCTAATATGACTACGTTAACAATTGGAGCAGTCGTGGATACTACTTCAGATAGTATTAATATGAATATGGATAGTATTGCAGTTTCAAATACTTCAGGGTTAACACAGCTCTCTTATGATACTTCTACTCCATATCAGTACACTACTCCATATTTTGAATTTTTGGGTGGATATGATCAAGGTTCTGGAATAGCAAACTATGGAGTATATTTTGGACAGACTGCCACAGATTATCCTGTAAGCACCCAAATAACTCAAGGATACTTATCTCCTACGCTTTCAACTTCTGGGATGTACTACTTTAATGTTGTTTTATATGACAATGTAGGGAATATGTCAGTGGAGAATGTGAATTTTGAATATAATTTTACACCTTCGCCAGTTGTTGTTCCTAATGCTCCTATATCTCTAGAGCAGTTACAGTCAAATGGAACTACTCAGATTACGAATGATGCTTGGACTACGAGTGGGGTATCCACAAATATAGTGTTCCAATTTTCTATGTCCTCGCCTCAAAGTTCGGATACCCTTACCCCAGAGATTGAACTCCAACCTAATGGTACTTCATTTACTGGGACTCCTAACTATACTGGAACTGCAGTTAGTTATACTGGAACTGCAATCCCAGGGACTGTTGATGTTACTGGATTGACTAATTGTACTGGTTATCATTGGCAGGCATTTGTTAAAAATTCTAGTGGGCTATCATCCCCTGTAGTATTTAATTCTACAACTCCTAATTTTTCTGTATCTAATACTGCACCAACTGCTGGATCAGTATATGATGGATCCACAAATGGAACAGAAACAAATACAACAGCATCTATATCATCAATTGGTGCAAATTGGACAGGGTTTTCTGATACATGTTCTGGGCTTACATCTACCCCATATACTGTAGCTGTAGGGACAACGCCTGGTGGAACAAATATATATGCATATTCCTCATCTGCTGTTGTATTAAATAACCCGAGTCCTTACAATACACTGTCTCTCTCATCTCTCCCATTACATACGGGTCAAACATATTATGTAAGCATTCAAGCTTTGAACAATGCAGGATTAACTACAACTGTTATATCTTCTGGGCAATATGTAGTACCCACTCTATCATTCTCCTTGAATTCCCCTAATATTAACCTGGGTAATTGGAATGCCTTAAATTCATATTCTACTACTAATACATCAACTTTATCAGTTTTAACTAATGCGTATAATGGCTACACAATCTCTGCTTATGAAACATCTTTACTTACTTCACTAGAGAGTTCTTCATACACAATAGCTAATTTTTCTGCAGGGTCGTATACTAGTCCAGCTTTGTGGTCATCAGGAGACTACGGTTTTGGTTATACAAGTTCAGCTACAGATATAAATGGAGTAAATCTTTTTTCAAATTCAACATTATATGCACCATTCTCACAATCTGGTTCTGGAGATGTAGTTGCTGAGAACCAGACAAACATTACTGGTTCAAATTACAGTACTACTCCAACTTCTTATACCATTACCTATAAAGCTGCAGTACAAGCAAATCAGCAAGCTGGCTCCTATCAAACCAATATTATATATACAGTAGTATCTTCTTTCTAATGAATAAATTAAGTATTATCGGAAAAGCAGTGTTAGTTATATTTATAATAGTATTCCTAATATTACCGAAAGATTCTTATGCTCAAGGGGTAAATGCAAAGCTTCAGGAAACTATTTATCCATCACTAAATAATATTACCCTAGATAAAGGGTCTTTAGTCACAAAGTATGTAACATTTTACAACAACACCCTGTTCCCAATGGCTATAAAGGTATATGCACAAAACTTTGGTACCGTAGGATTAAATGGGAACATTGCATTTTTTATTGATAAGTCAGCACTATCCTCTTCTTCTTGGTTTTCTTTTAAAAACTTGAATTATGCAATTCCTCCAAAAAGTAGAATTAACATCCCTGTATATATTAAGGTTCCACTAAACGCAATACCAGGGGGACACTATGTTACAGTTTTTTTTCAATCATTAAGCATTGAAAGATCAAATTCTAATGTAGGTGTTATTCCAAGGTTGGGGTCACTGTTTTTCATCACTATTAATGGGAATATTTTTTATAATTCTAGAATAAATAATGTATCTTTAGAAAGTAATATTCCACATTTTTCAAATTTTTATTTTCCTTTATTTAATATTCCTAGTATTAACACAAGAACTGTTGTTCAGAATTTGAGCAATACATATATTAATGAGCATGCATATTTAAAAGTTCAAAGTTTGTCTGAGGATAAAGTCGAGAGTTTCAATCTTCCACAACATTTGATTCTGCAAAATGAGAAAAGGATTCTAAATAAAAATATCGGATATAATTTTAATATAGGCGCCTATAAAATTTCCTCTACACTTTTGTATGGATATAACCAACGTAGCAAAGATATAACTAGTATATATGTAATTCCAATATACCTTATAATTCTATTGACATTGTTATTAGGTTTCTGTATTCTGGTTGTAGTTAAGAATAAACGCTTAGTTGTGCGTTATATAAGTTCAATTTTAAAAAAGACGAATTATGGGATTAAGAAATATAAAAAGATCTTTAGCTAGTCTGGTTTCATTTTTTATAATCTTATCAATGAGTAGTGTTTTGTTTCTACAAAGTGCTTCCGCTACAGGAACCGTTACAGTCACTCATGCTTCAATCACTCTTACAAATTCAAACCCTGGGACTGTTGCTGATGAAACATTAGCATGGACACCTGGAAATTCTACAACTTCAGTGACAGGCATAACAATTCAGTATGCAACTACTTCTACAGGAGCAACAATCCCAACTGGCCTTACAATGGCAGCAACTCCTACAGTATCAATAAGTGGTTTTGGTTCAGCTACTGGAACAGGAGCATATAACTCTAGTACTGGTGTTTTGACAGTTACTTTATCAACGGCTACAGCAGCATCTTCATCTGGTGTAAGTGTTATAGTTAATGGAGTCACTAATCCATCTGCTGGAACATTTTATGTTCAGGTAACATCTAATGGATCCGGAGATTATGGAGTCATGGCAGCAGCAACTGTAGCTCAAGTTGTTGTTACGGGAACTATGGATCCTTCATTATCATTTACGGTGACAGGGGTAGCAAGTGGTACTTCAACTGCGACAACGGGAGGCCAGAATACAACTACTGTAACTACGACATCAACAACGTTGCCTTTTGGACATTTCAATATTGCAGCTACAAATGTCGCGGCGCAACAAATTTCAACAACAACCAACGCCGCCTATGGTTATACTGTTACACTCCAAGAGAATCAGGTCTTAACAGATATAAGTGCAAGCACGATACCAAACGTTACTGCAGGAACTTGGACTACAAACACAACTACTGGATTTGGAGTTAATACAACAGGAGGTGATACAAATACAACCTTATTTACAGCAAACTCTATATATGAACCAATCCCAGTAAATCCTGCAACACCAGTTATACTTGCTACAAAATCATCTGCAACATCAGCTTCTGGTGATAGTGAATATGTTAACTTCCAGCTTGGAGTTACTGCAGCTCAACCAGCAGGTGCATATACAAATAATCTTGATTATGTAGTTACACCAACTTACTAGTTAAGCCTGTAATGATTGTATTTACAGCGTAATTCTGATAATATCTGTGTAGTTTATTATATTATAGATGAAGAAATTTCGTTTTGAGAAACCTGTATTGAAGTCATTATTCATTTTTAGCCTATTTTCAGTCTTGTTTTTTTATGTAGTTGTTGTTCCAAGAAGCTTGCATGCTCAAGCTTCAAGGCAGGCTCCTGCGAGACAGACTTTGGGTATAATAATATCTCCACCCGTGTTTTCTAATTTGACTGCTAATCCAGGAAGTACAATTTCAAATGTTATAAAGGTCTATAATACCTCCCCATATCCTTTAGATACAGCTATATTAGTGGATAATTATACTCCAGTTGGAGACAGAGGACAGGTAAAATTACAATCACCATTGTTGTCAAATCAGTACTCTCTCGCTTCTTGGATAAGTGTATCCCCTTCAAATCTTACAATAGCCTCTGATTCATACAGGTACGTAAAATTTACAATAAATGTTCCTTTAAATGCTCAGCCAGGGAGTAGATTTGCAGCAGTTGTAGCCTCAGTTGCAGCAAGTAAAAATTCAACATCTGGAAGTGGAGTTGGAACTGAAATAGGATCTTTACTATTACTTACAATATCAGGGAATGTTACTGTTAACGCATCTTTAATCGGTTTCTACACTAATCCTGTTTTTACACAAGGAGGACTTGTAAATATTATTCAGAAAATTAAAAATACTGGAAATGTAACCTTAAGACCTACTGGAAAGATAGTTATTTCTAATATATTTGGAAGTACTGTGAAAACAATATCTATTCAAAGCTTAGATGTAATTCCTAGTGCGGTGCGTTTATCTCAGGAGCAAATAAATACAAAAGGTTATATAGGTCTCTATACAGCATCTTTATTTGTTAACTATAACGGTGAAGGAAAAAGTGGAACTTTGGTTGGTAAGACAAGTTTCTGGATAATCCCAATATATGAAATACTATTTATAATAATAGTTATAGTACTTTTAATATTATTTAGAAGGAATTTATTAAGAGCACTAAAGGCCTTATTTTCCAAAGACAAGAGCTAAAAAATGGTAAAAATATGTAGAAATGCCCTTATATTAATTATATTGGGTATTTTTATATACTCTAATCCTTCTGTTTGGCCTGTTTTTGCAGCCCCCCAAACCTTTGGTATCTCAGTATCTGCTACTATCTCTCCAACTACGTTAATATTCCAAGGATATACCGCACCACATTCTTTAATCTATGTTACAGAAAATAACACAGTAGTTGGAACTGGTACTTCTCAAAGTTCTGGAAATTTTAATATTACACTTGTTGCTGTAAGTCCTGGAATCCAAAATTACCAAATTTACTCTCAAGATACAAATGGTATTAATTCAAATGTTGTATCAATTTCAGATAATATCATGCCTGATAGAACCAATAATATATACAATATAAATTTATCACCTACATTCGCTACTAGTACCAACGGGAATACTCTTTCTTTAAGGGGGATGGCTTATCCTTTGAGTAAAATAGAAATATTTCTAGATTCTAGTTATGAATATTCAACTTCTGTAGAATCAAATGGTAACTTTAAATACAGTGAAGATGCATCGAGTATTTCTTTGGGTAAATACATAGTAACAGTTTTAGATATAACAAATAATGGCGTGATATCAAATTATTCAAATGGTGTAATGATAGATATTACCAATGTAACATCAAAAAATCATACTATTAACCATTCTCCTACGCCTACCACAAATACTTATGGTGTTCATGCGGTACATATAGTGAAGAATTCCAATTTAAATTATTGTAGTTTTAATTATTGTAATAGGGGAATTATTACTGCTGTTATTTCAAAGCATACCAATAATAAATCTAATATGTTTCCTACGGTAGCTATATCGTTATTTTTGTTAATTTTAATTGTTATTATTCTAAGGAGATTATTCTAGGATCCAGATCCTAGGGGTAACTAATAAATTGTTTTAGAATTTTAAAGTCAGAAAATAGTGTTTCTTTCATACTATTTCTATATAATCCTACCGCTGGGTGATAAAGTGGAATAATTTTAAACTTTGAAAGTTTGAAAACTTGACCATGTACTTTTGATATACTAAAGTTTGGAAAAAATAAGTTCATTGAGAATCTTCCTAATGTACATATAACTTCTGGGTTTATAAGTAATATCTGACTTTTTAAGTATTTTGAGCACATATCTATTTCACTTTTTTCTGGATCTCTATTTTGAGGGGGTCTACATTTTACTATATTAGTTATAAATACGTCTTCCCTTTTTAAAGATATACTCTCAAGCATTAAATCAAGCAGCTTTCCAGATGCTCCGCAAAAAGGAATTCCTTGTTGATCCTCATTTTGACCTGGGGCTTCTCCAATAAACATTATTTGAGCATTTACTGAACCTTCACCTGGAACTGCATGCACCCTTTCTTTGCAAAGGCCACATTGTACACAGTTAATGATCTCTTTTCTAATTTGGTCCATACTCAGTATCTGGGTACTAATATCCTAAAGGTAAATATGTTTTTACATTATCATTTGTAATGACAACCTTAGTCTCATTATCTAGTAGTATTTGTTTTGCAGCTTTTCTTGCTATACCCATCAGGGTTCTTTCAAGTTCTCGTATTCCAGCTTCATAACCAAGTGGTCTTATTATATTAGTCCATACATCATCTCCTATTTCAAGCTGGTCTTTTGTTATCCCTATTGTTGTATATACTTTAGGCATAATATATTCTTTTGAAATAATCAATTTTTCTTCGTCAGTATAAGACGAAAAACGGATTATTTCCAGTCTATCAAGTAATGCAGAAGAAATACTTCCGAGATTATTTGCAGTTAGAATGAACATAACCTTTGAAAGATTTACAGGATAGTCCATATAGTGATCAAAAAATGTGGAGTTCTGTTCTGGGTCTAATAGCTCTAACAGTGTTGCCATAATACTAGAGCGAACACTTTTCTCATCTGATATTTTGTCAACTTCATCAAGGAGAATTACTGGGTTATTACTTTGTAATCTTATTAATGCTTTTATTATATATCCTTCTTCTGCATCTGGTGTAGCCTTAGATTGTCCTCTTATCTCCAAGGATGATCCCATACCTCCAAGTGATATTCGTATAAATTTTCTTCCTAGTGCATCAGCAATGGATTTTCCCATTGTTGTCTTACCTATTCCTTGTAATCCAACAAAGCATAAAATTGGAGCTTGCTGGGTATTGTTCATATTCATGGCAGCAATGTATTCAAGGATCCTTTCTTTAACATCATTTATCCCATAATGTTCCTTGTCAAGAATATCTTTTGCATTTTTAATATCAAGATTGTCAGTTGTGGACTTATTCCAAGGGTATTCCGTTACTACATTTATATATTTTGAAACTATTTCATATTCAGAAGAATAATTTCCATGTTGAGACATTCTCTCAAGCCTTTTAAGCATACCATCAACTTTTTCTTTTAGATCAATTGGTATTTCTGTTGTATCTACTTTATTTTTTAATTTCAATAATTCTTCATTCATAATACTATTCCAAGTATATATCCTAATAATCCAGCTAACATACCTATGATCATTATCTCTAAACCACTTTTTACCTTTGAAAGTTTTGCAAAATTACCTTTCATTACGCCAACAAAAAACAAGGTTAAGGCAGTTAATATTACAGATAGTATAACAGCCCTGGCACCCTTTAGGAAGAAATATGCAATTATAGGGACGATAGAACCTAATATAAAAGATCCTCCCATAAATAATGATTCCATATATGGATTTAATGTAGAATCTATGTCTTGTCCTAATACTATATTAGGAATAAGCTTAGCTTTTGATATTGGGTATTTATATAATAGGTTGATAATTTGTCCTGCGTCGTTCTTTTCTATACCATCAATCTCTAATTTGTGTATTGCCTCAATCCTCATAGTATTGTCACCTTTGATTTTTGCCTCTAATATTTCTTTTTGAGATTTGGATCCTAAATACACCCCTGTTGCCATAGAAATTCCTCCACCTAGACCTTCTGCTATTGCAGCTATTATTATGTAGTAGTTATTATGTGTAATTCCTGCAACGGTGGTTGACAAGACTATAGTTGAAACAAGCCCATCTTGTATACCAAAAATTATTTGTTTTGCTTGATCTAGAAAATGATTTTTCATCTATTTTAAAATTATACCAGAAAAAAATATTAAGAACATGTTCTTAATAGTGTCAAACTTTCTAATTATGCTTTTAATATGGTATACTTTGTTAGTAATAATTATTTTAATTAAATTTATATATGGCTGCACAATCAGATTTTTTACTTGCAGTTCATCAGATAGCTTCAGAAAGAGGTATAGATTCCTCAGAAGTTCTTTATGCTGTAGAAGAATCTATAGTTGCAGCATATAAGAGAGATTATGAATATAGTGAGGATGATGAAATAAAAGCGCAGATTAATGAAAATGGAAAATTTTCTATAGTTGTAAATGGCAAGGATAGCACACCTCAAGATTTTGGAAGAATAGCATCACAAACGGCTAAACAAGTTATATTACAAAAGGTTTCCGAGGCAGAGAAAGATTCTATGATGAATCAAATAGAAGAGAGAATAGGAAGTATTGAAATGGCTACAGTACAAAGATTTGATGGGCAGAATGTTATAGTAGAGGTAGGTAAACTTTCTGCCATACTCCCACCTCAAGAACAAATTTTCGGAGAAATATTAAAGCCTGGAAATAGGGTAAAAATCTATCTAAAAGAAATTCAAGATTCTCCAACAGGGGGCAGAAAGCTTATTGTGTCACGTTCTTCTGATTTGATGGTACGATCTTTATTTGAAAATGAAGTCCCAGAAATAGCAAGTGGAACGGTAGAGATAAAAGCAATATCTAGAGAAGCTGGCTATAGAACTAAAGTTGCAGTTTTTTCAGATACTACAGGAGTTGACCCTATTGGAGCATGTGTTGGACAAAGGGGAATGAGAATCATAGCCATGACAAATGAACTAGGAAATGAAAAGATTGATGTTATACAGTGGGATCCAGATATACAGAAATTTATAAAGAATTCTCTATCTCCAGCTAAGCCTGTTACAATATCGATGGATGAAGCTAATAGATCAGCAAAGGTTGTTGTTCCTCAAGAACAGTTATCTCTAGCTATAGGGAAAGAAGGCCAGAATGTAAGGTTAGCAGCAAAGCTTACAGGTTGGAGTATAGATATAGTTGCAGATGAACTTTTTAAAGAAGAAGTTCCAGAAGAGAAGGTTAAGGATGAAAAGGTAGAAAAAAAGAAAGTATCAGGAAAAACACTTAAGAAAACAACAAAAAAGATAGAGACAAAAGCTAAAGTTAAAGTAAAGGGTAAACCTAAAGCTGTATCTAAAGGTAAAACTAAGGATCTAGATCCTAAGAGTACAGACTCTAAAGCTTCTTCTTTAAAAAAGATTTCTAAATCTAGTCCTAAAGATAAAGGACCTAGCTCCAAAGGATCTAGCTCCAAAAAAATCTAAATAATAAATCTATCTAAATAAATCCATTAAAACCTTTAGAGCCTTTGTTTAGAAAGCCTTACATGTTATACTTCATTTTGTGATGGTAAAAATAAATGACATATATTCAAAGGATTTAGGCCCAAAAGACCTAGGTCGAAAAGATATGAAAAAAAAGATAAAGGACCTAGGTCCAAAGGATCTAGCTCCAAAGGATCTAGCTCCAAAGGGTCTAGGCCCAAAAAAATCTAAATCTGGAGAGATAGTTAATAACAGACCGCCTGTTGTTACCATTATGGGGCATGTTGATCATGGAAAAACATCTTTACTGGATGTAATAAGAGGTAGTTTTGTAGTAGAGAATGAATCTGGTGGTATAACTCAACATATATCTGCATTTGATATTATATATAAGGATAGACATATAACCTTTATAGACACTCCAGGACATGAACTCTTTACTAGTATGAGAGAAAGAGGGGTGCTAATGACAGATATAGTGCTACTTATTATTGCACTGGATGATGGAGTAAAACCCCAAACAAAAGAAGTTATTGATATAATAAAAACTCAAAAACTGAAAACTATAGTAGTTTTTACAAAAGCTGACCTTCCAAATTCAAATATTGAAAAGATTAAAGCAGAGGTTGGAAGAGAAGGGATTCTTCTTGAAGGTTATGGTGGAGATACAACATATATATCTATTTCTTCAAAAACTAAACAAGGGATAGATGATCTACTAGATCTAATCCTACTTGAATATGATATTTCTTTTGAAAAGAATGATAAAAAAGAAGAGGATCCTTCTATTATTATACTTGAATCATTTAAAGATAAGAATATAGGTAATATGAGTCTTGCAATTATTGAAAGTGGAATACTAAAAATATCTGATTATATTTATTCCTCAAAGGGGGAATATTTAGGAAGAATAAGATCAATAAAAAATGACAAAGGAGTTTTTATGAAAGAAGCTACAATATCAACACCTGTATATATTGTAGGGCAGAATAAAAATTTATCTATTGGAGATAGGGTACTTTTTTTTGATAAAAAAACAGATTTTTTAATAGATGAAGAGATTACTAATTCAAAAGATGAATCGTTGGTAACTGAAAATGAAGGATTTGAAGATTTTTTCAATGATGACAATCAAAAAAAACAACTATCTATAATTTTGAAGGTTGATACAGAAGGTTCATTGGAAGCAATAACCTCTGCTTTAGGTAAAATAAAGCTTAATAATATAGATATAAAAATTACAAAAGCTGAAGTAGGGGATATTACAGAAGAAGATTCCACCATAGCTAAATCTACTCACTCAATAATTCTTGCTTTTAAAGTTGGGATATCTCCTAGAATTAAAAAAATCCTTCAAGATTCAAGACTACTTTTTATGGAGTATTCAGTAATATATGAACTTATACAAGATGTTAGAGATGCTGCTGAATCACTCATACCTCCTGAATATGTAAATGTAGAAATGGGCAAGATGGAAATTTCAAAAATATTTGTATTATCAGATAAATCTATAGTTCTAGGAGGTCTTGTATATGAGGGTAAAATTATAAAAAATAACAAATGTAAAATTTTTAGAGGTGATGAAGAATTATATGAAGGTAAAATAAGATCAGTCAAACATCTTAAAGATGATGTAAATGAAGTGATTTCAGGAAGAGAATGTGGTATAATTCTCAATCCTACATTCGAAGATGTAAAGGAGAGAGATATAGTAGTAAATTATAAAGTAGAGAAAGTATAAAACTTGGACCTAGTCCTTAATGCTGCCCCATTAATATTGAATAACTTTTGGATCAAGATCCTAGGTTATTGGGGTTATAATGGATAAAGATATAGAAAAAATAAAAGATATAGTCAATGGGTCAAATAAGATTCTTATTGTATCCCATACAAGACCTACTTATGATAGTATAGCATCTGTACTATTGGTATGGCATTTTCTAAGTATCAATTTTAAAAAGAAGATTGATATATATATTCCAAAATTTCCAGAACGATTAGAATTATTACTTAATTATTCGATGCTTCTACAAGAGGATATAAAAAATGAATATCCAGGGCTTGAATACACTATCTCTGTAAAAAAAGATGATGTAAAAATAGACTCAGTTAGATATGAGTATGATAAGTATAATTTTAACTTTCATGTAAGATTACACAATGGTGAATTGGACGCTTCAAATGTTAGTATTAAAAGAGGTGCGTTTTCATATGACACTATTTTTACTATAGATACTCCAGATTTAAATTATTTGGGAGAGATATATAAGGTATATAAAAAGGATATAGATAATAAAGATAAAATTAAGATAGTTAACATAGATTCGCATATTGATAACAATCAGTACGGAATGTTTAATTTAACAGAGAATAATGTTAATTCAACTACACAAATAATTTATCACATGCTTGTTGCGATTGACTCTATAGTATCAAAAAAAGATTTCCAATTAGTTTTAATGGGTATACTTTCAAATACTGATTTTCTACACGGTAAATCTATAACAGAAAAAACTTTCATGGACGTATCTAATATCATCAATAAAGGGGGAGATTTAAATTTAGCAACTATTGATTTATCTGCACCAAGATCAATATCTGATTTAAAAGAAAAATTTGAAATACTAAAAAATGCTAAAGAAGTAGAATTTAAGAAATCTACATTTGTAATATCTAATATAAAAAAGGGAGAGATAACTTCAACTTCACTACTTAATGACATATATATAAAAGGAGCTCTATTTACATGTATATTCGTAGGAGAAGGGATCCAGATCCAAGATAATTACAAAATTTATCTTAAGGATTTTAGTGATGTTATAAAGATAAATAATATTAAGAAATTATACTCTGATTATAAATTAGAATCTGGAATTTATGTCTTTAGAGATATTGGATCTATTGATGATATTGTAAAAAAAATTATTGGAATAATTTAGAAATTATTCTTTATCAGCCTCTGATGCTTGTTTCATTGAAAACTTTAATCTTCCTTGGTCATCCTTTCCTATAATCTTTACTAATACAGTGTCTCCTTCAGATACTATATCTGTTGGATCTTTAGTAAATTCATCTGACATCTCGGATACATGTACAAGCCCTGATATTGATGGTGTAACATTTATAAAGGCTCCATATGTTGTAATTTTAGCCACTTTACCTTCATATGTATGTCCAACTTCAACTTCTTTTGTTATATCTTCTATCATTTTAAGAGCTAATTCAAATTGTTTTTCTTCGATTGCTGATATAGAGATAGACCCGTCATCCGATATCTCTATGTCTGCTCCAGATTTTTCTATTATTCCCTTTATAGTTTTTCCACCACCTCCAATTACTTCGCCTATTTTAGTAGGATCTATTTTTATAATTTTGATTTGTGGTGCATATATAGACAATGATGATCTTGAAGCAGGTAACACTTCAAGCATTTTGGAAAGTATGAACAGGCGAGCTTTTTTTGCTTGATCCAGTGCTTCTTTTAGAATATCTATAGATATTCCTTTTAGTTTATTATCCATCTGTAATGCTGTAATTCCGTCGCTAGATCCTGCAACTTTAAAATCCATGTCTCCAAAATGGTCTTCTGGTCCCTGGATATCAGTTAGAATAACATATTCTTTTGTACTTTCATCCATTACCAGTCCCATAGCACAACCTGAAATTGGTTTTTTAATTTTTACACCAGCAGCCATTAACGCTAGGGTTGATCCACATACAGATGCCATAGATGATGATCCATTAGAAGACAGAGTTTCTGATACTACTCTTATTGCATATGGAAATTCACTCATTGGAGGGATTTGACGTTCTAATGCTCTTTCAGCTAAAGCTCCATGTCCTATATCTCTACGTGATGGATAATATAAATTTCTATTTATCTCACCAACAGACCAACCTGGAAAGTTATAATGGTGCATATATCTTTTAATTTCTTCACCTTCTATATTTTCTATAGTTTGGCTTTGTTTTGAAGATGCTAGGGTAGCAACTGACAAAACTTGTGTTTCTCCTCTTTGAAATATTGCAGAACCATGAGTTCTTGGCAGAATATCCACTTTAATATACAAAGGTCTTACTTCATCAAGAGCTCTTTTATCTGGTCTTCTTTTATTTTTTAATATTCCACCTCTAAATGATCTTCTAAATAATTCATGTACAGCTTCTTCTACATCCTTAGGATCATGGTCAGCATCAAATTTCTCTCCAATATTACTTTCAAGCTTCTTATCCTCACTCTCCCAGATTGATTTTTCGATTTCATCATGGAATTTTGCATCAATTTCCACTAGTAAGTTTTCATCTACTCCATGTTTATTGTATTCTATCTTGTTTTCACTATTAATCTCCTTTAGGAAATCATTTTGTATATCAATAAGAGGTTTTGTTTGATTCTTTGCAAATTCTATTGCATCAATCATTTTATCTTCAGGTATGTTATTTGCTCCAGCTTCAACCATTGATATTGAATCTTTAGTAGCAGATATGAAAAGGTTTAAATCGGAAGAATTCAACATTGCAGGAACTGGATTTACTATAAATTCATTGTCCATTAGTCCTACTCTCAGTCCAGCTACTGGTCCTTCAAAAGGTAATCCTGCAACCATTAAAGCTAATGATGCTGCTGAAATACCTATAATTACCGGGTCATTGATTTTGTCATACGAGAGTACTGTTACTACTAGCTGTATCTCATTTTTGAAATCTTCTTTGAAGATGGGTCTTATAGATCTATCAATCATTCTTGCTTTTAGAGTTTCATTACTTGAGGGTCGTCCCTCTCTCTTTACAAATCTTGAAGAGGAGATTATCCCCCCTGCATATAATCGCTCCATGTATTCTACGGTTAGAGGAAAAAAACCAGGGTTTTCTTTCATCTCTCTTGTAACTACAGTAGCTAGAACAACAGTTTCTCCCATTGTCGCCAAGATTGCTGAATGTGCTTTTGGTGCAAATATTCCTGATTCAAATGAAATTTTTGTATCTTGAAGGGTAGTTTCTTTTCTAATAATACTCATCGTTTAATGCCCAATCTATCTATCAATACCTTATATCTTTCAGGGTCTTTATTCTCTAAAAATTGTAATATTCTTCTTCTTTTACCCACTATCTGCAATAATCCTCTTCGTGAGTGATTGTCTTTTTTATTTTCTTTCAGATGTTCTGATAATTGTAAGATTCTTTTAGTAAAGAGTGCTGTTTGTACTTCTGGAGAACCATTATCACCTTCGTGTGTGGAAAAATGTTTTATAATTTTATCTCTTGTCTCATTAATTAAATTAATCTCTGATTCTTTTTTTTTCGCCATGTTTAAACAAATAAAATACTCATAACCTTAATAAACATATCATGAGTATCTGAAAAATCTTTAGTATATATAAAAGTTTAATTAGTAAAAGAAGCTTGACCTTATGTTATCAAAGAATTTTCTAAAAGTCAATTTTTTGTATGGGTCACATACATATGAGACTTTGGGTGTAAATTCAGTATAAAATTTATAGGTGATAAATTTTTTAATCCTGAATGTACTCTATCTGTATTGTACCAAATTAAATGATCAATTAAAGCCCTATTAAATTCTGGTAGATTGTATGCTTTATTAAGGTTATCTTCTATGAACTCCTCAGAGAGTGATCTATTGCATCGTTCTATGTACCCATTTATCTTTGGACATCTAGGATAGATATATACATGCTTTATTCCCCTCTTCTCTAGATTTGTATGGAAGTACTTATGAAACTCTAGTCCGTTATCTGTTTGTACCGTGTGTATCTTACCTGGGTATACTGTAAATAGTTTATCTAAAAGATCTGACCCATTCTTTGAGGTTAGAGTTTTGTAGGAGTATGCAAATTCAAACCTTGCGTATATATCTACTGCATTGATGATATACAGCTTTAGACCATTTACAAACCGAACTATGGTATCTATCTCTATATGGCCTTGGGAAGATACCCTAGGTGATCTCTTCACCCTAGATTTATATGATACCTGAGGTCTTTTATGATTAGGGTTATGATAATATCTTCCTCTTCTTTGATAGTATATATTCTCTCTTTTTATGATCTTCCCTATCAGCGATACTGATATCTGAGGGATACTATTATCGTTACAATATATATCTAAGAGAGGTTTAATTTTGTACTTACCAAGGTTTCTGTGATCCTTACGTATATCTTTAATGAACTGTATTATACGTATATCCCACGAAGGAGATCTTAGCGTATTAGGTCTTCTTGATTTAGGTATGAGAGATATATTATCTCTTCCATGATCTTTGTATATTCCCTTCCACCTGTATATGGTAGGTTTAGAGATACCAAAAGCATCACAGGTTGCCTTGGTTCCATACCGTGTATGGAACTCTATTACCTTGAGTTTAAACTTACCATAATCAGACTTAGAGAAGTTTAGTATTTTCTTAAACTCCATTATATTCCTTGTATAAATTAATGGAGTATTATACCAAATATTACCGTAACTCATTGACACTCCTGTATGCTCTCTCATGACTCTCCTTACTAATCTAAGAGTCTC
>DAHXLB010000033.1:0-5535 GCA_027371855.1 bacterium
GTTACAGCCAATATATGCTTTTCACCTTTCTCATCTATAAAAGATAGTTCTCCTAGAGATATAGAATATATGAAAGGTTCATAATTTGGAAATATGCCTATTTCTCCATTTGGTGTAGGTATATACATTTCTTTGATTTTACCTTCAAATATTTTTTTAGAAGGAGTGTATATTATAGTATCTATCATTTCTTTTTAATCTCATTTATATCTCCTATCATGTAGAAATCAGATTCATTATAATCATCATATTTACCATCAACAATAGCTTTAAATCCATCAATAGTGTCCTTAAGTTTTACATATTTACCTTGTTTTCCAGTAAATGGTTCTGCTACATAGAATGGTTGAGATGAGAATTTCTGTATTTTTCTTGCTCTTCCTACAATTAATTTATCCTCATCTGATAATTCATCTATTCCAAGTATAGCTATGATGTCTTGAAGGTCTTTATATCTTTGCAGTACTGATTGAGCTGACCTTGCAACATTATAATGCTCTTCTCCAACAACATCTCCATCAAGAATCCTTGATGATGAAGATAAAGGATCAACTGCAGGATATATTCCTTGTTCTGCAATAGACCTTTCTAGGTTTAAAGTTCCGTCAAGATGTGCAAATGTTGTTGCAGGTGCAGGGTCTGAAATATCATCTGCTGGTACATACACAGCTTGTACAGATGTTATAGAACCATTTTTAGTTGATGTTATTCTCTCTTGTAACTCCCCCATCTCTGTAGCTAGAGTGGGTTGGTATCCTACTGCAGAAGGGACTCTTCCCAAAAGTGCAGATACTTCTGATCCAGCCTGAGAAAATCTAAAGATATTATCTATAAAAAGTAATAAATCTTTGTGTTCCTCATCCCTAAAATATTCTGCCATAGACAAAGCAGCAAGGGCTACTCTTAATCTTGCACCAGGGGGTTCATTCATTTGTCCAAAAACCAAAGCAGTTTTATCAATAACACCTACTTCGTGCATTTCATTCCATAACTCCTCACCTTCTCTTGTCCTTTCCCCTACTCCTGCGAACAATGAAAATCCTCCATGTACAGATGCGATATTTCTTATTAGTTCTTGAATTATTACAGTTTTACCAACTCCAGCCCCACCGAATATTCCAATTTTTCCACCTTTTAAGAATGGAGCAAATAAATCTATAACTTTAATCCCAGTTTCAAATATTTCTGCTTTTGTAGTTTGATCCTTGTATAGAGGAGATGGTTTGTGTATTGATGAAAATTTACTAAATTTTATTTTTTCTCCATCATCAATTAGATCCCCAGTAAGATTAAACATTCTACCTAAAATTTCCTCTCCTACTGGTACCTGTATTGGATTTCCAGTGTTTATTACATCCATACCTCTTTTTAAGCCTTCTGTAGGGTTTATTGCTATGCAACGTAGCATATTATTACCTAAATCTTGAGACACTTCCATAGAAACTATGGTATCCTCATTTTTCACTTCTAATTTAGTATTTATTTGAGGTAAATTATCTTTGAAATATACATCAATGATAGGTCCTCTTATTTGTTTAATTTTTCCTTTTGTTGTGTTGTTTTTTTTGTCCATATTTATAGATTTGACGAAGATGCAATTTCAATAACTTCTTGAGTTATTTGTGCCTGTCTTTCCTTGTTATTTTCTAATATAAGTTCTTTATTTAAATCTGTAGCATTATCTGTAGCATTTCGCATTGTTATCATTCTTACTGCATGCTCTGTTGTCAGAGATTCCATAACAGTATAAAAGATTTTTGATGCTATATAAAATTGTATCGCATTAGCGTACATTTCATCAAATTTCATATCACAAGAATAAATTGAGGGTGGGTCTGTATCTTTTTCTTTGGTATAATAAATCTCATCCTTTTTATCATTTTCAATATCTATAGGAAATATCTTATCTATTTTTATTTCATTTGTAATTAAATTTGTAAAATCAGAGTATTCTACATAGACTGAATCTATATTTTTACTCTCTATCTCTGCTGTGATCAAATCAGATATTTTATATATATCTTCTATGGATATTGATGAGGGTAGTTTTGGTGTGTATGAAATTACTTCTTTATTTAGGTTAAATATAAAACTTGCTGCTTTCTTTTCTACTCCTAATATTTTAATATCTAATTTTGGATTTTCACCGATGAATCTTTTTGCTCTCAGATCAAGATTATATACCAGTGATCCTACAAACCCTTTTGTAGGAGTTATGATTACTAACAATGCATTTTTTTCCTCACCTTCATCTAAAGATTCTCTGTATAGATTTAATATTCTCATTGTATGATCAATTTCTTTGATATATTCTTTATTAATATTAAGTAACTCTTGAGCTCTTTTTAATTTTACCGCAGAAACCATTTCCATCGCATTAGTGATTTGCTTTATATTTTTTGTTGATTTTATTCTTCTTCTTAGTTCAATTAATCTAGACATAATTTTTAGAAAATTCAGATATTTCTTTTATAAGTTCTCCTTTTAAATCATCATTAAGGTCTTTTGTAGATTCTAATTTCTTAATACTATCTTTATGTAAAGATTGCATATATTCATGAAGAGAGTTTTCATAATCTGAAATTTTATCTATTTCAACTAGATCAGTATTTCCTGAAGTTACTGCTAGTATAGATATTATTTCAAGTTCAGTGGACATTGGGGAATATGGTTTTTGCCTTAGTATTTGTGTAAGCCTTTCTCCTCTTTGGAGTACTTTTTTTGTCTCCTCATCAAGATCAGATCCAAATTGAGAAAAAGCCGCAAGATCTCTAAATTGTGCCATTTCTAATTTTAGGGATCCAGCAACTTTTTTCATAGATTTTTCTTGAGCGTTAGATCCTACTCGTGATACTGAAAGACCAATATTTATAGCCGGGCGTATTCCTGAAAAGAATAAGTCTGATTCTAAAAATATTTGTCCATCTGTTATAGATATTAAATTAGTAGGGATATATGATGAAATATCACCAGTTTGTGTTTCAATTATTGGTAACGCAGATAAAGATCCTCCTCCATAACTATCTTTTAATCTTGCGGCTCTTTCAAGTAACCTTGAATGTAGATAAAATACATCTCCAGGATATGCTTCTCTACCAGATGGTCTTTTTAGAATTAAAGACAATTGTCTATATGCCCATGCATGTTTTGTAAGATCATCAAAAATAACTAATGCATCCATGCCATTATCTCTAAAATATTCTCCAATTGTTACTGCTGTATATGGGGAAATATATTGTTCAGTAACTGAATCTGATGCAGATGCATTTATGACTATAGTATAATCCATAGCACCCTTCTCTTTTAATCTCTCCACTAACTGTGCTATCTTTGAGTTTTTCTGTCCTATCGCACAATAAATACAGTATACATTTTTTCCTTTCTGATTTATTATTGTATCTATAGCTATAGTAGTTTTTCCAGTATTTCTGTCACCTATTATTAATTCTCTTTGCCCTCTACCTATTGGTATTAATGCGTCTATAGCTTTCAATCCAGTTTTTAATGGAACACTAACACCTTTTCTTGTTATAACCCCAGGTGCTATCTTCTCAATTGGAGAGAAGTTTTTGACTTTTAAAGGCTCATCAGTATCTATTGGATCACCTATAGCATTAATTACTCTTCCAAGAAGTTCCATTCCGATTGGTGTTGATAGTATTTCTCCAGTAGTTTTTACTGTATCACCTTCTTTTATATCTTCAAAGTCACCAAATATTATTATTGATGTTTCATCTTCTTTAAGATCCATTGCCATACCATAGATTGTTTTGCCATTTTTGGTTTTTATCTCAACCTTTTCTCCATTTGCTACATTCATAATACCGATAACAGTACATATTCCATCATACACTGCATCAACTACTCCTATTTCTTCTTTAGCATAATCAGTATTAATCTTTTCAATATGAGTTTGTATTTGTTTTAATATATCATTCTCATTCATGGTATTTATAAATTCCCTATTTTATTTAATTGTCTCTCTATTGAAGTGTCTATTATTTCCCAATCCTTTTTTATTCGTAATCCACCTATAAGGTTATGATTGTATCTCCATTCATATATTATTGGGTTACCTAGACTTTCGAGTATTCTCTTTTTACTATAATCATTTTCTTTTGATGCACATTCAATAATGACATTATATTTTTTGATATCTTTTTTAAGTTTTAAAAAAAGAGTTTTTATGTCTTTTAGATCTAATATATTAGATCTAATAACTTTTTCTAAAATATCTATATTTATTGTATTTTCAGTTTCTATTTTTAATATTATATAATTTAATATATTATTACTTTTCATTTTTGTTTGAACCTATCTCTTTTATATATTTTATAGTATCTTTTGTAATATTGGCTTCTATTTCCTTAGTCATATTTTCTCTTAATACCTTTTTGGTTGTAAATAAGACAATATCTAAAAGTTCTTTTTTCAAAGAAGCATACATTTTATCATGATTATTTTGTATTTCTTCTTCAGCTTTTTTTATGAACACTTTTGCTTCATCTTCAGCATTCAATAAAATATCTTGTCTTAATTTTTCTGCTTGTATCTTCGCTTCTCTGATCATATCTTGTACTTCTCTCTGTGTTTTATGCATTGCCTCCTTATACCGTTCATCCATCTCCTGTTTTGTTTTCTTTATTGCATCAGCATACTCTAGTGACTCTACAATCTTTCTTTCTCTCTCATCTAAAATTCTGAATATTTTCTTAAAAAGAAATTTTTGAAGTATATACAATATTATAAAGAAATCTATGGTGTAGAAAACTAAATATTGTATATTAATTCCAAATTGATTAAAAAAATTCATAATTTAATACTTATAATTTAATATTGCAATTTATTGTAATGCAAATATAAGAGCGTAAATAGCTATAGCTTCAGTAAATGCCATTGCAAGAATCATGATACTAACTATTCTTGCTGTCATCTGAGGATTTTTACCTATAGCCTCAACAGCCTTACCTCCTATATATCCTACTCCTATTCCAGGTCCTATTGCACCAAGTCCCATTACTACTCCACCTGTTAATGTAAAATTTGTTGTCATAAAATTCACCTCCTTATAAATTAGCTTACCAATTCATCTTTATCAGTTAATATTGTCATAAAAGATAATGTAAGCATAGCAAATATTCCAGCTTGTATTATATCTATTAATATTTCAAAAGCTAGAAATGGCAAAGGGAGAAAATACATTCCTCCAAGTTTTGTAAACAATATTATAATTACATCGCCCGCATATATATTACCATACAACCTGAATGATAGCGATATTAATTTTGTAAATTCTGATATAAGTTCAAATATGCCACTAAAAATGTTTAATGGTTTAGTAAAATTAAAATAACGTTTTAAATGATGTAATATACCCATCTGTTTAATAGCTAGATACTGTGTAACTACTACAGATATTAATGTTAGAGCGATTGTACTATTTAAATCAGAATTAGCCGTTCTAAATATAGGAACAGTAATTCCAGCGTGTTTGAAATAGAAAGATATTATACCTACAAAAGGTAATATTTCAAA
>DAHXLB010000026.1:0-55633 GCA_027371855.1 bacterium
AGAAACACTTCCTGCAATCCTGCAAGCAAGATATATAATACGACGTGGTATATGGGGAGATGAGATAGGAGAGGTATTTAGAAAAACAGATATAATAATAAGTAGGGCAGGGGCAAACACTGTTTATGAAATATTAACACTTAATAAAAAAGCAATATTAATACCAATATCCTCAAGTTCTTTTGGAGAACAATATGAGAATGCAAAAATAGCAAGAAAATATTCTGATACAATATCTATAATTAGCGAATCATCATTATCTTTTAATACATTAAATATAGAACTCAAGAAATTACAAGAAAGGGAAAATACAAAAAAAATAGATTTACCAAGAAATGCAAGTAAGATTATTATAGAAAAAATCCTAAAAAATATTACATAAATTTTTAAATAACATAGCAACTGTTAATGGTCCTATTCCTCCTCTAGATGGAACAAAAAAAGAAGATTTTTCTATACAATCATCATCAATACCTCCAGATACACTCCCATCAAAATTTGCACTTTGGCCTATATTTATAAGAAAAGATCCTTTTTTCACATCATCTTTTTTTATCACACTTGATACCCCAGCTGTAAATATCACCATATCTGATAATTTTGAAAAATTTGAAATATCTCCTTTTTCTGCATATTTATCAAGTACTGTAACATTATATTTATTTTGTATTAGATAGTCAGAAATTGGAAATCCAACAAATCCTGATCCTATAACTAGAATATGTGCTGATTTTGGTAATTTACATTTTTTAAAAATATATAAAAATGCATAATAAACACCAGGAGAGTATGCATACTTTCCTGATAGAAGTTTAGTATAGTTGGTTGATGTAAGGCAGTCTATATCTTTAGTTGGTGATACATTATCAAGAATAGTTTTATCGTTTAATCCCACAAGAGGAAGCTGTACAAGGAATACATCAATATTATTATCTTCATTAAATCTCTCAATTTCTTCTTTAAGATATGGATATCCTTCTTCAAATTGATGGTATACAACGGCAACACCAATATCTTTAGCAAATTTTATTTTCTCCCTAATAAAGATCTTTGAAAGTTTATCATCACCAACTTGTATTATTCCTAGAGTAGGTGATACGTTCTTTTTTTTAAGATAATCTTTTACCTCTTTTTTTATAATTAAAGATTCTGCTTTTCCATCAAAAATTTTATCATTCATAGTAATCTGGGATTGCGAATTCTTTTGTTAATTTTATAACACTATCTTTAATTCTACCAAGTGTTTTTATATTATCTCTATTTTTTATTGAATCTAGTATAAATTCAGCTATCTTTTCCATTTCTCTTTCTCTCATAAAACGTGATGTTACCGAAGGAGTACCTATCCTTATACCACTTGCAACATTTGGACCTTTACTATCTTTTGGTATAGTAGATTTGGAAACAGCAATATTGACTGAGTCTAATAAATCTTGGGCCTCACTTCCAGTAATATTAAAATTCGTAAGGTCTACTACAAACATATGATTATCAGTTCCTCCTGATACTACACTAAATCCTCTCTTTAACATTGCATCCACCAGATGTTTAGAATTTAAAAGCACTTGTTCTTGATATTTTAAAAACGAAGATAAAGAAGCTTCATTGAATGCGATTGCTTTCGAGGCTATAGTATGAATCATGGGTCCTCCCCCAAATCCAGGGAATACAGACTTTTGGATTAGATTAAATATATTTTCTTTATTAGTCATTAAAATGGCACTTCTTGGTCCACGCAGAGTTTTATGTGTAGTTGTAGATATAATATCTGCATAATCAACTGGTGATTGATGAAGTCCTGTTGCAACAAGTCCTGCTATATGTGATATATCGGCAAAAAGATATGCATGAACATTATTTGCTATCTCCCTAAATTTTTTAAAGTCTATTGATCTTGAATAAGCAGATGCCCCACAAACAATCATTTTAGGTTTTATATCTTGAGCAATCTTTAAAACTTCATCATAATCTATATATCCGTCAGAGTTTACTCCATAGGAGGAAAAATTGAAAAGCTTCCCTGAAAAATTAACTTTAGATCCATGTGTAAGATGTCCTCCATCTTTAAGACTCATCCCAAGTATTCTATCTTTGGGCTTTAAAAGAGCAAAGTATACGGCTAAATTTGCCCCCGATCCACTATTAGGCTGGACATTAACGAATGACACATTAAAGAGCTCCTTGGCCCTCCTGATTGCCATATTTTCAATTTCATCAACAACTAAACACCCGCCATAATATCTTGAACCAGGGTATCCTTCAGCATATTTATTAGTAAGTACTGAACCTTGAGCTTCCCTTACATCTTTAGATACGTAATTTTCAGAAGCTATAAGCTCTATAACATTATCCTGTCTTTTACCTTCTTTGAAAATAAGGTCTTCTATTTCTTTATCTCTCACTTTTATTTAATAAAATCTTTGAAATAATGACTTTTAGTTGGATCTTTTTGACCGTTATATTTATTATTATACTCTCCATACGGTTTTTTGGAAGGGGAGGTCATAGTAAAAAATGCCAGTTGAGATATTTTCATACCTGTATATATTTTTATAGGTGTGTTTATTAAATTTGTCATCTCTAAAGTTAAAGTACCATGGAATCCAGGATCAACAAAACCTGCTGTAGCATGAACTATAAGTCCAATCCTTCCTAACGATGATTTACCCTCAATTCTAGCCACAAGATAATTTGGTATTTCTACATATTCTAGAGTAGATGAGAGTATAAATTCACCAGGATGTAGAAAAAAATACCCATGGGTTTTCACATCCACAATTTCTGTATTATCTATATCTTCTTTAACATCTATATATGGAGTATTAGCGTTTTTAAAAATTAAAAATTTAGACGATATATGAAGGTCATAAGATGACGGTTGTATAGAATTCTTTGTAAATGGAGTTATCTTGAGATCCCCTTTTTTTAGTTCATTTAATATATCTCTATCTGATAGTATCATCTTGAGTTTCACCCCCTTTATTTTTTATACAATTTGAAATAAATTCAACAAACAAAGGATGAGGAAATAAAGGTTTTGATTTAAATTCTGGATGAAATTGTACTCCTACAAAGAATGGATGGTCTTTAAGTTCCATTATCTCAACAAGTTTGGAATCTAGTGAAAGACCACTGAATACAACCCCTGATTTTTCAAAAACCTTTCTATATTTGTTGTTAAATTCATATCTGTGCCTATGACGTTCTGAGATTCTATCTTTTTTGTACGCCTTATATACTAGAGTATTTTTTGAAAGAATACATTCCCAAGCACCTAATCTCATACTTCCTCCATAATCTTTAACTAGTAATTTTTTTTCTTGATCAGGCATAATATGAATAACAGGATCTGGAGTTTTAGGATTTACTTCCTCTGAATTAGCTTTTTTAAGACCAATAACATTTCTTGCAAATTCTACTGTTGCAAGTTGCATACCATAACAAAGACCAAAATATGGGATATTATTTTCCCTAGCATATCTAATTGCCTTAATTTTTCCTTCTATACCTCGTTTCCCAAATCCTCCTGGAACAATAATTCCATTACAAGTTTTAAGAACCTTCATATTGATATTTTCGGAATCTAACCATTTTATTTTAAAATTAATTTTTTCACTCCAACATGCAATTTTAATCGATTCTACAACTGATACATAGGCATCTTCTAGAGAAAAAGAACCACTCATATGATATTTTCCAACCATCCCTATTGTTATAGTTTTTTTATAATCTGTATCTATAGAAGATATAAGTGCCTTCCAATCTTCCATATCAACATCCTTAGATTTAAGGTTAAGGAAATCCAATACTTTTATATCTAATTTTTGTAGATAAAAATTATACGGAACCTTATAAATACTTGATACATCTGTATTTGAAAATACACAATCTTCTTCTACATTAGTTGCAACCGCAATTTTTTTTCTCCTCAGTTTATCAATTGGTGAATCTGATCTTCCAACAATTATATCGGGGAATATACCTCTTTGATTAAGATGCATAACAGATTGTTGTGTGGGTTTTGTTTTCATTTCCCCTATACTTTTTGGTACGGGAAGATATGATATATGTATATGTAAAAGATCTTCTTTTAACTTCCTTTTTAGATATCTTTCAGCCTCATAATATATATCATTTTGATATTCACCAATCGTTCCTCCTATTTCTATTATTAAAATCTCGTCATGGTTATATGCTTCTCCTATTCTTGAAACAATTTCATCTCGTATATGAGGAATCACTTCTACACAAGCACCGTCATACTTTAAATTACGTTCATTTTGAATAACCTTGGAATATATTTGACCTGTAGTGATAGCATTAACTTTTGAAACTGATATTCCCATAAACCTCTCATAATGACCACCATCCATATCCATTTCATATCCATCATCTGTGACAAAAACCTCCCCATGTTCTATTGGGTTCATAGTACCAGCATCAATGTTTATATAAGGATCACACTTTAAAAAGGAGACCTTATATCCCTGCTTTTCAAGAAGCAATCCCAAAGATGCTGCAGTTATTCCTTTTCCAATTCCAGAGATTACACCTCCAGAAATAAATATTAGCTTCATACAATGATGAGAGGATAATGTAAAAAACACTTTTTGTCAAATTTATACAAAATATGTGATAGACTCTATTATATATGGGAAATAGACAATTTTTTTATTTAATTGCAAAATATAGTTCTATACCATTTGTTGTCATATTAGTGGTATTATTCCTTGTTTATATAAACCAAAATCACAAATCTAATAAAGTTACAACCAATCCACCAACATCTATATATAGAAATGGGAATCTGTATGTAGATAAAAATACTGATGGTAATGTTATAACTAAAACTGAGGCATTCGATTTAAGATCAACCGAATCTTCAAAGGTAATGCAAATTAATGGAATAAATATATCCCTAATGGAAGCATCTACACAAAAACAACAGAATGCAGGATTAATGTATTTAAAAACTATGCCCACAGCTCAAGGATCTGGATCCTTGGGATCTAGATCCAAAGGTATGATTTTCTATTTTAAAAACTATAAAATTCATCCTTTCTGGATGGCAAATACTCTAATTCCTTTGGATATGCTGTTTATATCAAATAATCTAACTATTAACCAAATAATCAAAGCACAACCATGCACAGGAATTTATTGTAAAATTCTTTATCCGAAATATAATTCAAAATATGTGATAGAAGTTACACCTAAATTTGTAAATACATACAATATAAAAATAGGGGAGAATATATCTCTATAATTTAATTTTTCAGATATTTTATGTTAGAATTAAGAGATCTTTGAAGTTGATGGTGAATGTAGCTCAGTTGGTAGAGCGACCGCCTGTGGAGCGGTAGGTCGTGGGTTCAAACCCCACCATTTACCCCATAAATATTATGCTTTCGTAGCTTAATGGATAAAGCAACTCCCTTCTAAGGAGAAGAGTGCAGGTTCGAATCCTGCCGAGAGCGATTATTTGCACCTATAGCTCAGTCTGGATAGAGCATCTCGCTTCGGACGAGAATGTCGGGAGTTCGAATCTCTCTAGGTGCTTTTTAAATATTTAAAATATAATTAGCGCATCACTTGAGGGCACTGGGAGTCGAACCCAGAATCAACAGCTTAAGAGGCTGATGCTCTACCATTGAGCTATACCCTCACATTGATCTATAATTGTCTCATATAGTATGCTTTATTTACAAGGGATTAGAATCTAAACCAAAGATCAAATGAATAAATATAATGTAGGTATAATAGCAAAAGATATACTAAATAGGGAAGAAACAGGGATTGAAAATTATACCCTAAGTATCCTAAAAGAGTTTGATAAGTATACAAATATTAATTTCACTGTATATATAAACCATCTAGATGAAGACCATCTAGATGGAGATCATCTATATAAATCAAATTTCAAAAATATAAAATTCAAATATATAAAAAATAGACTTTTTTGGATGCATTTATCTTTGCCATTGCAACTTAGAAAAGATAAGCTGGACTTAATTTTCTCGCCTATTCCATCCATTCCACTATTCACAAAGACCAAGTCCATAGTTGTAGTACATGATCTATCATTTGAATATATGGATCAAAAGTTTATAAAAACAACAGTATTTTTTATTAAACACTCACTAGATACTGCGACAAAAATAATAGCTGTATCAAAATTTACCAAAGATCAAATACTAAGTAATTTCAAAATTGAAGAAAATAAAATCAAAATTATTTATGAATCATGTGACAGAGATTTATACAAATTTGATAAAAAAAAGAGAAATTTAAGAGAATTAAACATTCTTTGTGTGGGCACAATAAATAAGAGAAAGAATTTTACTCATATTATCAAAACTATTCCTATATTAAAAAAGAAATTTGATACTGTAAAATTAACAATTATAGGTAAATATGGTGATGATTATATCAACTTACAAAAGACAATTGAGGATCTAGGAGTAAAGAATGATGTAATCATAACAGGATACGTTCCAAATAACGAATTAGTAAGATATTTCCATAAAAACGACGTATTTGTATATGCTTCGAAAGAAGAAGGGTTCGGTATCCCTATTTTAGAAGCATATTCTTCAGGTACTCCTGTAGTAACATCTAATATATCTGCCACTAAAGAGATTGGAGAATCCGCTTCAGTTCTTGTAGACCCAAATAACTTTTTTGACATTGCAGATGGTATAATAGCTGCATATGAAAATAGCGAAGAACTTGTAGAATTGGGACTTATTGAAGTTAAAAAATACACATGGGAAAAAACATCAAAAGAGATAATAAACCTAATAGAGAGAACTCTTATACCAAAGATTTAGGTCCTCGGAGCTAAATCCTTCTTAATATTCCTTATATGTCTTACTATGAAGAATATTATACCTATTATTACTATAATTAGAATATAATTTGATAGGGATTCTATGATTTTTGCAAAATATTGCCAATGTGCCCCAAATAAGAACCCTATGTATGTAAGAACTATAGCCCAAATCAGTGATCCTATAAAAGTATATAGAAGGAATTTTTTAAAGTTCATTCTAGCTATTCCTGCAGGAAAAGATATAAATGTTCTAAAAACAGGTAGGAATCTAGAGACTAGTATAGTTATATCCCCATATTTTAAAAACCAAGAGTGTGCAGTATTAAGATCTTTCTTACTAATAAATAGATATTTTCCATATTTTTCTAAGAAATCATCACCTAGAGTTCCTATGTAATATGACAATACAGATCCAAGAAGATTCCCCAATGTACCAACTAGTACAACTAAGTAAAAATTTAACTTACCAAAAGACACTAAAAATCCAGAAAATGTCATTACAACTTCAGATGGAATTGGAATATTTAAACTTTCAAGCGTCATAAAAAAGAAAATTCCTGTATAAGAAAACTTCGTTATCACGTGAATAATCAGGTTACTTATTGTAATAATAATACTACTAGACATTTTGGGTATATATAATATATAAAGAAGTATACAACATGATGTAAAAATTTGATATAATGCGAACCTATAGATAGATTAATGCATTTTTAACTTAAATATACTATTTATATAGATCATGACAAAAATAAAAAAAGCTACAAGTATAAAAAACGAGAAAGCTAGTAAATCTTTGAACGTTGAAGATGAAGAACCCATAATAGGTAATGACAGAGAGGAGGAGATTGATAATATATTTTTAGATGAAGATATAGTAGTTGATACAATACCTGATGTAGCAATAGATGATAGTACTGATGATGAATTAATTGATATTCCTGAAATTTCTACAGTCACAGAAGATATACCTAATATAGCATCAGATATTAAGGTTGTTAAATGTGTTAACTGTAAAGAAGATGTCTTAGAAGCAGATCTTTGCCCTATATGTGGCAAACCTTTAAAAAAGAAGACGAAAGTTAAAAGAAATACTGATTTACTAGATACAGAAAGAGATACATTGCATGATAATGATTTCTTTGAGGAAGAAGATGAATATATTTCTAACATTACTTCTAAGCTAAAAGATGAAGAGTCCTATGAAGGATAATAAAACTACTAAAATTCCAGAGTCTGAGGAGTCTAGACTCAAGAAGTCTGAACTTAAAGAATCTAGGTTCAAAGGTATAAAAATAACAGACATTAAAAGAGGTGAGAAATCTCATATTACATTTACTGTAAGAATTGCAAAAGAATTAGTAAAAGAAACTATAGATAAAGTAACGAATGGCTATATAAAAAATACTGAAATAAAAGGTTTTAGAAAAGGTAATGCTCCACAAAAACTAGTTTTCCAAAAATATCATGATGCTATCGTTAAAGATTCATATGATGAAATTAATCATCTTATAAATGACTATATAGTTGATCAGATTAAAGACCTAATGAGTATATCTTTAAATAAAGAATTTATTGAAGAAATGACAAAAGATCTGGATATAGAATTAAACTTTTCAGGTTATACCAAACCTAAGATTAATAAAGTCAATTTAAAGAATATAAAAATACCTAGAAAGACAGCAGAGGAGGAGTATGATAGAACTTCAGAAAAATATAAGAACCCAAAAACAGACGAAGAAAAGGCTGCATATGAGAATTTCATAAGTAATAAAGACATATCTATAGAAAATATTCTAGATAATATGATTATAGAGGCAATAATAGATGCAGTGATTCTTGAAAAAGAAGATATACCTGAATATATAATTACAAATTATGTTACATCTTCAATTGAGAAGACAAAACAATTTACTGATAGTATGGGAATAGATATAAATGAATATTTCAAAAATATAGGAACGACCCATGAAAAAGTCGTAAATGGTCTTGAAGAAGATATAATAAAACAGTTAAAATTAGATCTATTCATACAAGACTTTGCTTCAACAAACTCTATAACAGTAACTAAAGAAGATATTGAAGAGAGATTATCTAGCCTTACTCCTGAACAAGTTAAACAAATAAAAGATGAGAAAGCAGATTTAGAAGAAATATTTAACACAATATTGTATAATAAGGTAATGACTGCCTCTGTTAATATTATTAAAGGACCTAGGTCCAAAGGATCCAGATCCAAAGGAAACCAGTAATGAGTATTTTAATACCGACAGTAATAGAAAAGAGCTCTCAAGGAGAGAGAGCTTATGATATATACTCAAGACTATTAAGAGAAAGGATAGTTTTTTTAGGTGGCATAATAGATGATGAGACTGCAAATTTAGTAATAGCACAGCTTTTATTCCTACAGAAAGAAGATACTGAAAAAGATATTTCAATGTATATAAATTCTCCTGGTGGGTCAATAGATGCTGGTATGGCAATATACGACACAATGAACCATATTCATCCTGATGTATCTACTATTGCTATAGGGATAGCAGCATCTATGGGAGCATTTCTATTATCATCTGGAAAAAAAGGTAAGCGATTTTCATTACCAAACTCTTCAATACTCATACATCAACCATTAGGTGGTGCAGAAGGACAAGCTTCAGACATTGAAATTTCAGCAAGAAGAATATTAACCGCAAAGGATACTATTAATACTATATTAGCAAAAAATACAGGTGTAAAAAAATCTAAAATTGAAAAAGATGCCGATAGAGATTTCTGGATGAGCCCCAAGGAGGCTTTAGAATACGGATTAATTGATAAAATAATAAGATAACAATTATCTTAGGGGTTCGTAGCTCAGTTGGTTAGAGCGCAACATCGACATTGTTGAGGTCACAGGTTCAAGTCCTGCCGGACCCACCATAATATAGTAAAGGTACAAGTACTTAAGGTACTAATACCAAAGGAGAAAATATGCTTCTACATTTAATAATGAATCTTATAAATAATTATGGTTATATCATAATAGCCTTGTTTATAATGATTGAGACACTAGGAGTTCCTCTTCCTGGAGAAACATCCCTTATAGCTGGTGCAGTATACGCAGCATTAGCTCCTACAAGATTTCATATTACACTAGTAATATTATTTGCAATTTTAGGAGCATCTATAGGAGATAACTTGGGATACTTAATAGGTAGAAAATACGGGAAAAGAGCATCAGAGTATATTCATAAAACCTTCTCTCTAAAAAGAGATTACTTGGAGTATACAGGAGGATTCTTCAAAAAATATGGAATGAAAACAGTTTTTTTTGGTAGATTTGTATCCTTACTAAGAATGTTTGTACCAATAACAGCAGGAATACATAAATTGGATTATAAACAATTCTTTATATATAATATTACAGGTGCAATAGTTTGGGCGACTTTGTATGGAATATTAGGATATACTCTAGGAGAAAATATTCCTTTATTATTAAAAATATTGCAATCATTAACATTTATAACTGTGGCTATTGTAGTGGTGATAGTTATATATATAATTTATAGAAGAAGGACCCAGGTCCGTAGAATATAGATCTAAAAGAATTATTATGAAAGGAAACAGTCAGAGTCAAATAAATGATGTTAATATGAGACACTCTGGAGCTCATCTTCTAGCATATGCAGTACAATCTATATATCCAAATGTAAAACTAGCAATAGGACCAGCAATTAATGACGGTTTTTACTATGATTTTGATTTTGGAGATATCAAGATACAAGAGGATGATCTTTTAAAAATAGAGGAAAAAATGGTTGATATACAAGAAAAAGATTATTCTTTTGAAAAAATAGAAATGACTATAGATAACGCCAAAAAATTTCTACATGATACAAAACAACCCTATTCACTATCATTACTTGAAGATATAGAAAGTATGGGTAGTACAAAAAAAAGTGAGATGTCAAAAAATAAAAGTAAAAATGGAAATGATATTGTAACTTTTTATAAAATAGGGGACTTTATAAATTTATGTCGTGGTGGGCATTTAAAATCACTAAAAGATATAGGACCATTTAAGTTGACATCTATAGCTGGGGCATATTTTAGAGGAGATGAAAAAAATCCTATGTTAACAAGAATATATGCAGCATGTTTTAAAGATAATAATACTCTTTCAAATTATTTAAAAGAAAGAGAGGAAAGTAAGAGTAGAGATCATAGGGTTATAGGAGAAAAATTAAAAATTTTCATGATATCTGAAGATGTGGGACAAGGATTACCATTACTAATGCCAAATGGTGAACAGTTGAAACATCTTTTAGAAGAATATATGAGAAAAATAGAGGAAAGATTGGGATATAAATATGTATCTACACCAATACTCACGCATAAAAAGTTATATGAAAGATCAGGTCATGCAAAATTTTATAGTGAGGATATGTATCAGATAAAAGATAAAGAAAATAATATTTTTTACATCAAGCCAATGAATTGTCCTCACCATCATATGATATTTGAAAAAATGGTACAAAGTTATAGACAATTACCATTTAAACTTGCAGAAGAAAGCCCTTTATACAGAAATGAAAGATCTGGTACCCTAACTGGTCTGATAAGAGTAAGAGGACCTATTACACAGAATGATTCTCATATTTATGTATCAAAAGACCAATTAAAAAAAGAGTTTTTAGACGTACTTTTGATATTTAAAAATGTATATGAGGATTTAGGAATCAAAAATTACTACTTTAGATTATCACTCCCTGATTTTAAAAAAGACAAGTATGAAGGTGATAAGAGTATGTGGGATTTTGCATCATCTAACATTAGAGATGCTCTAAAAGAATCCAAAAATGAATTTAGTGAAGAAATTGGAGAAGCAGCTTTTTATGGACCAAAATTAGATGTGCAAATTAAGAATGTTTATGGTAAAGAGGATTCAATAGCAACAATACAAATAGATATTTTAGTACCAGGAAGAATGGGACTTAAATATATTAACAAACATGGTAAAGAGGAAACTCCTATAGTGATCCATAGATCTATACTAGGATCTTATGAGAGATTTATAGCATTCATGATTGAACAAACAGGTGGTAATTTCCCATTAAGATTTGCCCCTATACAAGTTAGATTAATATCTGTATCTGAGAAATATAATGAGACAGTACTAGAATTGACTCAGGACATGAGAGATTTAGGAATAAGAGTAGATTCAGACGTTACAGAGGAGGGGATAGGTAAGAAAATAAGAAATGCATCTTTAGAAAAAATACCTGCTAAAGTTGTAATTGGTGAAAGGGAAGTTGCAAATAAAAAAAGTAATGGTGAATGGTCATTTACAATAAATTGGAGAGATGATCTAAAATATCAATCAGATCTATCCTTTAGTGAATTACTAAAACTTTTAAAAGAAAACACTCTTTGATAAAATTTTAAGTAGTTACAATGCCAGTTGGTACAGTATCATTTAATTAGTGGAATGGTCAATATATCATGAAGTGAACTACTATTGTAAAGAATAATTACTCTATATATAATGAGTTATATGAGTCAGAACGTCTCTTTCTACAATAAGTTAGAACTCTTTATAATAGATACATCTAAAAAGTTTGAAAGTCAGAATTTAAGCAATGAAATACTGAATCTAAGGCATATGCTAGTAGACCCTAAGCAAAGTATGCTTGTAAAGAAAAAATCTAAAAATGGTCTTCATTCTGATAAGATCCTATTTTTCAATAAGCCGTATAAAGGATATATTCATCTAATACCAAAATTTATTATTGAGATTAAGAATGATAGTGGAATCTATACTTTTGAACTAGAAAAAAAGCAGAAGAGAGGATATAAAGTCATAATAGAGAAAAAGATAAAAGTTAATATTTTAAAAGGTGCTATGCAATATGCAAGTTTCATAAAAAACATTGAAAAAGAAGTAGTTCTTGAAAAAGAGTACAATACCTTTGTTGATGACTTTTCAAATAAAATATATGGATGATTTTGTAATTTCAAGATATTTAAAACTGCTCACTAAAACTAAGGTATCTAATCCTTTTGAAGGTTATGATAAAGACCTTTTTGAGTATATAGTCTCAAATATAAAAAAAGAGATCACCAATCAACTAAAGTTTATAGAAAGCATAGAAGGTAAGGATATGTACGCTATAAAATTAATAACTTCTTTCTATTCCTTAGTAAATATATACAATAAAAATTATATATATCTTGAAAATGAATATGCTATTGAGAAGAAATTACAAATAGATGGAGAAAGATACGTTGCATTCAGAATACGTACTCCAGATCTAAACTCTAGCCCAATATATATTATTGTCAGTATAGATGAAAATAGAGAAACCATAACATATTCTATAGAAAGTAAAAAGGAAGACTTTACTAAAATAATTGTATACCATGAAAATAATAAACTTAATATAGAGATTTTTACACAGACAGAGGCTTTTGAAGACATCTTTGGTAAAAAATATAAAATATCAAATATTCAAAAAGAAAAGTTTGAACATTTTATTGAATCGAATTTAAAATTTCTAGAAGAAAATAATAAAAAAATAAACTATTAGATAATTTTACTTTACAAACAAAAAAATCTTTGATATTATCACAATATTGTTAGTTCAAATAAGGAGGATTCTATTAACCTGAAAAGGAGATTTATAAGTTATAATAATTACATAAAAGCCAATGAATTGAGGGTAGTTGATGAAGATGGTGAATTTCTTGGTATATTGAATAAGCAAGATGCTATAATAAAAGCTCAGGAGAAAGGATTAGATTTAATAGAGATTGCACCAAATGCTAATCCACCGGTTTGCAAAATAATGTCATATTCAAAGTATAAATATGAGCAAAGCAAAAAAGATAGAGAGGCAAACAAAAAAAATAGGCACAAAGAGATAAAAGAGATTAGATTTAAACCTTTTATTGGAATAGGAGATTATAATAATAAAATAAACAAGATAAAAGAATTCCTGGGGGATCATCATAGAGTAAAGATAGTTATACGTCAAACTGGAAGAGGAAATGTAGAGAATTCTAGAATATTGATGACTAGAATTATAGAAAGTCTAAAGGATGATGCTAAAATAGAGAATACTCCTAAACAAGAAGGAAGAAATACTATAGCTCAAGTTCAACCAATAACATAATAAAGTAGATTAATGAAAATAAAAACAAAAAAAATTATTACAAAACGATTTAAAAGAACAAAGAATGGTAAGCTTTTACATAAGATAAAAGGTGTTAATCATCTTATGTCTAAAAGAGCCTCTAACCGTAAGAATAGAGATAAGAAAGACCAGTTATTATCAAAAACTGCAACTTCAAAAATATTAAAATTTGTAAAATAATATAAAACAATGAGAATAAAAAAGGGCATGACAAAACATGCAAAACATAATAAAATCCACAAACAAACAAAAGGATATAGACTGACAAAACATGCTTTGATTAAAACAGCGAAGGAGGCTATTTTACATGCAGGACAATATTCATACAATGGAAGAAAACAAAAAAAGAATGATATGAAAAAACTCTGGATTATAAGAATAAACGCAGCATTGAAAGATTTTGATATAAACTATTCAACTTTTTCTAAATTACAAAAAGATAATAATATTGAAATTAATAGAAAAGTTTTAGCTCATTTCGCTACACAAGATTCTGAGATATTCAAAAGTATTGTAAATACAGTACAGAATAAAAAATAACCAAATGGAGAATATAAAAAGGGATGTTGAAAAAATATGGAAAACATCTATAGATAGTATAGAAACTTTAGGTAGTTTAGAGGATGTTAAAAAGTTTTACTCTACTAATTTAGGTAAAAATAGTAATTTATCCACAATATTAAAAAGCATTTCTAAATTGACTGTTACTGAAAGGAAAGAAGTTGGTCAATTTGCAAATCAGGTAAAAACAGATATCTCTAATAGTTTAAAGCAAAAAGAAGACAAGTTAAAACAAGCTTTATATGATAAAGAGGATAGTGAAATAATAGACACTACAATCCCAGGTTCCCAATTAAATATAGGAAAAGATTTAAATATAGGATCTATACATCCAATAAGTGCAATGATTAAACTTATTGAAGATACTTTTGCAGTTTATGGTTTTGAAATTGCAGAAGGGCCTGAAATTGAAACTGATTGGTTTTGTTTTCAAGCATTAAATATCCCAATAGGACACCCTGCTAGGGATATGCAGGATACATTTTATATCAAAGAAGATGAGTTATTACCAAGAACTCATACTTCTTCTGTCCAGATAAGAACGATGCAAGAGCATACCCCTCCAATAAGGATAATAGCTCCAGGAAAAGTTTACAGAAATGAGAATAGCGACCCAAGACATTCTTTTATGTTTTACCAATTTGAAGGATTAGTTATTGATGAGAGTAGTAACCTAAAAGACCTAGCAAGTGTATTACAGGGAGCCTTAAAAAAAATATTTAATGATGATAGTATAAAATTAAGAATAAGGAATTCATATTTCCCTTTCACAGAACCAAGTATAGAGATAGATTGTTCTTGTATATTTTGTAGTATGAAAGGATGTAATGTATGTTCATATAAAGGATGGTTGGAACTTTTAGGAGCTGGAATGGTACACCCCCAAGTACTTAGAAATGTTAATATAGACCCAAACAAGTATCAAGGGTTTGCATTTGGAACAGGAATAGAAAGATTAGTTATGATAAAAGATAGAATTAATGATACAAGGCTATTTTATGAAAATGATATAAGATTTTTATCTCAATTTAAAAATATATAATGAAAATATCTTTAAGTCTGATAAAAGAATACACATATATTCCTGATAATAAAAAGTCTCTGTATGACCTTATAGACGAATTTGCAAAAAAATCAGTAGATGTTGATGAAATAAGAGAATATCCTAATTTTGGAGAGGATATTATTATAGGGGAAGTAAAAGAGATTTATAAACATAAAAATGCAGATAGACTTTATGTAACAAAAGTAGATATAAAGGATAAGGAAATTCAAATAGTGACAGGAGCGCCTAATGTGTACAAAGGAATGATAGTCCCTGTAGTACTAGAAGGTAGTGAGATAAATGGACAAAAAATTGAGAAACATGATTTCAGAGGAGAGGCATCTTACGGCATGATGTGTTCAGAAAAAGAATTAGGATTAGGAGAAAATCATTCTGGCATTCTTGACCTTGGATCTAGATCCTTTGAATCTAGGTCTGGATATAAATCAATAGGATCATTATTTACAGATCATATTGGAGAGAGTCTACAAAGCATAATAAAAGATACAATAATAGATATTGATAATAAGGTTATATCTCAAAGAGGAGATTTATTTTCTCATCATGGTATTGCAAGAGAATTTGCTACTATAGAGCATAAGCCTTTTAGTGAAAGAATTATAACTCCTATAAAAACTAACAAAAGAAATAACTTGAAGGTTACTATTGAAGATAAAAATTTTTGTAACAGATATTGTGCCATTACCATTGATAATATAAAGGTAGAAGAATCTCCTTTCTGGATCAGAGAGAGATTAAAAAATTTAGGCATAAAACCTATAAATAATATAGTAGATATAACAAACTATGTAATGGTGAATTTAGGACAACCATTGCATGCTTTTGATGTTTCTAAAATATCAGAAAATACTGATCTTGAAATAAAAGTAAGAAAAGCAAAACAAAATGAAGAAATCACAACGTTAGATTCTAAAAAAAGGGTATTAACGAAAAATAATTATGTTATTGCAACAAAAAATAAAAGTATTGGTATAGCAGGAGTTATGGGAGGAAAAGAATCAGAGATAGATGAAAGTACACAAAGTATATTGCTAGAAAGTGCATCTTTTAATCCTTTACTTGTAAGGAAAAGTGCAAAATCAGTAAATATAAGATCTGAAGCTGTATTAAGGTATGAGAAAGGGATTTCACAATCATTAACACTAAAAGCATTAAATTATGCAGTAGAATTAATATTGCAAAATACCACAGGTGAAATATCAAGCTCTGTTACTGATATTGTTACAAACAAAGTAGTGGCTGATTTAATTATAAAATTAGATATTTCTAAAATAGAAAAGGTCTTAGGAATGGAAATCCCCTTAAAAGATACTTCTAATATATTAGCAAGTTTAAATATTAAAAATAAACAGGTTGGAAATTTTATGGTTGCTACTATACCTGATGAGAGATTAGATATAAAAGAAGATATTGACCTTATTGAGGAGATTGGAAGAATATATGGCTATGAAAATATTGATATAGAGGAACCTAATATGAAAGTTATGTCTGTTAGAAAGAATGTAGTGTTTGATATAAATAACAAAATAATAAGTATAATAGCATCACTAGGTGGTTATGAAATAAAGACATATTCATTTATAAACCAAGATCTAATGAATAAATCTTTAATAGAGACTGATGCAATAAAGATTTTGAACCCTATATCTCCAGATTTTGATCTTTTAAGACCATCGTTGATACCATCTGTAATTTATACGGTAAGTAATAATCAAAGGCACAAAGATACCTTCATTCTTTATGAGATAGCTAATGTTTACCTAAAGAATAATGATCTTCAACCGAAAGAAGAACGACACCTTATAGCTGCATATTTTAGTAAAGATAAGGAGGAACCATTTTTCTATATGAAGAGAGTACTTGATACCATTAATACATACTTAAATTTAACTAATATTTTTGAATATAGAAATAAAGCTGAAAAACCATTTTTTAAAAATAAAAGTAGTAAGATTTATATAGATGGAGACTACATAGGTGAGATAGGAGATATAAGTTCTGCTGTTAAAGAAAATTTTGGAATATATGGTAACTTATCAATATTTGACATAAATATAGATAATTTACATAATAAAATAAATAAATTTATTAGTATAAAAGATATTTCTAAATTTCCAGAAATTAAAGAAGATATAACAATATTATATAAAAATAAAATCAATTTAAAAGATATATTAGATAAGATTAACGATACAAATCTAAGAACAAAAGAGATTATAGATATTTACAAAGGTAGTAAAATAAATACTGATGAAATTAGTATAACATTAAGGTTGATATTTGAGAATTTTGAGAGGACTTTTTTAGGAACTGAAATAAAAGAAAAAATAGATAATATAAAAAGTATTTTGTCAGAAAATTTTAAAGATAATATTACTTTCCGTTAATATCTTAGACAAATCTACATACCATTAGTAATCATTAGAAAAAAGTTTTATTTAAGAAGAAACATTTATAGGAATGTTAATCGTTCCAGTATTTCCACCATTAGAGACTGTTATAACAACCATATATTGAGTAGTTTGTCCAGAAGGTGATTGTGGTGTAGGTACTGGTATGTTAAAGCTAGAAGTCCCAGCTACAAGTGAAGTAGAACTAGATTCTACTGATGTACCAGAAGAATTGTTAATATTTACGCTAACTGAAGTGCTTGAGGTCAAGGATACCGAAGATTGAGCAGGAATAGTACCTTGAATATTTATATTAACAGGGCCTGATGTAAAGTTTTCATTGGTTACTGGATTTGACACATTAATCTGTATAGTACCACTCGAAGATGATACAGGAGCTGGACTCGTACAGTATGTTGTGGGTAGGTTATATGTAGGACCTGCAGACTTCTCCCATGCATCTAATGCAGGTTGAAATATAGGAGAATATTCTTGAAGTTGAATAAATACTTTCTGTACATAGTTTCCTGATGCTATATCACTTGCTGTAGCAAGCTGTGTAGGATCTTGCGAGCATACATCTTTTACAATATTTACATTATCTGGTTTAGGAAGTTGACCTTGCGCAAAATGTGCTACAACCTTATTGCAATCTGTTGTAGAAGATGCCAAAAGTCCACTATCTGAACATACCATAGCTGTAGTGACTCCAGGAGGGGATTGGAATGGATGACTTGCAGGCATCATTGGTAATACCTTCAACATATATGAATTCCAGAAAGAAGATAAATCTTCTCCCCATGAATTACCAGTTGTAGGCGCATTATTATCATTTCCTGCCCAGAGCCCTGTAGCCAAAGATTGAGTGTAGCCCATTAGAACTAAATCTCTATTACTATTCGTAGTACCAGTTTTTGCTGCTATAGCATTAACATAACCCTTATATAGCGGGGAAGGAGAGTAATACAAAGTAGGGAATTGAGATATTATTCTATCTACAAGATAGGTATATCGTGTTTGTACTACTTTTGTTCCAGAATTTTGTGGATTGTATTGATAAATGATTTTTCCTTGAGGGTTTACAATCTTTAAAATTGATATTGTAGGATATTTTACTCCTCCATTTGCTAAAACTCCATATGCTTCAGTATTCTGTAACAAAGTAGTATCTGCAGCACCAATTGCTATAGAAAGATCATTTTGATAGGTAGACAATCCAGTAAATCCAAATTTATGTAATTCTGTTATAAATTTTGAAGTACCTAAAGCATATAACGTTTTAACTGCAGGCACATTCCTTGATTCTCTTAGTGCTGTAGTAATATTCATAGGCCCATTGTAAACATTATTCCAATCTGTTGGAGAATAACCATTAATATTTATATATAAATCTGGCATAAAAGTTGAAGGAGCAAAACCTAGATCCTGAAATGCAGTTAAATATAGGAATGGTTTTATGGATGATCCAGGCTGTCTTGGGGCAAGAGCAGCGTTAAAATCACCATTCATCTGACCGTTATACAAAGACACTCCATATTTATATGCACCTACCATTGCCAAAATTTCTCCATTATTCGGATCTACTGATACGAGAGACCCATTATGAGCATTTAAACCAGATGATACAAGATAATTTACTGCACTAGTCACTGTAGATTGAGCTACTTGTTGCATTTTCCAAGACAAGGTTGTGTATACTTTCCAACCCCCATCTTGTACTGCACTTATACCATATTTTTGTTCAAGTTGATTTTTCACATAATACACAAACCATGGATCTTTTATATTCTGAGAAAGACTTGAAGTGTTGTATTGCATATGTAAAAGTTGTTTTTTTGCTTGAGTAACTTGTGCTGCAGTAACCCCAGTTTCACTTTTGTCAGCCAACATTTGGTTTAAGACATAATCTGCCCTTGGAATAGCATATTTTGGATTAGTACCAAACAAAGGAGAATAAAATGAAGGAGCTTGTATTATACCTGCAAGCATAGCACACTGGGCTAGGGTAAGTTGGTTAGGGTTTTTACCAAAGTAATCTTGAGATGCAACTTGAATACCATATGCATTACCTCCAAAATACACCTCATTTAAATATGCTTCCAGCACTTGTTGTTTACTATATTTCTGAGAAATTTCTATAGTTAAAATAATTTCTTCCAATTTCCTTTGGAAAGTTCTTTGAGAGGATAACACAGTATCTTTAACAAGTTGTTGAGTTATAGTACTACCTCCTTGGAGACCCGGAGAACGCAATATAAAATCATGGTAGAAAGCTCTAGCTATGCCCGTAAATGATATCCCAAAAGGTTCATGATAAAAATTTTTATCTTCTGCTGCTATTACAGCCCACTGCATAGTTTTTGATACTTGATTAATATTTACCCATTCTCTATTTTGAGACCCATGAAATGCATAAAGTAGAGTTCCACCTCTTGAGTAAATACTGGTAGTTTGAGCATAAGAACGAGTAAATGGAGTTCCAGGAGGTGGTAATTCATTTGCATATTTTATAACAAGGATAGTTAATCCTATAGCTCCAATTAAAAATATTAATATCACTGCCATTAGTGATATTTTAAATATTTTTTTTATAAGTCTTTTATTTTTACTATCTGTGTTTTTCTTAGCCTTAACAGTACGTAGAGCCCTGGAACCTGAAACAGAGGCACTATTTCTCCTATTTTTAGCTGTCAACAAAAATTTTCTAATCTTCATATATACTTTGAAATTATATCATATTTTCTGTTATGATATACATAGTTTTATTATAATATAATGTAAAAAATATGAAAGAAGAAGATAAAAAAAAGTTAATACTCGATAGAGCAACATTTAGGGTAATAACAAAAAAGGAGCTTGAAAATTCATTGGATAGTAATAAGACACTACGTATAAAATTTGGTATTGACCCTACGGCATCTCAAATACATCTTGGTAGAGCATCTACTATACAAAGATTAAGAGATTTTCAAGATTTGGGACATAAAGTTGTTTTAATTATTGGTGATTTTACAGCAAAAGTAGGGGATGCATCGGATAAAGATAGTGAAAGAAAGGTTATCACTGAGAATGAAATAAGAGAAAATTTCAAAACTTATGAAACTCAGCTTAAAAAGATTCTAGATTTATCTAAAGTAGAGTATAGATATAATTCAGAGTGGTTAGAGAAATTTAATTTTTCTAGTATCCTTGATATATCTAAGCACTTTACAGTAGCCCAGCTTATTGAGAGAGAAAACTTTATAGATAGATATAAAAATCACAAACCAATAGGACTTCATGAATTTTTATATCCAATAATGCAAGGTTATGACTCAGTAGCAATAAAATCAGATGTAGAACTAGGAGGCTCTGATCAGTTATTTAATATTTTAGCAGGTCGAGAAATACAAGGTTATTTTAATATGAAGAAACAAGTATGTTTAACTAAAAAACTTCTATCTGGGACTGATGGGAGAAAAATGTCTTCATCTTGGGGTAATGTTATAAATATAACGGATCAACCTAATGATATATATGGTAAAGTTATGAGCATAAGAGATAGTGTAATTATAGAATATTTTAATATAGCAACAAGGGTAAGTACCGAGGATATAAAGAACATAGAAAAAGATCTCAATGAGTCAACAAGTTCTGGAATTATGGATATAAAAAAGGTTCTGGCATATGAGATAACTGCTTTATATTCAACAAAAAAAGATGCAATAAAAGCAGAGAATAATTTTAAAAAAACTGTACAAGAAAAACAAGTTATATCTGATGATCTGATATTGGTCAAAGTAGATAAAAAGAAAGCGAGAATAATTGATCTTATAACATCTCTAACTGGACAAATTCCTTCAAAAGCAGATGCTAGAAGACTAATAAAAAGTGGTGGAGTATATATAGATAATGTAAGAATAAATGATGTAAATTTAGAAATTGATATGAAATCTGGTATGATTGTGAAGGTAGGTAAAAGAAATTTAGTAAAGATTAAGACTACTTTCTAAACAAAATATTATGGCTAGAAGAAATTTTTTTCAAAAACATGAAAAAAAAATATTTGTAGTAATCATGGGACTTACTATAATAGCTCTGCTACTATCAACTCTCCTTGCTATCTATAACCAATAATTATGGGGCTAGATGATCCTGTATCTAATGTCTATTACATAGGTATAAAATATTCAGAATTGTTAAAAAAATTGAATATATTAACTCTTAGAGACCTCCTATATTACTATCCAATAAAGTATGAAGACTCTAGAAATATAAAAAAAATAGCAAATATTGTACCCCAAGATATAAATATTGTAAAAGGGAAGATAAAAAATATAAAAAATATCTATACAAGGAACAGAAAAAATATAACTACCGCAGAAATAGAAGATTCTACTGGGACTTCTGATATTATATGGTTTAATCAAAAATATATAATAAATAATATAAAAATAGGGGATGAGGTTATTATTATAGGAAAGACTGATATAAAAAAGGGTAGATTTGTATTCATGTCACCAAAATTTGAGGTATTAAAAAATACGGAGACAGTACATTTTGGTAGAATAACTCCTGTATATAGTCAAACCAAAGGCATTACTTCAAAATGGTTAAGATCAAGAATAAAAACACTATTATCAAATTTTAATATAGAAGAAGATTATCTCCCTTTAAACATAAGGAAAAAATATAATCTTACCACAATAAAAGATGCTCTTTTTAAACTACATTTTCCAAATAGTTTTGATGATATAACGGAAGCAAAAAAAAGATTAGGTTTTGAAGAAATATTATATATACAGATGATCTCTCACATGAGAAAACAAGAGAGAGAAAAAAGGTCTGCATATAAAATATCTATTGATGAGGAAAAAATACAAGATTTTGTATCAAGTCTTGATTTTACTCTAACAAATGCGCAAAGGAGAAGTATAAATGAAATATATGAAGATATAAAAAGAGGAATTCCAATGAATAGATTGTTAGAGGGAGACGTAGGATCGGGAAAAACAATTGTTGCTGTCATTGCAGCATATACTATGTATTTAAATAATCTTCAAACTGCAATAATGGTTCCAACTTCAATTTTAGCCAAGCAGCATTATTCTTCTTTTAAAAAATATCTACAATCCAAGGGAGTAAAAGTTGAAATAGTGACTTCTTTATCAAAAAAAATAGACAAATCAGCTTCTGTATTTATAGGAACACAAGCACTTCTACAAGATAAAGATATTTTTAAAAAGTTAGGTCTGATTATAATAGATGAACAGCATCGTTTTGGTGTAAGACAAAGAGAAACCTTAATTTCAAAAGGTATTGATCCTCACATACTAACAATGACTGCAACACCTATTCCAAGAACACTTGCTTTAGGAATATATGGAGATCTAGATATATCAATACTCGATGAGAAACCAGAAGGTAGAATTGATGTTAAAACATATATAGTTAGTGATAAAAAAAGAAATGATGCATACAATTTTATAAGGGAGAAAGTTAATAGTGGTGAACAGGCATTTATATTATGTCCTTTAATTACAGAATCTGAAAAACTACAACTTAAGAACGTGGAAGATGAATATAAGGTATTGAAGGATGTAGTCTTTAAGGATCTAAAAGTAGGATTATTACATGGAAAATTAAAAAATAAAGATAGGATATTAAGAGATTTTTCAAATGGTGATTATGATATATTAGTTTCAACTCCAGTAATAGAGGTGGGTATTGATATAAAGGATGCTACAGTTATTTTAATAGAAGATGCAGACAGGTATGGGCTTGCGCAGCTTCATCAATTAAGAGGTAGAATAGGGAGATCTGATAAAGAATCATACTGCTTATTATTCACTACAAAAGGATATAATGAACGATTAGAGTTTTTTAGGAAAAACAATAATGGTTTAGAACTTGCAGAATTTGATCTTATGAAAAGAGGTCCTGGAGAGATATACGGAGTACATCAGTCAGGAACTCCAGATTTGAAAATGGCATCATTAATAGATGTAGAGCTCATAAAGATGACAAAAGAAGCAGTTACTGATATTATAATGGATTTAGATAAGTATCCAAAACTAAAATCAAAAATTAGGGAAGCACAGGATAAAATATTGCAAATTAATTAATTTTACAAATCTATATATATGAATCTAAAAGTAATAGCAGGAACTGCAAAAAGAACAAATTTAAAATTTGTTACAAAACACACAAGACCATTATCATCCAGAGCCAAGTCTGCGTTATTCTCCATAATAGCTCCTATTATCCCAAAATCAGTGGTTCTTGATCTTTATGCCGGATCTGGAGCACTAGGTATAGAAGCATTATCTAGAGGTGCTGAGTATGCTGAATTTGTTGATATAGAAAAAACTGTTACTGCAGTTATAAAAGAAAACTTAAAAAGAGCTAAACTAGATGAGAAAGCAGAAGTTTTTACAATGCCAGCCCAAATATATTTAAGAGACATGAAAAATCAAGATCCCAAAAATTATAAATTATTTGATATTATTTTTATATTCCAACCATACGAAATAACAGATACAAAAATACTAAGGGAGGCTTGGAGAGTACTTAATAAGGATGGAATTATAGTATTTGAGAAAGAAAATAAAAGGGAGATTGAAAAGGTTAAAGGGTTTGATATTGTAGATACAAGACACTATGGTAACATAGGGATGGTTTTTTATAAAAAACAAGATAAAAATTGACATTAAAAGACTCTACATTATATAATAGCCTCATGTCTGCAGTACCAAAAAGAAGAATTTCTCACAGAAGAAAAAACAACAGAAGATCACATGATGCATTAAAGTTGCCTAATTTAGGTATATGCCCAGATTGTAAGGCGCAAGTTATGATGCATAATGCATGCACAAATTGTGGTAAATATAAAGGAAAAGCAGTTCTCCCTATATAGTAATGAAATCTAAAGAAGATCCTAGACACTTATCAAGAATAATAGCAGTTCAGACACTTTTTAACAGTGTATTTTCAAAATCTACAGTTTTTTCAAGCTCAGATATATCCAAAATAGATAAAAATAGTAGTTTTAATAAAAAACTATTTAAAACTTTAATTACTGGTGTGTCTGATAATAGCGACCAAATATATGAAATAATTAAAAAAGCAAGCTTAGAGAGACCATTTTCAAAAATAAATACACTAGATATGCAAATATTAAGGATAGCAGTATATGAGGGATTTATAGGTAAAATAACACCACCAAAAGTATCTATTGATGAAGCTATAGAGATAGCTAAGGATTTTGGAGATAAATCTAGTGATAAATTTGTTAGTGGAGTATTAGGGAATTTAATGAAATAAAAAATGAATAAAAATATTGAAGAATTAGATAAAAAACTAAATTTAAATATGAAAAACAAAGAGCTTTTAAAAACTGCTCTTACTCATAGGTCTATGACAACTGCTAACAATGAGAGGTTAGAATTTCTCGGTGATGCTGTAATTGAACTTTTAGTGTCAAAATATTTATTTTTTAGATTTAAAAATGAGAAAGAAGGTATACTTACAACATATCGTTCATCAATGGTTCAAACTAAAACATTATCAAAGATAGCATCTGATATGGGTATTGGAGAGTATTTACAGTTAGCAAAAGGTGAGGCAGATTCGGGAGGCAGGGAAAGGGCTAAAATTCTTGAAGATACCTTTGAAGCCTTAATAGGTGCCATTTATTTAGATAAAGGACTTGAATATACAGAACAATTTCTGTATACTCACTTATACGATGTTCTGAATGATATAATAGAGAATAAGAGTTATATAAGTAATAAGTCTTATCTGCAAGAAAGATTGCAATCTGAGCATAAACCAATACCTAGGTATAAAATTGTAAAGGAAGAGGGCCCTGCGCACAATAGGATATTTACAGTGCAAGTTTACATAAATAAGGATCCTATGGAAACAGGGGAAGGCAAGAGTAAACAAGAAGCTGAAGATGAAGCAGCAAGAAAGGTTATAGAAAAATTATATGGTAAAAATTAGACTTACAAGAACAGGTAAAAAGCATCATGCAAGCTATAGAATTATAGTTGCTAATTCTGTATCCAAAAGAGATGGGAAATATATAGAGAAAATAGGATATTATGAACCTATATTAAAGAAACTTGAATTTGATAAAGAGAAACTTCACAGTTGGCTATCTAAAGGAGCTCAACCAACAGATATTGTTAAAAAACTTTTAAAAATCTGAATCAACCATTTCTACTTGAAATTAACTTTGATAGAGATACACTATTAACTAATCCTCCTTGATATAAAGTATTATTAGAATCAGGCATTGAGAAAAACACTACTTCTATATTTAGGGTATCATTACCCCCAGATTGTCCTTGTAATTGCTGAGCTGAACCCATAAGAGAGCCAGAATATTCTATGCTTGATATAACAAAGAGTGTTTTTTGTTTATTTAAAGCGTTTATATAATTATCTATCTGAGATATTGTACCTATAAAAGATACAAATACATTATTTGGGGTTAGACTTGGTGAGACACCTGGTATTGAGATTTGTTGATTAAATGAAGGAGGTTGTTGCCCACTGGATAGTGTATTGAACTGTAATCCTGAGGAGAGACCTAATGACTGTACTTGACCTGATGTTACTGAAAACTGTAGATTAGATTGTATTATTTGATTAAGTACAGCTAGATATTTATCTATTTGAGTAATCTGAGACTGTGAAGAATAGGCTTTTAATGCCTGGATTGATGTGTTCATATTTTGATTCTGTGAATTATATGATTGTGTTTCACTGTTGTACTGTTTTATAGAATTATAACTAGGCCATATAACAAAAAATATAGCTATGATAAGTAGAATGGCTGCTAGAATTGGTATAGTATATAATTTAGCAAATCTTATTAATTTAGTTTTATCTATACTGCTATTCATTATTATGTTGCTCCAATTGTTGAATTATTGTTGTGATATGTTGTTGTTATATTAAACTTCACTGATTGTACTTGATTACTACTATCATATGTAATTTGTACTGATTTTATTTGAGTGTTTATAAAATATTTATTATTTTTATTATTTGAAGAGAAATTATGTATCAGATGAGCTACATCAAGTACATTTGCTCCAGAACAGTTAAATGTAATACTACCATTATATACATAGAGAAAATTTGATAAAGATATATTTCCTGGGACTAAAGCTTCAAATCTATTTAACACAGTAACAGGGTTATTAAAAGTATTAGTTATACTACTAACATCATTATACCTTTGGTTAACATTATTAAGAGTCTTAACAGTTTTAGAAAAGGATTGCAGACTTCTTTTATCCTTATTGTATACATTTTGAGCAAATACTTCATTCTTTTTTGCCGTCTTAGCCATACCTACAACAAATACAGAGGCTACTTCAGCGAGAATTATAACTATAGCAGCAACAATTTCTAGAGTATACATTCTAGACTCTTTTACTAATTCTTCTTTTGTTTTTCTTGGAATTAAGTTTATTCCTGTTTTCATATTTTATACTTTTAATGCTAATCCTAAAGCAACTGCATACCCAGGGAGTGGGGCAGGGAGCTTATTCTTTAACGAAGGATCCATATATATTTTTGAGTAAGGATTTCCAACTTCAACTTCCATATTTAAATTTTGTGCAAGATATAAAACTAATCCTGGAAGCATTGATCCATTTCCAACAAGTATTATTTTAGTTGGAGTATCAGATATATTAGTAGCTTTATAAGCATTAAATACCCTTCTTATTTCATTAACTATAGATTCCATTATAGGGAGTAACGTTCTGTAGATTTTTCCTTCTAGCTGGGCTGGGTCAAGGCCATAACTCTTTTTGTATTCTTCAGCCTGTACCTCTTCAAGATTAAATCCTTGAGCAATAGCTTTTGTAAGAACTGAAGATCCAATAGCTATTGTCTGTGGGAAAAGTAATGTTTCCTTATATGCTACAACTGTTTCTATTCCATTATAACCAAAATCCATAATAAGGCTCGCAGATGTATCATTTTTATATGATAGACTCCTAACTAAAGACAATGATTCTGTTTCTATTAAAACTGGTGTAAAACCAGCAAGTTTCAAAATATCAACATATCTATTTATAAGCAGTTTGGGTGCAGCAACAAGTAAAACATCATATTGCGTAACACCGTCACTCGATGTCTCTAGTTTATTAATAATAGACCAATCAACTTGTACTTCATCTGGAGATATAGGTATGTTTTTTTTAGTAGCCCAAAATACTGCTTCTTCCAGATCTGCTTCCTTTTGTGCAGGTATTCTTATTACTTTCGAAAATATTGAACTATCAGGCAGAGATATTGAGGCATTGTTTCCCTGTATACCCAAATCATGCACCAATGATTTTAAAGATTCTGCTAATGTTCTTTTATGATCTTCGTTCTCACTGCCTAATACTCCATATGGAGTATCCATTGATCCAAAAGTAACAATAGCTGGATTTTTATCCACATCTTTTAGCTTCACAACTTTTATTGTATGAGCTCCGAAGTCTACAGCGAATGAGTTTAAATTTTCTTTCCTTTTACCAAACATAATTTTATAATTTATTTAAATAATTTTTTACCTCTTTAACGATCTGTTCCGGTGTAAGTTCAGTTTTCATCAAAAATCCATCAGCTTTCTGTGAGAATATATCTTTCACTATAACCTCACTAGTAAGATTGGTCAATACTACAACAAGTGGATTATGGTATTTCTCAGTATCTGTTTTTACAAGGTGTAAAAAATATGTACCATTTATGGTACCACTTGGTAACATAAGATCCAGTAAAATAAGGTCAAACTTCTCCTGTTCTGCTAACTTAATACCCTCATCTCCTGTATAAGTAGATGATACTTTATATCCAGCCTTCTCTAAGATTTCTGTATATAATTCAACTAAATAAACTTCATCTTCTACAACAAGAATCTTTTTTTTGTCCATAATTAATTATCTATTATTATTTTTCCCATTGAAATTAAAAACGCATCTACAACATCATATGGAGAAACAGCAGATAACCCACCTCCTGGTTCTTGAACATTTCCAGTACTCTCAACATCAGCCTGTGTATTTGCATCAAGGTCCCTATCATAAGAAAATGCTTGTGTTGGTGTATTGCTAGTTATTTCTATATTACCACTTGCAATTATAACAAGTCCTGGACATGATTGAACATTTGTTAGTGGAGATGATCCAGCTATTGTACACGTTGCAGTTTGCGGATATAGTGAAGGGTTAATTGTAACATTACCATTAACAACTAAAACCGAGCTACCAGTATATATAGTATTTTGGGATATAGTTAAATTTCCTTGATAAAAATACCAATTTGGATTCGATGGGGTCATTGATTGCAGACTACCTAGGTTTGCCTGATTTTGAGGTATTCTATTCACCTGTATAACCCCATTTGAAAAAGAGTTTTGACATTTCCCAGTTATCTCACAATATAAGGTAGCATAAAAGTTGAAATCATATATTGGAATACCATTATTGGTAAGTCCTAATTTTTGATTGGTATATTCTAATGAAGATGAAGTTGCAGGGCTACCATTTTCAAAATTTAAACCACCACCTAAAGTTTCTAATAGAGCATTTGTGAATATCTTATCTGCAGGCGTAGCTGGACTTGGTGGAGTAGTGATATTAAATCCCCCTCTTGAATAAGCATTTCCTCCATTAGAAGTTGACAGCCAAGAAGCATAGATATTGAGTCCTACAGGAGTAGGGTTACTAGCTTGAACAAAAGAAGATGGAGAAACTATAACCTGACCTTGATATGAAGAAGATCCTGACCCAGATGCCATACCTTGTGTGTTTGCAACCCTTGTCCATAAATGGTTATTTACAGGAACATCTGTACTGGAATTATCACAATACAAATATAAATTAGGGCTAGTACTTGTTTTATTTGTGGGGTTTACACAATATACCAAAACAGATTTTTGTCCACTTGATTCTTTTCCATCCCATAAATAAAGCCATGGTTGACTTGTTGTAATATTCCAAGAAACGTATCTACTAGAATTAGAACATTGTAAATTACCATTAGTACAACTTGTACTTAATGTATATATTATAGTTCCATCTGGATTACCTCCATACTGTCCAGTATTAAAAGAAAGAGCTGTATCAGAGGCTAAAGATAGTATAAAGGAACCTTCCCTTAAATTCATAGTAGCTGTTGCAGCTCCCCCTGTATTACAATCTTGACCTCCAGACAAAGTAGCTGTTAGAGTTACAGGAGACAACTGTCTCCCAGGATCTGGGGACACATTATTCCAATTAAAAACTTTAGTATTATTAACCGAAACTGTATTAACAAGCGTATTAAAACTAGAGCCTGAACAAGATTCAGAAGTGTTTGCTACTAAATTATTAAGATAACTAGAGTTATTGGAGGTCTCAGATAAATTAGCACTACCGTTTACATCATAAACATTTTGATCAAAAACTTTTTCTGAGCTTTGTGTAGAATAGTTTGCAGGAGGATTATCATATAGTACGCAAGAGTATGGATATATTGTACTATACTGTAAACATGTTGGGATATAAGTATAGTTACATTGGTATATAGTATAATAATCTATATGGTAAGGCCCAGAGCCAGAAACATTTATGTTATATGAATTACCATTGCCAACTGGAGTTAAGGATACATTAATTTGACCATTATATAAGGTATTTCCTTCTTGTACACCAGTATTAAAACAATTAGCATATGGACCAGTCCATGCAAAAACTGGTTTTGAACTAAATTGAGCATATAAAAATATCCCAAAAAGGACAAAAGACACTACAAAAAAAGTTTTTAAACCATTATTAATAATAACTTTCATTTATACCATTATTATACAAATTTATTATAAATTGCAATATATTTATATAACAAGGAAAATCAATTGGAATAGACGTAATTTTCTAAAGTTGCGCTAGAGATTAAATTCATGCATACTTTTTGTCCGTAAAATTGAAACGTATTTAGAGTACAACCTTTGATCAAAATTGTTACATAAGGTGCAATATATACACTAGAATTTGATCCTTGGGGAGTACCAGTATAGTTGTAATTATAGTAGTAGAAATTTAATGCCTCTACATCTATATTATTAGGATTTGTTACATTACTGCCATTATATGTAATATATCCTCCAGTTTTTTGCCCACCTGGGATAGACGAAGATGATGTTAGAGTAATAGTTGCAATAGTATCACCAACTTGATTCTTTACTATTAAGGAACCAGAAGAGCTACAAAGAACAATAGAACTTTGGGGAGGATTAGGGTTACATATACCTGAGTTTACATTAGTAAGGTTAACAGTAGCTCCATTCCTAATAACTTTTTTTAAATAACTCATTGCATATTGTATTTGATTTTCAACGTGAGATTGAGTATTTAAATCTGTAATATATGCATATGTATTAGTAAATGAAGACATTAATACTAAAATCAAAAAGGAGAATATTGCCATTACAACTAATAGTTCTATAAGGGTAAACCCTTTTTTTATATTAAATACATATTTAGCTATTTTATTATTTTTTACATTTCTTAACATGATTTTCCAGTAATAATCTTGGTAGAGCTCAGGTATTGATTAAAACTTCCTTTAGGATATCCTCCAATCCAAGGTAATGAAGAAGGCATTGTTTGAGATGTACTTCCATTATTAAAATTCCAAAATACATATCCTGTTATAGTTGACTGGTTACATGAGCTTAAAGATGTTCCCATTGGTTGAGAATATAAAAGTATTTCCATATTCTGGGGTTCGCTAAAAAGAGCCAATTGATTTGCTGTTGCACCAACAACATTTAGTGCATTCGCTATAGGTAGACAATTTTGAGAATTTGAGTTTGCAGCACTACAGGATATACCTTCATTAGAAGTCCACGATATATTACCCTCATTAGCCCATACATGAGCATACGACATCTCATATGATAGAACTTGTTGTGCTACCATATTAGCTTCATTTTGATAGCTCTGATGAATTGCAAGTGATTCAGCATATAATACTGCAAGTAGTATAAAAGACATGAATACCATGGCTACAAGGGTCTCTATTAGAGTAAATCCACCTGATACATTTAGATTTATATTATTTGAATCCATGTTCGATGAATCTAGACTCATCGAACATGAATCTTTAATATATTTAAAAAGATTTTTTTTATCCATATTTATTGCATTGTTTGAACTACACTATTTGCATTGCTACTATATGTATCATATATATTAACATCCTCTGAAGAATTAGTATATTTAAGAGTAAAAGATGCGTTACTTCCAACCCCAGGTGAGCTTATAAGACTATAAGGAGAACTCAAAGAATATATAAATACACTACCAGACACTTCTTCAAGCAAAGGAAAATTACCATTAGAGGATATTGTTACACCAGGAGACAAAGCATGATAATAAGTTGCATTTGCTGGAGTAATGCTTCCTCCAATGCACTTACTAAGTGGATTAACAGAACCACTATATGTGTCTCCTGAAGGATAGTTATTATATAGTGAGTTATTCTGAGGTGGGATTGAGTTATCATAGGTTGGAGATGGAGGAGGGTTATTGCTATTTTGATCTTGGCACGAAGGTTGAACATTCTTAACTGCCATAACTACATCATACCCAGGACAATCGCTAGTACATATTTGAGTAGCACTTGTAGCAGGTATTATATAAAATCCATAAACCCAATTGTTACCTGCAGGTTCTTTATAAAAAGATGTAACCCCTGATACAGCTTCCTCTTTAATATAACTTAATCTTGACATAAAATTAGAGACAGAACTTGATAATACTGCCTGAGATTGAAGTCCTTTTGTACCAAATAAAACTAACATTATCATGATTACAGAGATAGCCATCACAATTAAAAGCTCAATTAATGTAAATCCTTTGGGTCCAGATCCTTCAATTCTATTAATTTTATTTTTTCTTTCTAAATCTATCATAATAGATAAAAATAACTTAGAAAATGTAATATATATTGATTAAATATTATATAGAATATAATACTACAAGCTAAAAATGGTGCAAAGGGTATTGTTGATTTCATATTCTTTGCTTTACTAATTATAAGTCCTATACCAACTAATGCTCCTAATAAAAATGATAGGAAAAGAACAAATAATATTGATGGGAAGCCCAATATTAACCCCATTACAAAGGCAAGTTTCATATCTCCTCCTCCCATTCCGCTACCATGGGTTATAACAATCAAAAGGAGGAATACTGCACCTACAATGACTCCAGTATATACATGCATTGCAATATATGCTATTGAGGTAAATCCCATGAAATATAACAAAAAGAGATAAATAAGCGTAACTATTGATATAGCAACCATAAGTTTATTAGATATTTCTAAATAAAGAAAATCGTATAATGCTATATACAAAAAAGATATTATTACAAATATATAGAAAATTAATTGTATTATATTAAGTAGGGTAGGGTACAGAATTTGTATGATACCAAAAAAATAGAAATAGAGTACAAAAATAACTCCTGTAAGTACCTCAACAATAAGGTATTGATAAGATATCTTTTCATTGCAATATCTACATCTACCTTTGAGAAATATAAAACTAAATATAGGTATTAGATCAAAGAAAGATAGCTGATGTTTACACTGTGGACACATTGACCTCCCTGTCTTTATATTTAAACCCTCATGTACTCTATAAACTGATGCATTTATAAAACTACCTATAGCTGTTCCAAATAGAAATGTAAAAACTAGTAAATATACAATAAAGATCAACATAATATAAAAGATATCATACAAAACCGTATAAGTAAATAAAGAACCTCTTTAAAAAGAGGTTCTCTATATGATAAATAATTTACCAAATTCTTAGTTACATGTAATACTTACAGTCCCAGAAGTTAAAGTATTATTATTTAAAGAGTAAGGAGAGTTACTTCCATTTGCAGTGTAAGGGAATATGCCTCCATTTTCTAAACATGCTCCAACTACATAACCTGTAATAGTTTGATCATTTGACAATGCCACTGAACCATTATGAAAAGGTATGTAGAAATAATGAGTATTACTATTACCAGAAGTTCCAGTTGTATAACCAAATCCAGGGGTTGTGCTAACTGCAGTGCAAGAATATCCACTACCAGAATTACTTAGTGTTGATTGGTTAGGAACTATTGTTGGGCTACACAGACTAGAGTCTGTAACATATGGGTTAATGCCTGGAAAAGGAGAAGCAAAAACAACGTCACCACTCGTCTGCATACCTACAGAATAAGGATATGTTTGTCCTGTTCCGTAATACGTCTCTAACAAACCAGAAAGACCTTTCACTGCTGTTTGTCTTGCAGAGTTTCTTGCATCAGCCTGAGCTGCACCAAGACCTATAATTGCAATAGCAATTAATATACCTATAATTGCCATAACAATCAAAAGCTCAACTAAAGTAAAACCTTTTGAATTTAATTGTTTTATTCTGAATCTAGATTCTCTATTCATAGTAAATTAATAAAAATTATATAAACTTACATTAAGTATACAAATATTATATAAAAATACAATATATAGTAATATTGTACTTATTTAATAACATTTCCAAGGGTATAGATTGGTAGGTATACTGCTACACCTATGAAACCTACGACAACTCCAAGTATAATTGTTATAATAGGCTCTATAAGTTTTGATAAATTTTCAATCATATCTTCAGTTTCTGTTTCATAATATTGGATAACCTTAGATACTACCTCTTCCATCTTTCCAGTTTCTTCCCCTATTGCAATCATCCTCCACAGTAGACTAGGGAATACAGGATATTTTGACATTACCAAAGCCATAGATTTACCTTTTTCAACTTCATCTGCAATTTCTTTAATACTTGTTCTAAACACTACATTAGGCATTGATTCTGCGATCATATTTAACCCTGTAACAATTGGTACCCCTGCTTTTGTGAGTAATAGAAAAGTTTTGCCGAAATTTATTATCTCTATTTTTTGAATTAATCCTCCAAATAATGGAATTTTTAAAACTAGGGAATCTGTAACTCTTCTACCTTGCTTAGATCTTCTATATATGATAAAACCTAAAACAATAATTACTAATGCAATTATTATAAATATATAATAACTTGTCACAAAACTGCTTAAATCTATTAAAAACAATGTAGGCCACGGTAATGTTGCATTAAAACTCTGATAAAGATGTTTCATAGGAGGGATCATCTCTGTCAGCACAAGTGCAACTACAACTATTGCAGCAAGTACTACCAGGATAGGATATATCATAGCACCTCTAAACTTAGAAATTAGAGCAGATTTTGATTCTGTTTCTGTTGCTATTCTCTCCAGAATAAAATCTAGGGATCCTGAAGCCTCAGCTGTTTTTAAAAGTTGGATTTGCATACCATCAAACAGAGTAGAGTTCTCTGCGAATGAATCTGCAAGGTTTTTTCCTGATTCTATAGCGGCTCCTACCTGTCCTAAAACTTTTTTTAAACCCTTATTACTCACTTGAGCCTGAGAGATACTTATTGATTCTACTATAGGAATTCCTGCAGATATTAAAACTGCCAACTGCCTTAGAAAGATAACTCTATCTTTCATTGGCACTCTTCCTATATTGATATCATTAAGATTCCCAAGCCTTATTTTTGTTTGACCAGTTATTTTTAGAGGACTTAGCCCCTGATCTATTATCATTTTTGCTACCTGATCACGATCTGTAGCTTCAAATTCTCCGCTAACAATATTACCAGTTGCATTTGTTGCTGTATATTTAAAAATCGACATAATTAAACGTTTCTACCTCTAAATAATCTTAAAAGTTCATCTGGGTGAGATGAGTGAGCCTGAGCATCATCGATGGTAATTTTACCTTCTCTAACCAATGCTACCAATGATTTATCTAGAGAAACCATACCAACATCACCACTTGTCTGAATTACACTATCAAGTTGGTATGTTTTTCCTTCTCTTACCATATTACGAACTGCACTTGTTGCAATCAGTATTTCAGTAACTACTCTCCTTCCACCGCCAATAGTAGGAATAAGTCTTTGAGATACAATTGCCTCTAATATATCTGCCAATTGTATTCTTATTTGAGCCTGTTGTACATCAGGAAATACATCTACAATCCTATCTATTGTTTGTGCAGCAGAGTTGGTATGCAGAGTTGCGAATACTAAATGTCCAGTTTCAGCAATGGTTATAGCAGATGCTATAGTCTCAAAATCTCTCATTTCCCCAATCAATACAACATCAGGATCCTCTCTTAAGGCACTCCTTAGTGAGATATCCCAAGAGTGAGTATCTTCTCCCACTTCCCTTTGTTCAATTAACGCCTTACCTTTTGGGTAAACATATTCAATAGGATCTTCAACTGTAATAATATGTTTTGGATCCCTTACATTAATCTCCTGAACCATAGCAGCCAACGTAGTGGATTTTCCATGTCCAGTAGGCCCAGTAACTAATACTAAACCTTGAGGTATCTTTGTAAAGGAGTGAATAACATCAGGGATAAATAATTCCTCTACGGTTCTAATTTTATTAGGAATAAGCCTAAATGCTATAGATAAATGTCCTTTTTGGTGAAAAACATTAATTCTAAATCTATCATGTGTATCAACATATTCATACGATAGATCAATTTCTTTATTGACATCCAAAAATTCTTTTTGAGAGTCAGATAAGATTTCATCTACAACCTGTTTCATATATTCGTCTTCAATGGTGAAATTAGCAGCTTGTACCAAAATTCCATCTACTCTCAAAAGTGGGGGATAGTCTACAACCAAATGAAGATCAGAAGCTGATCTTTGTATAGTATATTTTAATAATTCTTCTATCTTCATTCTATATCTTCTTTTGCTACTCTATATACTTCCTCTAGCGTTGTAATCTTATCAAGAACCTTTAGAAAACCATTTTGTACCAGAGACATCATATTATTTGACCTGGCAATTTTATCGATTTCATCAGTAGATGCTTTTTTTAATATTAAATCTCTTATTGCATCATTGACTATAAGTACTTCAAAAATACCAATTCTACCAAGATAGCCAGTATTGTTACACGTATCACACCCCTTGCCTCTAGATAAATATAGCACACTGTTATTTGTTTGTGAAGAATCAGGAGTCTGGGCTCTTGTAATATACTTTGATATATCTATATTACTTCCTTCAAGTTCCTTAGTAATTTCATCAATCACAGTTTTATCCACTACATAATCTTCTTTGCAAACTTGACATATTGTACGCACAAGTCTTTGGGCAACAACTATTTCAATAGTTGATGATATTAAAAATGGTTCAATCCCCATATCAAGAAGTCTAGGTAATGCACCAGCTGCAGAAGTTGTATGGATGGTTGATAAAACTAAATGTCCTGTTAATGAGGCTTGGGTAGCAAGACGTGCAGTCTCCTCATCTCTGATTTCTCCAACCATAATTATATTAGGGTCCTGTCTTAGAAATGCTCTTAGACCAGTAGGAAAAGTAAGTCCAACTTCATCATTGACCTGCACTTGATTCACCCCATCAATTTCTATTTCTACAGGATCTTCCAAAGTTGATATATTCACTGAATCATTATTAATTTGTGCTAATGAAGCTGCTAGTGTCTGTGTTTTCCCAGAACCTGTAGGCCCTGTAATGAGAATAATTCCTTTAGTTAGAGATAAACCCTTTTTATATTTTTCAAATGATACTCCAGTAATACCTACATCTTCAAGTTTTGGTATACCTGCACCCTTCCTTAACAGCCTTATTACAATTTTTTCCCCATACACAATAGGCAATGTTGAAATTCTTAAATCTACAAGCTCTTTTTCTACTTTTATTGAAAATCTTCCATCCTGCGGCATCCTTTTTTCATCAATCTTCAATTTCGATAAAATTTTCACTCTTGATATAACTGCAGGAGCTAAAGATAGTGGTATAGATAACTTCTCTTGCAAAATTCCATCAATTCTATACCTAAACCTTAATCTTTTTCTTTCTGGTTCAACATGTATATCTGATGCTCTAAATTTCACAGCATACTCTAAAACAGTATTTACAATTTTAACAATAGGGGCATTTTTTATATCTCCAGTAATATTACCTAAATCATTTATACTACCAGTAACATCTTCTACATCAAAATCTAGGCCTGCAGCTTCAACATCTTCTACAACCTTACTTTCTATTTGTTCTGAGACATTGGTGCTAACAATATCCTGTATTTCCTCTGCCATTGCAAGATATGGAGTTATATGTATATTATATTTACTTTCAAGGTACTGTATTAGTTGAGAATCTAGAGGGTTGGCCATTGCCAACAATAAATTTCCATTTTGCTCTTCGAAAGGTAATATTGTATGGTCTTTAATATCATTAATACTTACCTTATTAAAAACATCTCGCTGTATAGTTACACCAGCAAGATCTTTGAATGGTATATTTATAACAGAAGCTTTTGCTATATAAAAATCCTTTTTACTTACAATATTCATGTTAAAGATAATATCTTCCACATCTTTATTATTTGTAATAGAATCTATCCTTATCTTATTTGCAGTTTTTTGATCAATTTTTAATTGACTTACTAATACATCTAATATATCCATACTTCTACAATACAATACAATATATAATTTTTAAAGTACCTGGATATAAGTACCCAAGGTACAAAGTATATTTTTTTTATGATAGAATAGTCCCATGGCCCAAAGCATCATTATAGAGTCAAATAATATTGAGAGTAGTGTAGCTTTTGCAAGATCTTATTTAGAGGATCTTGATTTAGAAGGTAATTCTGCTTCTAGAAGCACTTCTGAATTTATACATATTAATGAACCTACTATCTCAATAGATCATATTAGAGATTTACAAAAATCACTATCATATAAACCATATACTGGCAAAACAAGGGTTATTCTTGTATCTATCCTTGGAAAAATATCTGATTCTGCTCAGAATGCTATGTTGAAAATGTTGGAAGATAATCAGTCACATACACAAATAATATTACAAGTATCAAATTCAGAATTTCTACTTAAAACAATACTTTCAAGGTGCATTATAAAAAAGGGGGATCATATCTATGAAAATTTTTATGACATAAAGAATTTTTTGTCATTACCTTTACAAGAGAGACTATTATTTGTAAGCTCTGTCGAGAATACTAAGGGCTTTATTCAAAATTTGATTTCGTATATAATTGCTTCGTATAAACAAAGTAATGAAAACTCTAAAAGTAGCAGAAGTAGTTATATTGTAAGTATAATGAAAGATTGGGAGCAGGCAATTGCAAATAATGTCCCTGAAAAATTAATATTAGAAGATATTGCAATACAAATATAAAAAATGAATAACGATAATTATGATGAAAATTCTATAGTAGTTCTTGAGGGACTTGAAGCGGTTAGAAAGAGACCATCTATGTATGTTGGCTCAACCGGAATCGGAGGAGTGCATCAAATAATCTATGAGGTTATAGATAATTCAATAGATGAGGCTTTAGGTGGATACTGCACTAGAATAGATATAAGAATTTTTAAAGATGGGACTGTACAAGTTGAAGATAATGGAAGAGGAATTCCTATTGGAATTCATCCACAGACAAAAAAGTCTTCTCTTGAAACTGTTATGACTGTTTTACATGCAGGAGGAAAATTTGGATCAAAAGGTGGTTATAAAATATCAGGTGGATTACATGGAGTAGGGGTTTCATGTACTAATGCTTTATCTGAGTATATGAGAACAGAATCTTTTATCAATAAAGATCATTATATTCAAGAGTATAAGGAAGGAAAGCCACAGTATGAGTTAAAAAAACTTGAAGATAACAATATTAATAAAAATAATGGTACTATACAAACCTTTAAACCGGATCCTACTATATTTCAAGACACAAATATAGTAGCACGTCAAATACTAAAAAGGATAAAAGAACAAGCATATTTAACAGGAAATATTACATTTACATTCCAAGATGAGCGATCTGATAAATACCAAACTCCTTATTTTATATATTTTGAGGGAGGAGCAAAATCATATGTTAGATTGCTTGATAAAGATAAGAAAAATTTAACAAATGTTATACATATAAAAAAACATGTTTCAGACTCAGAGGTTGAAATTGCAATGCAATATACTGATGAGATTACCGATAATATGCTAGCTTTCGCTAATAATATTTTTAATCAAGAAGGTGGAACCCACCTAACAGGATTCAAGACTGCTTTAACAAAAACAATCAATGATTATGCAAAAAAAACAGGAGTTTTAAAAGAAAATGAAGAAGGACTTACAGGAGACGATGTTAGGGAAGGATTAACAGCAATAATATCAGTCAAATTACAAGATCCTCAATTTGAAGGTCAGACAAAAATGAAATTAAATAACTCTGAAACTCAAACGATAGTAAGAAATGTTGTATCAGGAGAACTAGAAATGTATTTGCAAGAATATCCTAAAGAGGCAAAATCTATTTTAGATAAAGTATTTCTTGCTCAAAAAGCAAGAAAGGCTGCAAAAGCCGCAAGAGAAGCTGTTGTTAGAAAAGGCGCTCTTGAGGGAGGAACTTTACCTGGTAAACTAGCAGATTGTTCAGAAAAGAATCCTCAAAAATCGGAATTATTCATTGTAGAGGGAGATTCTGCAGGAGGAAGCGCAAAGCAGGGGAGAGATAGAAAAATACAAGCAATACTACCTCTAACAGGTAAACCAATTAATAGTGAAAAATACAGAATAGATAGAGTACTAGAAAATGAAAGGCTTAAAGATTTTACAATAGCTCTAGGAGCTGGAATTTCTGATACATTTAATGCAGATAAACTAAGGTATCATAAAATAATAATAATGACTGATGCTGATGTTGATGGCTCTCATATTGAAACCTTGCTTTTGACATTTTTGTATAGACATTTAAAATCACTAATAGAAAAAGGCTATGTATATATAGCTCAACCTCCCCTTTATAAAATAGTAGCTTCAGGAAAAACATATTGGATAACAGATGATAATGAAGCAGAAATACTATTTAAAAAATGGAAAGCCGAAGATATAAAAATAACTTCTATGCAAAGATACAAAGGTCTTGGAGAAATGAATCCAGAACAATTATGGGAAACAACAATGAATCCTCAATCACGAGTACTAAAACAGATAAATATAGAAGATATAGAGGATGCAGATAAAACATTTGATATGCTAATGGGCGCTGAAGTTCCTCCTAGAAAAAAATTTATTCAGATGAATGCAAAAAGTGCAAAAATAGATATTTAAAATATGGATGATATAAATATAGACAGAATAAAATTGGTTGATATCTCAAAAGAGATGAAAGAAAGCTATATTAACTACTCTATGAGTGTTATAACAGCAAGAGCCCTCCCAGATGCCAAAGATGGGTTAAAACCAGTACAAAGGAGAATTATCTATACAATGCATGAAGATAACTTACATGCAAATAATAAATTTAAAAAATCAGCTAGCACAGTAGGAATAGCTATGGCTAGATATCATCCTCATGGAGATTTGTCAATTTATGATGCTCTCGTACATATGGCTCAATATTTTTCCCTAAGATATACACTAATACATGGACAAGGAAATTTCGGATCAATTGATGGTGATAGCCCTGCTGCAATGAGATATACTGAGGCAAAATTAGAGAAGATATCTGATGAATTTATTAAAGATATAGACAAAGATACTGTAGATTTTATAGATAATTATGATGGATCACTAAAACAACCTGCCATACTACCTTCTGCAATACCTAATCTTCTTTTAAACGGAACAGAAGGCATAGCAGTTGGAATGGCAACAAAAATACCCCCTCATAATCTTGAAGAAGTTATGAATGGTTTTATACATATACTAGATAATATAAGGAAAATTTCAGAAAATAACGAAATTGAGACTGAAGTACTAATTGAAGATCTAGTAAAATTTATAAAAGGACCAGATTTTCCTACATATGGAACTATATATGATAAAGATGAAATACTTAATATGTATACTACAGGAAGGGGTAGAATTGTAATTAGAGGAAAAGCAGAAATTGTAGAATCAAAAAATGAAAGGATGCAAATTATAATAACACAGTTACCTTTTCAAATAAACAAAGCAAGGTTCATAACAAAAATAGCTGATTTAGTTAAAACAGATAAACTAGAAGGTATACAAGATTTGAGAGATGAAAGTGCTAAAGGAGAGATAAGAGTAGTTATTGATTTAAAAGCATCAGCAAAACCAAATATTCTAATTAATAAATTATTTAAATATACAGAACTACAATCAGTATTCAACGCAAATGTGCTTGCTCTTGTAGATGGAGTACCAAAACAATTGAATTTAAAAAATATATTAGAGATTTTCGCACAGCATAGATTAGATGTAGTAGAGAGAAGAACTAAATATGAACTTCAAAAAGCAAAAGATCGTGAGCACATACTCCAAGGATTAAAAATTGCTATCGATAACATTGATGAAGTTATAAAAATTATACGTGGATCTAAAGATGTAGACGTAGCTAAGAAGGAGTTGATGGAAAGATTTAAATTATCAGATTTACAATCTCAAGCTATTTTAGATATGCAACTTAGAAGACTGGCTGCATTAGAAAGAGAAAAAATTGAAAATGAACTTAAAGAAGTTCTAGCTTTAATTAAAGAATTGGAAACACTATTATCAAATAAATTTAACATAGTAAAAGTTATTAAAAATGAGAGTCTTCAAATTATAGAGAAATATAAAGATGAGAGAAAAACGAAAGTTATGGCATCCAAAGTAGGGGAATTTGAATTAGAAGATATTATTGAAGATAAAGAAACTTTAATAACAATATCAAAACAAGGATACATTAAAAGATTATCTCCTGATACGTATAAAGTACAGCATAGGGGGGGTAAAGGCATAGTAGGGATGACAACCAAAGAAAGAGATGTCATATCACATGCACTGATTGCATCAACATTAGATAATATATTACTCTTTTCAAATAAAGGTAGGGTCTTTCAAACCAAAGCTTTTGAGATTCCCGAATATTCAAGAACAGCAAAAGGACAACCATTGGTTAATATAATCAATCTTGAAAGTAATGAATTTATCACTAGTGTATTAGCACAAACTGATAATAAAAAAGGTGTTATAAAAGAAGATATTGTTGAAGATGAGAAAGAAATACAAGAAAATATACAATCTCTATTAATGGGAACAAAGAATGGAATTGTTAAAAAAACAAAAATAGAAGCATTTAAAAATATAAGGAAAAATGGTCTTTTTGCTATTACTCTAGATAATGATGATGAGCTTAGGTGGGTAAAACCAGTAACAGGTAAAAATGAAATATTATTAATTACTAAAAAAGCTCACTCCATAAGGTTTAAAGAAACAGATGTGAGAGAGACTGGAAGGACATCAAGAGGCGTAAAAGCTATTTCAATAAATAAAAAAGATGATGAAGCTATTGGACTGGATATTGTTAAGGAAGATAGTTTTGTTATAACAGTTTCTAGAAAAGGGTTCGGTAAAAAAACTAAAATTAATGGATTCACTACACAAGGCAGGGGAGGCAAAGGAGTTTATGGTGCAAGAGTTACAGATAAAACAGGGGAATTAGTCTCTATGAAAATAGTTAATAACAGCAGTAAAGAAATGATAATAATTTCAACAAAAGGGCAAATAATAAAACTTAGTATGTCTGCAATACCTTCTCACAAAAGATATACTTCAGGAGTAAAACTTATTAATCTTGATAAAGAGAGTGAAGTTGCTGCAATAGAGATAGCTTAGTATAATTATCATTGCTAGATAAATTGACATTATTATAATTATATTGACAATTAAATTGTTTGACATTATTATAATACTATGATAGTATACTGGTATTATGGATTTAATAACAGTGACAGTAAGAGATATCTTAAGAAAACAGAAAGAAATTTTTAGTAAAGTAGAAGCCGGTGATTCTCCAATAGTTGTTACTCAACATAACAGACCACAAGTTGCTATAATTAATCTAGGTGATCTCAAACTACTACAAACACAAAAATCTTTAAAATATACGTACAATCTTTTAAAACTAGGGGATGAAGCTAAAAAATATAATCTCTCTGGACCTAAAGATTTGTCTATAAATCATGATAAATACATCTGGGATAAATAATCATGTATGAAAATAAATTGATAGTAGCTGATACTGATATTTTAATATCTTTGGTATATGAATCTGATATTAATCATGAGATTATTATTGATTTAATGCAAAAAATAATAACCAACAACTATACTGTACAATTTCCTAATACTGCAATACTTGAAACTATTACTGCCCTTAAAAGAGCTTTAAACAAGCCTGATTTATCAAAATTAATCAACACTAATTATCAAAATGATTTTTTTGGAATCATTTATATTAATGATAAAATTCAGAAAAGAGCAAGTATAATTTTTGATGATTTAATTTCTAAACAAAACACAATTTTTGATGCTATTGTTATTGCTACTGCAGAGATTTATGAAGCTAAAGCAATCTTTAGTATGGACAAAGTTTATAAAAAATACTTTCCTTTAGCACAAGAATTAGTCAATTAAATACCTTTATCATTATCTGATCCTATTTATATAATCATAGGATGAAAAAAATTTAATAAAAAATCCAGTAATATTATTTCTTCACTACAGTTATTTTTTTTGAAACACTACTAGCATTACTCAACCCTTTGGATATATTATAATAGCTCTTATTTTTTGTAAGTACATATAAATTCAGGTATATATAGCTTAAAGACATATCAACTCCATTTAACTTGTAAAATCCTTGATAATCATGGTAAGTACTGTCTAATGGAAAATATTTACTTATAGCTTTTTTATATAATTGTATAGATTTCTTTGTATCCTTTAGATAACTATAATTTTCTGCTAAAAGTAAAACATATTTAGGATCAGAGTATTTATTAAAATTATAAGCCTCTCTAAGATATTCTATGGCTTTTTTGTGTTGACCTTCTTGTATATATGCTTGGCCAATTTTATATGGAATTTCTGGGTTATAAGGTGCAAGTTTTTGAGCCTTAAGAAGTTCAGAAATTGCTAAATTATCCTTCCTTAATAACAGATTGTTTGAAGATTCCCATATATATGTATCATAATTATACGGGTTATATTTTAATGATGATCTAAAATACCATGCAGCCTGCTTTATATTAAAATTATTATATGCATTAACACCTTTATTAAACAAGGTATTAGAGTAAAATATATCTATAGACACAACAATTGAAAGTAATAATATAATAAACATGAGTAACGATAGTCTATTTTCTAAAGCTTTAATATCATTATTTCTAACATGCATAAATATACCTATGAAAATAAACAGTAGTAAAAATATGGCTTTCGATTCCCAGTCATAGTCTATAACTACATGAGCCATGGAACCAGCAATTCCAGCAAATATAAATATGTATACCAAATCCGAAGGAAGTTTATTCTTATATTTCAGCATTCTATATTTGGAAATATTCTTCACCCCTAAATAGAATATATATACAAAGAAGGATAGAAATACTAATCCTCCAATAATACCTTCCTCCACAAATATTTGGAGATATTGATTATGAGTATATGTAAAGTATACCCAAGGGATATCTTGATATTTAGCAAAAATATCCCCAAATGTTCCTAACCCTGTTCCAAATATTGGATAATGAGTAACTATATTCAAACTTCTAAAATCTACACTAATCCTATCAATAACAGATAAACTTGATCCTGAAGTAACAGATCCAGTAACTCGATTTAAAGATATTCTTGCTGTTTGAGAATTAGGGTTTATATATGATATTAGCCCAATAAATAACAATGATAAGATAATTAATACCAAAAACCTCTTTAGATATATTTTATAATATCTTATAAAAACAACTGTTAAAAATATTACCTCAATTACGAAAGCAATGTATGCCCCACGAGACAGTGTAAAGTAAAAAGATACTATAAATATAGAAGACAGAATAATATTAAGCAAAATTAATAAAGTTTTTCTTGATATAAAAAGAAAATATAAAGATATAGGTATTATTATCAATAAAAATCCTGCTGCCGTGTCTGGGTCTAGTAGAGTACCTGTTAATCTTGTATCATATCCGCTTATATAATTGAATAATGCATATAAAGAAAATATTAAACCAATGGATAAAACCCATCCTAAAAACCATTTTATTAACTTTATATCTTTAAATAAGTCAAAGGATATTATAAATATAACAAACAAAGCAATATAGGATAATAAGGAAATAAAACTAGTATAAGGATCTATACTAAAGACTGTGGTAATGATAGAAAAAAATAGGAATAGAATAAAAATATATGATGCTAGTTTTGGTATTTGTATATCTTTCCTTAAATATCTTAATATAAATAATCCAGATGCAAAAATATTTAAAACAAGTACAGCAGAGGTATTGCTCATATTCTGAGCAAAAAATAAGAATACTATAAATATAATAACTAACCAATATATATATATCTTAAATACTAAAAGTTCAATTGGTGGGTTTAATATTTTCTTTACAACATTCATATAAAAAAATCTTTATATATTATGATAATTTATAATAAAAAATTATACCATTTACATTGGGAATATAATATTGTATATTTTATGTATGAAAGGTAGTATGATTGCAAAATTGTTTTTGTTAGTTGTTGTAATAATAAGTTTATATTATGTATCAACTAGAGTACACGCTGCAAGTCCAAACATAGGTCCAATACAAAGGTATGAAATACAATCTCAGGGATCTTTTGTTAATACCCAAAAATCTATAATACTTTATTTATCATCTTTACCAGCAACTTCTATAATATTTCAACACGCTGTTTATAATGGCTCTATAACAGGAGCTCAGGATACTTTATGTACTTTTTATTCTACGAGTACTGGATCAATGATCACAACACCCAATAGCACACCTAACTATTCAGGTAACAACCCAGGTAATTGTAATTAAACACTTTGTAATGGATGAAACTTTCTATGTGTTTCTTCTGCATATTTGTCTGAGGCATGAACATACTTGTTAGTTGTTTGTAATGATTCATGTCCTAAAAGAATTTGTATAGCAGCTGGATTAGCACCTTCTTCTGCAAGATAAGTAGCGAACCCATGCCTTAAACTATGAGCACTAGTTGGAACAACAATACCAATTTTTTTTCTGTAGAATGAGATTCTATCTTGTATATAATTAGTTGATATTCTTTGATTTGTATGACCATTTCTTCCACCTCTAAGTGGAGCAAATAGAGAGGGGTATTCATCATTCCTTAAACTTAAATAATCAAATATATATTTTATTGCTCTTGAAGTTAAGTATACGAATCTCTGTTTTTTTCCTTTACCCATAACATAAATTTTACCTTCGTCATTAATATGTTCTTTATTTAAAGAAACAAGTTCAGATATTCTCATACCTGTAGAAAAGAGAAGTTCTAATATAGCTCTATTCCTTGCACCTACTATCTTATCCTTCTCATAAGTACTAGGAAATTCAATTAATCTTATAAGTTCTGACATTTCTGCTACTTGAGACTCTTTTCTTTCTGTCTTTATAAGTTTTACCATTTCTGGAGTTATAGGAGTCTTGACATCAAATTCTATCAAGTATTTGAGGTATGATCTTAAAGAAGACAGTATTCTATTAATGGATCTACTAGATAATTTACCAACATCATCTTTAGCAAAATTATGAAGTTTACTTTTATCATCTTTTAAAATCTCAAAGTATTTACCACTACGCAAAAAATCCTTAAAAAGGACGATGGTTTTTTTATCTACATCTTTAAATTTAAAGTTATTAAATGATAAGAATGTTTCAAATAAAGAAAGATCTCTAGTGTAGTTATATATCGTCTCTTTAGAATAATTATTATTTAACAGGTTCAATATAAAATTTTCTTTTTCATTTAATAAGTCTTTCTTCTCCATAAAATCATTATAGAGTAAAAATACTAAAATTATAACAATTAATTTTAATAACCTGGGAAGAAATCTTTCTTTATATTATCAAGACCTAAACTATGAAGTGTACCAAAAACCAAATTAACAAAACCTTTAGGCCCCGAAATATAGTATTTCTTATCTTTATAAGATTCAATTTCAGTTATATGATTTTCACTAAATGTATCGGTGGAGTAGAGAACCTTCAAGAATTTTTGATCTTTGATACCATCAATTTCTTTTCTATAAGGAAATTCTTCATTCTTATTAAAGTAGAGTAGGTCTGCATTAATAGAGTAGTTGTTATAATTCATATCTAGTAATATAGATCTAAAAGGTGTAATCCCAATTCCTCCTGCAATAAAAACCAAATTCTGATCTTTATTCGTATAATCAACAATAAAATCCCCCCAAGGCCCCATGGCTTCAACTGAAGTATTTAACTTTAAATTTAACAAATCTTCTTTAAATGTACTAGATCTCTCTTTATTAAATCTTGTAGTTATAACAATTGATTTTTCAAATGGAGCAGAGGATATTGTAAAAAATCTATCAACACCTCTATCATCTGGCTCATTCCTTTCTAAGGTATATTGCATAAACTGCCCAGCTTTCCAGTTAATAGGTATTTCTGATTCAAAAACAAAAGAAAATACATCTTCCGTATCTTTTCTTTTATCTTTTAATATCAGTTTCATTCCTGTTTAACAAAATCCTGAATATCTTTGGAGGAATCAAACCCTAAAATTGCATGAGTCCCATCACAAAAAGGCTTACTTGAAGACTGTCCACATCTACAAAGGTAAACCTCTTCAGAATCTAAAGTAATTTTATTACCTTCTGAATCCTCCAAAACATCTCCAGCAGAAACATTCAATTTTATTGGTCCGTTTTTAGTAAATTTTATATTTGCCATAGTATTATTTATTATAAAATAATCATATTAAATTTAGATTAACTCTATATATAATGTATTAAATTAAAGTGTAATGCAAGAGCAAAAAATATAACTAATAAAAATATATACCTTAGTATCTTAAATACCAATTTTATAATAAAACCTTGAGCTCTTATGAAGGTCATTATAAAGAAAATAATTAGGAGTATTGCTATAAAAATATAAAGATTCATATTCTACAAATTATATCATCTATATTAATACAAAGGTATATTTACAAGTCTATTTCACAATGTTCCCACATAATGGGTATGTTGTGAAATCTAGAAGTACATATAAGTAGTGAAAATAGTGTCAGAACTTTTTCAAAATCACCCGATAATCATCTATATATAGTTTATATAGTTTGAAAATAACCCTCACAACTAATTATTGACGGATTTATACCAATTAGACAACACACGTACTTGACTACTAATATCATAATGTGATATGATACATATATGAAAAAAATTCAGTTGTATATTCCCGAAAATTTATACCAGGAGATAACAACCATAGCATCCCAAGATCAGTTATCTATTCCTGTATTCATAAGAAATTTTCTTATAAAAACAATGGAGGAGAAAAAAGGTAGGGGGATAGAAACATTAAAAAAATTTTCTCAATATAATCTTGATGGGGGGAACTTATCTACCAACATTGACAACATATTATATAAATGAAAATCTTCATAGATTCAAATATTTTTATATCATTAGTAAACAGAACAGATCCAAATCATAAGAAAGCTCTGTATTTATTCAATGAAATTGAGAAAAATAAAGATGATGTCACAACTTCAAATTATGTAATTTCAGAAGTTACAACAATCCTTTCCCAAAGATTTAGTCACAATATGGCAATAAAATTCGGAAATGATTTATATTCTGGAGACACCATCATATTGACAACAGATAAATATATTGAGAATTTAACATGGGATATTTTTAAAAAAAATATAAATAAAGATATAAGTTATGTGGATTGCTCAAATATTGCTTTTTGTACAAAACATAAAATCTCCAAAATGATTACTTTTGATAAAAACCTAACTAATTTATATAAAGAATATTCATAAGTGCGGGTTCTATACTTTTCCATAATATACCAATTCCTCAATTTATATTAAGAATATAGTTTAAATTTAATATATAGTTGATTAATTACTTAGGTAAAGTTATTGTGTCCCAAAATAGCCTCAATATGGACGTTTTGCTATAATAGCGCCATTAATTGGCAACTTTATTGTATTTTCACAACAAATTAGAGTAAACCATCTATAGAATAAAAAATTAAGTTTATATCTATAGGGGATAGGAAAAAATGGCGAATATATAATAAAGAAATATATTATTAAAGAAAGTAAATAATTATTTATAAATATCAAAGAAGAATGATCGCTTAGAATAGAGAAGTAGCAGGAGGGGATTGAGTAAAGATTTTGTGTGATGTATAACTGAGTATAAGGGTGATTATACTCAATTATATTCTTACTACTTTATAGACAATATTGCTATACTCTCTTGGAGAAGTACTCTCTTAGGCTATACATACTCATATACTTTAATATAACTAATATCATTTATAGTTATGTATTATCTTAAATACTTCATATATAAGAATATATTATTTACAATAACTACAAACACTCACTTATCCACATTGACAATAATTATTTAAAAAACTATAGGGTATTATATGAATACTATAGGATTCCCCACTCTTTGACTACATAATGTGAATTTTTGGCTCTGTGACAGCACAATAAGGATACTTATAAAGGATATATTACAGGGTGTGGAATTTGTTCAATTGTGGAATAATAGTATTTAATTGACTAACATAATACAATACCTTAGGAATTGACGCACATAGTTCCTAATATCAAGAGTTTAAGTATTCAAGTAGTTACATTTAGTCTTAAAGCAAAAAAGTAAAACAGGACAACTTATATCACAATAACATAATCTATACAGTACAGTGTATAAAATATGTCTTATTTATACAGTATAATGTACAAATGACCACCTAGCTACATAAAAATCCTAGTTTGATAGGATTTTGGAGCCTTTTATAATATCCCTCCAGCAATACCCCACCCTGGAAGGAGTATAAACAATATAAATACTACTACAAATATTATCGTGTACTCTAAAAAAATCCTTTGTGAAAGATGACTTTTCTTATAATGGATAATAATCCCATCATATATAAAAGTGATGACTGTTAGAAATAATGCTGTAATAAAGAAACTTTGTGGCATAAATAGAACTACCAGATAAAAGGTACTCATCATAAAAGCAACAATTAAAGAGTATCTCACTATATCCCTAGATACGTATATTAAATTCCACATAAACTGTGCAGATAAAACAAACATACCAACAAACATGACTAAAATAGAAAATGTAACCCCTACTCTATTTGATAGAACAAAAATAAAAAATAAATAACTTATGAAAAGAGATATAACATAATTTGAAGTATAACTGAATTGTGCAAGAGGTACATTTTCTATATATGAGGCATCTATAATAGACAAATTTAAGAAGGAAGAATATAAAAATATCAAAAAAATAACAAAAAGTATGGTAATTGTTAAATAAAATAACAACCCAGGTTGGGAAATATATGAAAAGACATTAAATATAAAAAAACTAAAGGAAAAAATAAGAATAAAGATAAAACTTATATAACTTAACATACCAAGTAGAGATATCTTAAAATTTATTATCCATAAACTAGATATATATGATACTAAAAGCAAAATAATTGTAAATACATAAAAATTAGTATGAGAAATAAATTCAAAATATAGCAATATAGACACTACAAATATTGATATTATAGATTTTACCTTCACATTTGGATTATAGAAAGGAGAGTTGTTCATTATAATCAAGATTTAAATAATCATATGCCAATTTAGTTGCAATTCTACCCTTAGATGTCCTCTTTAGAAAACCTGATTGTATTAAATATGGTTCACATACATCCGAAATAGTACTAGTATCCTCAGATAATGCCGCAGCTATAGTATTAATTCCCACAGGTCCTCCATTAAATTTTTCTATTACTACCTTTAAAAGCTTTATATCTAAGGCATCCAACCCTAGTTTATCTATATCATGAGCAGACATAGCAAGTAGAACTGTAGCATTATCAATCTTATTTATCTTATACACCTGACTATAATCTCTTACCCTACGAAGTAGTTTATTTGCTACTCTCGCTGTTCCTCTGCTGCGTGATGCAATTTCAGATATAGCATCATCACTAATTGATATATTTAATATATCTGCACTTCTCTTTAATATCTTTCCTATCTCTATATCATTATAAAAATCAAGTCTAAATGTAACTCCAAATCTATCACGTAGAGGTGAAGATAAAAGCCCTAACCTCGTTGTTGCCCCTATTATAGTAAATCTTTCAAGCTCTAGTCTCATTGTCCTTGCAGATGGACCAGCTCCAAGAATAATATCAAATGCAAAATCTTCCATAGCTGGATATAACATCTCCTCCACAATTTTAGGAAGTCTGTGTATTTCATCAATAAATAAAATATCCTGCTTATTCAAACTAGTAAGTATAGCTGCCAGATCTGCAGTCCTTTCAATGGCAGGACCTGATGTTACCTTTATATTAACACCCATTTCATTAGCAACAACATATGATAAACTTGTTTTACCTAACCCCGGAGGACCATAAAAAAGTATATGGTCAACAGAATCACCCCTCATCTTTGCAGATTCTATCAAAATATTTAAACTCTTTTTCTCCTTATCCCTGCCTATAATATCCTTAAATAGTTTTGGTCTAACAGTAATGAGTGTATCATTAGAATCTGATCTTTTAGTATTTATAGTTTTATTTTCAGTATCTGTTGTGCTCACATCTTTACCTTTCATATTATCATTATAAATTACCGTTGCCTTTAGATCCAGAACCTTTCAATAGGATTAGTCCTTTCTTTACAGCATCTTTAGTATCAATAATTCCAACCAAATCATTAGATATAACTGATATTTCCTCATATGAGAAACCTAAAGATATAAGTGCATCTTGAACATCTCTATTTAAAGATACTCCTTCATATTTAAAATTATCAAGTTTTCCTCTAAGTTCAAGAACAATTCTCTCAGCAACCTTCTTACCTAATCCTGGAATTGACGATAAAAAATTGGAATCTTCTTCAATAATTGCCTTCACTAAAATCTGAGATTGATGATAAGAAAGTATATTTAAAGCACCTTTAGGACCTATACCAGATACAGAAATTAATTTTTCAAAAAGAAAAAGATCTTCTTTATTAGGAAAACCAAAAAGTCTAAAATACTTATCACCTACATCAGAATAGATAAATACTTCAATTTCAGAAACATCTTCTTTTAGCATCAAAGGCTTTATAACCTCCACCTTATACCCAACATTATTAACCTCTATTACTAGATAATCAGTACCTCTATATATTACATTCCCTTTTAAATATCCAATCATAAAAATTTACTTGAGGCCAGCCTCTTTAAGATAAACCTCTTTGTGTTTGCATATGACACAAAGCTAGAGCAACTCCATCTGCAGCATCATCTGGTTTAGGTACATCAGAAAGTCGTAATAACAATTTTAACATATTCTGTATTTGTTTTTTATCAGCAACACCATAACCTGTTAAAGCACTTTTTACTTGCAGTGGAGTATATTGATAAACGGGAATATTTCTTTGTGCTGCAATAAGAAGTACTATCCCTTGTGATTGTCCTACCGAGATAACAGTTTTTGCATTACTATTAAAAAATACCTTTTCTAGAGATATTTCCTGAGGTTTATATAAATCAATTATCTCATTTAATTCATTATAAATTTTAAGCAGCCTTTCTTCTATATTCTCATGAGCCTTAGTTGTAATAGCTCCCCACTCCACATTATCAACCGAACTAGCATCCAATCCCTGTATAATCCCCCACCCTAGTATTGCAAACCCAGGATCTATTCCAATAATTGTTCTTTTTACATTTACATCAGTAGTATTCATGGATTTTATATATTTAAATATGTATTAATAACACCATCAACAGATTCTATTGCATCAACAAAAGAATCTATTTTATCTATAACTGCAGTACCAGAATCCTCTATTTTTAACTTATTTTTAGCTACTTTTACATTTTCTATATTGTCAATCAAGTAACCTTTGTCTAAAATAATATCTCTTACCATATTTGCATTATCTTGTGTAGTATATATTCTAAATTCATTATCTATATCAGAATATATACTAGCATCTTTGTCATATTCATAATCATATACTCCATCTATAGATAAAAGCTCTTCTTCAAAACTTAATACATCTATAATATATTTACCATTTGCTCCACCTAGGTTTAATTTATTATTAGATTTTTTTGATTGATTATCACTGCTATTGATCTTAATGGTTATAAGTGTTAAAGGGATAAAATCCCATGATATTGAACCCTGGGAAAGCATTTTTCCACCATTCCTTGAGACTACTTCCCTTATTTCTGCAATTAGCCTATTTTTATTTGAGGATAATCCTCTTGAGGTTTGGCAATCAATAAGTAACTCAACATTTAATTTATATCCTCCATCATCAATTGGTATATATAATACCTCATATTCAGCATCTTCTGTGTCATCATTTACCTCTACTAAACTAGCTTTTTTTATAACACCTTCAATTGTACTTATAGGAATATTTGCTTCTCTAGCCTTATCACAAGCAAGCTTTAGAGTATAGTTATTTTTAGGATCATCACCACCAGATTTAGTAGCATTGGATATTTGAAATAAAAGTTTTGTAAATACCTTCGCTCTGGTTAGATCATTTATTCCTTTCTTTCTTTTTATTGTAGACCACTTTGAATGTCCTGACATATCTAGAGTATCTTGATACTAATATCTTAATACTACTGATTATATCACATCTATTACTATCAAAACTTTATTATTGTATTATAAAATAATTCCAAGAGAATAAACTTGATGAAGGAGGAATTTTTGAGAAATCTATGCTAAATCCCTGAGTAGTATCTATTACATAAACACCCAGAGCATTCATGTTGATACCTGCAAAAGGATTTGAAGGTGTAATTAAGACTCTAGGTACAGCTGTATATGGGGTTTTAAACTGCACAACAAATTGAGTTCCACTGTTTAATGAGGATGTTCCTGTAGTAAAATTCACTACTCCCGCAACATCGGTTGAACCTGAATTTAGAGTAGCATTTGCACCTGTTCCTGAATTTGGATTTAAGGTAATGGTTGGAGTTCCTCCATTCGATATTATATTCCCTCCAATTGTTAAACTACCAGTGACCGTTAAATTATTTGTAATTGTTATGTTACCCCCAATGTCTTGTAAATCTTGAGGTAATAAACCAGAAATTTGTGATGTAATAGGACTATAGTATTCATTCTTGACTAACATCAATATCTCTCCTTTTAGATAGTTTGTACCATTATATGTAAATGTTGAAACTCCTGGTGTACTAGATGTTAGAGAATTTAGTGCCATTCCAACAACCTGCCCAGAATTAGTTGCAAGTTCTCCGTATCCAGCAAATGTAGATCCTGTGATCATAGAGCCAGTTTGTATATTTCCGTTATAGTTTGTAACCTTTACAAGAACTCTTCCTGCAAGAGCAAGTGGTAGAGAATTTGGTAGATTTTG
>DAHXLB010000031.1:0-7033 GCA_027371855.1 bacterium
TTATATAAAACTGCGGTTATAGAATATACGCCTGCAAATAATTTTACTTTATCAATTGTAAAATCAACATATCCCTCTCCATTAATTCCTTCTATTTTTGGTTTTGAATCTTTACTACTGCAAGAAGCTACAACTACTCCATCGTTTCTTGTTAAAACTATTGTAAATATAGGATATTGAACCTCTTCTTGTAACTTATATGAAAGCCTTATTGTAAGCTTGTCTTCAAAATTAAAACTAACATTCTCTGACATTTCAGAATCTAAGAATTTAACAGATTGAAACCCAAAACCTTCATTTGATTTTATCTCTTTTTTCCTAGCATCATTTAAAATTGACATATCTCCATATTTCTTAACAACATCAAATGGATTTCCTTCTTTTTGTACTTTTCCTTTATCAATAAGGATTACTCTATCACAAAATTCTTCTATAGCTCCCATTGCATGTGAAACAAAAATGATCGTTTTCCCTTGCTTTTTAAATTCCCTAAATGTATTGAAACATTTTTGCTGGAAAGCATTATCACCTACAGCTAAAACCTCATCAAGTAAATAAACATCCCCTTTTGCTTGTATTGCTATTGCAAAAGCCAATCTTACTTGCATACCAGAGGAATAATTTTTAAGTTGGGTTTGTTCAAAACCCTCTACTCCTGCAAATTCAATAATAGATTTATATGTTTTTTTAAGTTCCTCCTTAGGTATCCCAAGAATTACTCCATTTAAGAATATGTTCTCTATTGCTGTAAGTTCCATGTTGAAACCAACCCCAAGTTCTAGGTAAGGAATAAGTTTACCCTTGGTTTTTACTGTACCACGGTCTGGTAGATAAATTCCTGCTATTATTTTTAAAAGTGTGCTCTTACCTGACCCATTCCTACCTATGATGCCTAAAAACTCTCCTTTTTTAACCTCGAAGGATATATCTGATAAAGCCTTAAATTCAATATATTTCGTTTTCTTAAAAGGGTGTATAAAGTGTTCCTTAAGTTGAGTCTTTCTCTCTTGAGGAATTTTAAATTCTTTTTGAATATTTTTTACTTCTATTACATTATCTTCCATAATATTTATTTAATATCAAAACTCTAGAGTTAAAACTCTTCAGCAATTTTCTTAATACTCCTCTCAAAGAAATGATAGGTTATATATAGAAAAATTAGAGATAATCCAAATATAACAAGTGTAGAGTATACAGATAAAAATTTATTATAAATTAAAGCTTCTCTTGCAAAATTTAATATATGAGTTAATGGGTTTGCATCAATAAGATACTGTGCCTTCCCTTTTATTAGACTTATTGGATACACTATTGGGGTAAGATAAAAAACTACAAGCATTAATATTTCCCATATATGCTGAAGGTCTCTGAATTTAACATATAATATACTAATTAGAAATGCCACTCCAAGACCAAGAATATATAAAGCTAGAATGCAGAATAGAAATACTGCCAAATCTTCAAAGCTTGGTAAAACTCTATTATATGCAAAAAATACAATAGCGACTAAAAGATTGAAGAACAAATTTATAACTGCAATCAAGGTAGCTCCTATTACAGCAAGATGTCTTTTAAAATTCACCTTGAGCATAACTTCTTTCTTTTGGACTAAGGAATTAAGTCCGTTCACTGTAACCTCATTAAAAAAGTTATACATTATAATTCCGATCAGAAGGTACAGGGCATAGTATTTTACAGAGTGACCAAGTAAAATTGAGAATACAATATACATAACTGTAAACATCAAAAGTGGTTTTATGACTACCCATAAAAATCCTAATACAGAATTGTTATAACGAAGCGTAAAATCGGTTTTTACAAATTCAAAAAGAAGATCTTTGTCGTTTTGATTCATAAATTCATTATACGATAAATTAGCTTTAAAAGGAAAATTTAATCTACTAGATTCATTATGGTTACCATTATAAATAATGGTTCTGGTATAATATAACCTAGATATCATGAACATAGCAACAGAAAATCAAGAAATTTCAAAGAATTTTAATCCTTTGGATCTGTCAATTATCATCGTAACATATAACGTTAAATTCCTTCTTTCAGAACTTATAAATGGATTAGATGAGATAATAAAGACAAGCAATCTAAATATTGAAATTATAATAATAGACAACGGGAGTGATGACACATATAAGATATTTGGGAGTCAGTTTAACCCTTTAAAGACCAAGCATTCAAAATATATAAAATACATAAAGAATGAAGATAATGTAGGATTTTCCAAGGCAAATAACCAAGGATATAAATTATCAACAGGTAAATATATATTAGTTTTAAACCCAGATACAAAATTATCTAAAGATACTTGTGATGTAATGTATACATATATGGAGAAGCACAAAGAGATTGCTCTCTCTACGTGCAAAGTATTACTTCCAGATGGCACTCTTGATAAAGCATGTATGAGACAATTTCCTTCAATAAAAAATAGCCTTGGAAAATTATTCTATTTATATAAAATATCTCCAATATTTAGGGGGTATAATATAGATTCTCCAATTGACAAAGAAACAGAGATAGACTCTTGCACAGGGGCATTTATGTTTATTAGGAGAACCTCTATTAAAGAATCTTCGTTTCGGGAGGGTCTCTTTGATGAAGCATTTTGGGCTATGGGAGAGGATATAGATTTATGTTATAGATTAAAAAAGAGAGGTTTTAGAATTATGTACTATCCAAAAACATCTATTATTCATTACAAAGGAGCCTCTGGTGGTATAAAAGAATCAAGCAGAAAATATACAAAAGCTGACAACAAAACTAAGAAAAAATGGATCATGGCAGGTTATAAATCTATGTGGATATTTTATAAAAAACATTATTTTAAAAATCATAATTTCGTAATAAACTATATAGTGTTTTTAGGCATACAAACACTTTACGCTCAAAGACTATTAAAACTTCTTATTACTCAAAAATAGTACAGCCAAATGATTTTCAGTATGACAATTTCCAAAAGGCGTAAAGTATCTTACTTTAATGACGTGTATTCCTCCAGGTATTGGGGCTCAAAGATATGTAGTGCAGTCCAGACTTATCAGTTAGTGAAATTATTAGATAAAATATGGTAAAATGTTCTAAGCCCAATGAATAATTATGAATAAAGTAAATTTTTACAGAAAAGATATAATAATAATTGTTTTAGCAGTAATTATAATATTGCTGTTTACACAGAATGTATTGCAAAAACCTAAAATTGTAGTTTATAAAAACTCCAAGACAACGGCATCTTCAATTTCAAAAAAAGAGACTGGGTCTATTCCAAACCAAAATCCAGTATTAGTAACAGAAAGCATCTTATCAAAATATAATACATGTATACAAAACACTTCTTGCCCAATAACACCACAGTTTAGAACTACTCTAAAAGCATACATGAAAAATGTGCATGCTGTTAATCCAATAACAAGAGAATCAGGGGCTTTGACAAATCCACAAGTAACAATTGTTACAGAATTACCAAGTATATCCATTTTGAAAGTACAAAATCAGAATCAAACGAATATAATGGAGTTCGATCTTGTAAATAAAAATAGCTCTTGGAAACTTAACAATACGTACTGTTTCCAATCACCGCAAACACCTATAACTGCAAGTTTAGTACCTTTATGTAAGTAAACATTGTTTTCACTAGAGAACATAGGTTATATCTCATTTATAACATCAAAACCTTTAAAGCTTCCTGTAAGCCCTAAGCCTACAACTTTTCCCTGAACAATATTTTTTTCCTTTAGTTTTTTTGCTGTTTCATTCAATGTAGCCCCAGAACCTACTGCATCATCTATTAACAATATATTGTTATACTTTCTAAAATCATCTATAAAGATGGTGTCTTTGGCATTTTCAATTCTATCCTCAAGTTTATTAAGACTTTTTTGAGCTACAACAATAGCCCCTGATGTTTTTACTATATTAATTCTTGGAAGATCAAGGATTTTGATACCAATATTCATATAGCGTTCCATTTCCTTCATAAATTGAACCTCTCTTCTTAGAGTTGGAGGAATGAATCCTATTGCATCTATTTTTTCTTTTTTTATTAATTTTAAAATACGCGGGTATACTTCTGAAAAAAGTATCTTCATTAAATTTCTATTTTGACCTTGTTTTGCATATAACAATAAGGTCCCAAGCTCTGTTTTCCCAAATGTTTCAATACTATAAAACTCAAGATAGTATAACTTATCTAAAAAAACTGAACCCTTAAATGTTTGATCCATTTTATACATACCATCAATGAATCCATCTTTTTTAAATTTATTATATTCACCAATAATTTGTATATAGTCTTTAATATTTTTTTTGAGGTCAAGGTTTCTTTCCCTACACCAGTAAGAAAATGCTTCAAACCCTCTTTTCATCTCTCCCTTCGGTGTAATTATCAAAAAATTTTGATATAAAATATCTAGGTCCTTAGGGTCTATATCCCAAGGATTATAAGATTTAGTTTCTGTAGACAACGTTTCATTACCCTCTTTGTGATCTAGATCCTTTAGAAAATATACTACCAGCGGAGGAGTTCCTCTTTTACCAAGGATATTTGCATTCAATAGATTTTCTAATTGTTTGAAAATCGCTCTTTTGGAAAGACCAAATTCCCTTATAAGCTCCTCTGGTCTTGCAGCATGATTTATTTCGATATATTTAATTATTTTATCTCTAGTTTTATCCATACCTAAATATGCATAGTGCATATTACACTATGAACTATGCATAGTGTAACACTCTACCCTTTATTTATCAATGATTTCTAGAAAATATTCCAATTTAGCCATTATTTTGATACAATTCTACCCTTATGCCAGAATATAAATGTATCTACAGAGAAAATTTTCTTGAAGATGTGAACGGTATTGCTATTATAACCGTTGGTTCTGACGCAAGAAGAGAAAATGCAGGAAAGACATCTCCTTTGGAAGTAGCATTGGTTGCTGGATCAAGTGACTTATTGGAAACAGTAGAAACCACTAGGGGAAGATTAAGGCAAATACCAGACATATTTCCCATAATTGAGGTTAAATATTTAGATTTGGATTTTTATAAATATCAGAATGGAATTCCACAAGAGGATGGCAGATATAAAAACGATAACTACCCATCCCGGGTAATTGATGCAGAATTTATATCGGGAGATTATACAATATTTAGACTAATGAAGTCTAAATTTGACACCTTCCTCAGAGAAAGAGGAAGAGATGCTAGACCCCTCATAAGGAAAGAAAGATACAGGGTAAAGTATTTTAAAACTAAGCTTGATGAGACCTTGGAAGATCAAGATTATTTCGCATTTGATTACAGGGATACTGCCATACCAGAATATAGAGAGGATATCTCTATAAGGATAAAAATGACAACCTTAAGATTAATACAGGCATATGTAACAACCAGCCTTATGCAACTTATAAGGGAAGGTGTTGTTGATACTCTAGAAATTCCTCATCAGACAGATAAAAGATTCACATACCTATTGGCAAAAGGAAAAATTAGCAGTATGAAAGAGAGCGAGGAATTGAGAGATCTATATAAATATTTCCTTAAAAAATATATTCAAGGCAAGAGATCTAGGTTTTTCGATCCAGGAAGAGAGCCAGATTTTAGAAAAAATCTTAAAAGACTACAACTTCTTTTTGGATAAAGCTAATAATGTGTTTAATAAACCTCCATTTTGATATAATAATTTAGGTATAATAATTTTTATCCGAAAAATTATGTTAGACATAAAAGATGTTTCATACAATCCAAAAAAATATGAGGAAAAGATCATTGAGTTCTGGCTATCCAATAATTTATTCTCCCCTGAGTATAAAAATGAGAGAAAGAATACTTTTACAATTCCTCTTCCTCCTCCAAATGCAAATGCTCCCCTACATACAGGACATGTAGCTGGAAATACATACCAGGACATAATGGGTAGGTATCACAGAATGAGAGGAGATAAAGTACTTCTCTTGCCAGGAAAAGATCATGCCGGAATACAAACAGAGGTTGTTTTTGAGAAAGAACTCTTAAAAAATAAAATAAGAAAAAGAGAGCTTGACAGGGAAGAATTCGTAAAACAGTGTCTAGCATTTACACTCAAAAATGCAAAAAATGCAACAATACAAGAACAAAGGATAGGGCTTAGTGCAGACTACAGTAGAGAAAAATTTAGCCTAGACCAGAACATTACAAGGCAAGTACAAGAAACCTTTATATCAATGTTCAATGCCAAAGAACCTCTAGTATACAGAGGAAAAAGAATAATAAATTGGTGTTCTGGTTGTCAAACAGCACTTGCCGATATTGATACTGAATATAAAGAAGAAAAAACAAAGTTATACTATATAAAATACGGGGAATTAGTAGTTGCAACAACAAGACCTGAAACCATAATGGCTGATACAGCTTTGGCTGTTAACCCAAAAGATAAAAGATATAAACATCTTATTGGAACAACCGTTCTAATAAAATCAGTAGATGGATCTGGATCCTATAGTGAGAAAGAGTTGCCAATTGTAGGAGACTTTGCGGTTGACGAGAACTTTGGCACAGGAATTTTAAAAGTAACCCCAGGTCACTCAAAAGAGGATTTTGAAATTGGAGAACGCCACAATTTACCACGTATATCGATAATTGATAATTACTCAAAGCTTACCTATGGCAAATACAAAGGTATGAAGGTTAAAGAGGCAAGAGATGCCGTAGTATCAGATCTTGAACAATTAGACCTAATTGTAAAGATTGAAAATATACAACACAAGATCCAGATATGTGAACGAAGTCATACTGTAATTGAACCCCTACTTTCTTATCAATGGTTTATGCAGACAAGAGATCTAGCAAAACGTGCAATTCTAGCTATGGAAAAAGGTGACCTTCATATTCACCCACAAAGGCAAGAAAAAAATTACCTTAGATGGTTAGAGAATATAGAAGATTGGTGTATTTCAAGACAACTTTGGTGGGGACAAAGAATCCCTGTATATTATTGTGGAGGTAAAAAGACAGAAATAGATGAGAATGGAGATTTAAAAGA